>CALUPA010000069.1 GCA_944322395.1 uncultured Phocaeicola sp.
GCGGAAGTAGCTCAGTTGATAGAGCATTAGCCTTCCAAGCTGAGGGTCGCGGGTTTGAGCCCCGTCTTCCGCTCTATAAAAGAGTCCTGAAATCAGGACTCTTTTTTTGTACCATGTCAGTCAGTACTCATAAAATAAAAAAAAGACCATCCTTAAGATGGTCTCAAATAAATATTTCAGAAATACTTATTCTGCTGTTTTTTCTACAAATTCAGTAACACCATTAGATATCAAAAGATTATACCATTGTATGAGTTTCTTGATATCACTAAGATGAACTCTATCTCTATCATAGTTTGGAAGAACAGCTGCCATAAACTCACATAATTCCTCAGCAGTTGCTTTCTTATAATCAATAGAAGTCTCTTTTCCTTCTTCCTTTGTCTTTACTGACTCCAATACCTCTGACAATGGAACTTCATCTGCGTCTGTATACATTGCAATATCACCCAATGAAATAACCTTATCAGAAGCATAAATAGGAGAACGCTTCTTGTCTGAACTTACAGATTCCACTATAAGCATATTCTTTCCCTGTGAAATCAGCTTATATAGCCCAGGTTTACCTGATATAGCCAAAATTGTTTTCAACATGTTTCTATCGTTTTTAATTATTAATATAGGACAAAAATACAACTAGCAATCGAATTACACAAGATATTGAATATCTTTTATAATCTACAATGAGGAAATAAGCTTGTCTATCTGGACATCAAGCGACATAATACCATCGTTCATTATTATAAAGTCTGATTTAAGCATTTTCTCTTCATCCGGCATCTGCAAATTGATTCTTTCCATAACCTTATCTCTTGTAACGTTATCGCGCAACATAACCCTTGAAATTCTTATTTCCAAAGGAGCATTTATCATCACTACCCTATCAACAATATCATCAAATCCTGCTTCAAACAAAATAGCACTCTCTATGGCTACAACATTACACCCTCGCATAAAACACTCATCAGCCCACTTGAGGAAAGTCTGTTTAACACGTGGATGAACTATAGAATTGACTTTTAATGCATTATCCGGTGAACTGAAAATATACGAAGCAAGAAGCTGTTTATTGAGATTTCCTGCTATATACACATCATCTCCCAACAAACCCTTTAATGAAGAGACAATTATTTTATCTTCTAACATCAACTTCTTTGCCTCCGAATCAGAATCGAAAACAGGTATTCCACGTAGTCTTAAAGAAGAGGAGACATACGACTTTCCACTCCCTATCCCACCGGTTACACCTAATTTTATACGAAGTGTTCTCATCTTATATAATTAATAGATTCTTCAATCAAATAATCAACTTTCGAAGGATTCAGCCTAATGTTAGACACTGCCGGATTGGAAGACGTCACAACCAACTCTATCTGATCCTTATCAGAATTGATTAAATCCTTATAGTTTACTCCAATTGTAAAATCAGAAGATGTTATTGCTGAATAATCAGACAACCCAACTTTAAAAGTAACATTTACCTTTGATGGAAATGTACGCAATGTCTTATTTGTAGGAAAATCCAATCCTACAATAGGTACCTCAACAGTTTTCTCAGAGTACATATCTACCAATATATCAATATTACAAAATTGAGGTTCATATTTTACACCTTCGATTTTTCTTAGCTGCGTACGCAACGAAGTATTTTCTGAAAGATTCTCTAATTCAATAGACATTGTATATGCAGTCTGCATATTTGCAAGTATCTCCGATGGAGCATATACTATAACAGAATCCGGACTTACTCTGACATTAGAAATATAATATTGCATAGCAGGTGTAATTTTTCCAGAAACAGACACCGGTAATTTCTTGTATACACCACGCGAATAAACAAATCCTATAGAGTCTGGATATAACGACAACAGTTTTGTAGTAGGATTTAATTGAGATGAAACCCTCTTTCGCAATTCATCTTGAGACAACAGAACCCTGGATTTAGTGTTGTCATAATCATTAAAATCTATGGAAATAGGCAGAAAGGATCTGCCCAGCATATAATTTAGCAAAACAGTACCTCTGTCTTCAACCTTCACTTTTATTTCATCTTGAAGCTCAGAAGTTATTATAACATCCTTTGGTACGGACTTTAACCTTAAAGGAATACTAAATTCTGTTTGGAAAAGCCCATCTAAAGTCTGTAACATCCAAAATCCAAACGATATAGCAACGAAAAAAGAAAAAATCAGAAACTCCCTGAACTTTTCAGTAAGCAGGAAGTTTCTGATTCTCTCGTAAGTTTCATTAAAAATATCTTTGATGTTCTTTTTACCGAACAACATATCAAAATTATTTTTTATTTGTTTGTCTGAGCCTGAGCATCAGCATAAATTGAATTTCTATCAACCTTTATCTTTACACTTGGAGCTATTTCTACAATTACTGCATTATCCTCCAATTCCTTCACTTTACCATAGATACCTCCAGCTGTAATTACAGACTGACCAACTTCTAGATTCTTACGGAAGTTAGCTATTTCTTTCTGTTTCTTGTTCTGCGGACGAATCATAAAAAAATACATAATGGCAAAAATTGCTACCATCATTATCAGGAAAGAATAATCTGCTCCACCCTGAGCTTGCAGCATTACTGTCAATAAATTCATAGTTTCTTGTTTTATTTTGATTAATATTTAGTTACGCTAGCAAATATATCATTATTTTGTCAGCTTATTCTCCTTTTTTAATTTGTTAACTATAGCATCCAATGTACCGTTAATAAAGCCACCGCTCTTTGGAGTACTATACAACTTAGCAATTTCTACATATTCATTTAATGAAACATTGACCGGTATATTAGGGAAACTAAGGATTTCGGCAAGAGCAATCTGCATTATTACAACGTCCATCAATGCTACTCTATTCAAGTCCCAATTCTTAGAAGTTTCAGCTATAAGATGACGATAATATTCTGAATTCATCAATGCTCTGCGGAACAAACGGCGTGCAAAATCCTGATCTTCCTCATCCTTGAATTCAGGCAGCAATTCCTGTTTTGCTCCATTTTTTGGATCAAAACGTTTTATTGTCTTAAGAACGAATGTATCTACTATTTCCTTATCGTCATTCCAATACAAACTTTGATCTTCAAGTACTTCGTCAAGCTCCTTATTATTGAAAATTATATTCTTGTAGATTTTTCTCCAGAACTCACGATCATCATCATATGATGTAGTTTCTGCAGACATATACTCTGCATAAATATCACTCTGCTGGATTTTTTCATATAGAGATTTCACAAAATCCTCCTCATTGTCCCAAGTCTTCTTTTGGGCAACTACGAATGCATTAAGTTCGTTATTAGCCTCAAGCTGGGAGATGAACTTGTTTTCCACAAACCTCATGTTAGGTGACAAATCTTCTTTTGTAGGCGCTAGTTTGTTTTTTGCTGCATCGATTTTCTTACTTGCATAACGCGTAACAGCAACCATAAGAAGTAAAAGATAATTGTACAAATCGTACGCTTTGGATAGACTGAAGAACAACTCTTTTTCTGCAGTATCCAAGTTTTTTCCGCCATTCTGATAATAAGCGTAAATAATCTGAACTATTTTCAGACGAATAAGAACTCTGTTTATCATATTAATAAGATGAAATTTCAAGGCACAAAAGTAAGCATTTTATTCTTTTCTGGCAACATAAGTACGTATTTTTCTATTTTTTTTCACTTTTCGAATAAATTCTATACATACTTTCTTTGAACATAAAAAAAAAATATTCAACTTTGGGCACGATTTATTTATTATATATAGTGACTATGGAAGATTTAAAGAAGAAAGCTATGACTGAAACAGACAAAGAAATTGTATTCTCAAAAGCTATTAAAGCAGGAAAAAGGATTTACTATGTTGACGTAAGAAAAAATAAAAAAGATGATATGTTCCTTGCAATAACTGAAAGTAAAAAAATTATATCCAGTGAGGGAAATGCTCCTGCTGTTAGTTTTGAAAAGCATAAAATTTTCTTATACAAAGAAGATTTTGAGAAATTCTTGGAAGGATTGCATGAAGCTATAAAATTCATTGACAACAATCAACATAATGAAAATGTACTGACAAACAAGAATGAAGAAAATACACCAGACCATTCGTCAGACATAAAAATTGATATTGACTTTTGATTTTTTTAATCAATTCAAATAAGAACTATATTATATAAATAAAAGAAAAAACGATACATTGTTTGGCTATTTAGAATAAAAGACATATCTTTGCACCGCTTTTTTAAATTCATCGTGTGTATACCACATCGTGTGATGGCGAATTAAGCAATTTATTATTCAACTTAATTTAGAGTAACACAAAATTTTAAGAAAATGAAATCAATTGAAATCAAAGGTTCTTTGAGAACTGAAACAGGTAAGAAAGCAACTCGCGAACTTCGTAAGTGCGACAGTGTTCCATGCGTATTGTACGGAATCAACAAAGATGAAAACGGAAATCAGGTAGCAACTCATTTCACTGTTACAAACGATGGTTTACGTAATTTGGTATATACACCACATATTTACGTAGTTGATTTGAATATTGATGGCAAAGTTATTACAGCTATCATGAAAGATATTCAGTTCCACCCTGTAACAGACAAAATTCTTCACGTTGACTTCTTGCAGATTGACGAAGCTAATCCTATCGTAATGGAAGTTCCTGTTAAATTGGAAGGTCTTGCAGAAGGTGTTAAAGCCGGTGGTAAATTAGCATTACAGGTACGTAAACTTAAAGTGAAAGCTTTGTATAACGTTATTCCTGAAAAACTTATAGTTGACGTTACTAACTTAGGTCTTGGTAAGACAATTAAGGTTGGTGAATTGAATTACGAAGGATTGCAAATCTTGAATGCAAAAGAAGCTGTAGTATGCGCTGTTAAATTGACTCGTGCAGCTCGTGGTGCTCAGGCAGCAGCAGCTTCTGGTAAGAAATAAGTAATAGTTTAAAAACTAATACACAACAACAAATCCGTATTTAATGAAATATCTGATAGTAGGATTGGGAAATATCGGTGATGAATACCGTAATACCCGTCACAATATAGGATTTATGGTATTGGACGCCTTAGCAAAGGCGTCCAATATTGTTTTTAGCGATAAGAGATATGGTGCTGTAGCAAACATGTCATTAAAAGGAAAACAACTGTTTTTGCTAAAACCATCCACATATATGAATCTTAGCGGAAATGCTGTACGATATTGGATGCAACAAGAAAAAATCCCACTTGAGAATATACTTATTATAGTCGATGATTTAGCACTGCCATTAGGGACTCTGCGTCTGAAAGGAAAAGGAAGTGATGCAGGACACAATGGTCTAAAACATATTGCAGCAACACTAGGTACACAAAACTATTCACGCCTAAGATTTGGTATAGGTAATGACTTTCCTAAAGGGGGGCAAATAGACTTTGTACTTGGTCAATTTGACGATGAAGCCCAAAAGATTCTTCCCGAAAGAATAGAACTTGCAGGTGAAATTATAAAAAGCTTTTGTCTGGCTGGATTGAACAATACAATGAACCAATATAACAACAAATAAGTATGTCAGAAGCCAGAATCGATAAATGGTTATGGGCAGCCAGAATATTCAAAACTAGAACCATAGCTGCAGATGCTTGCAAAAAAGGCAGAATTAGTATAAATGGTGCTCAAGTAAAACCATCTAGAATGATTAAACCTGGAGATATTATCAATGTAAAAAAGTCTCCAATCACATATTCATTTAAAGTATTGCAAGCCATAGAAAAACGTGTTGGTGCAAAACTTGTACCGGAAATAATGGAAAATGTAACAACACCCGAACAATATGAGCTTCTTGAAATGAGTAAGATTAGCGGATTCATAGATAGGGCAAGAGGTACAGGACGACCAACAAAGAAAGACAGACGTAGTTTGGATGAATTCTTTACACCTGAATATTTCGATGATTTTGACTTCGACTTCGATGACGATAATGATGAAGACAATATTCAGTAGAAAAACGATTAATCAAAAATAAAAAAGTAAAAGCCGTATCAATAATATCCATGAGCAAAGATATTAAGATACGGCTTTCTAGCGATTAAAGATATAGAATGAAAATATATGGGTGTTTTGTGTTGTTTTTCTTACGATGCAAAGATACATATCTTTCTTTTATATAGTAAAAAACAAGATGTACATGAGTATATATTAATACACTGATTATCAAATAATTGATAATTTATATGATGTACAAATCAGAAAACACCCCATCAAAATTCGGCAATAAATTCGTCGAAACTGATATTTTCAACACCCATTTTCTCTTTTAATCTCATTTTACGTCTGGAAATGCTGGCTTTAGCAATGTGATATATTTCAGACAACAACGACATAGACAATTCCATTTTTACCAGACAGCAGAAACGAATTTCGTCTTCGGTCAATTGTGGACAATACTCCTTCAATCTACGTGAAAACATATCAAAACATGCATCAGCGTTACCTATAATAATATCCCAGTCATCATCCGAAAGATGAAGTGCCCCCTGCGCATTTTGCCTTCTCATTATTATGGGAAGAGTTACGTTGTTTAGTTGCTTGTAATAATCAATATTACGATTAAGTTTTTCAATTTCCTGTTGTCTTAACTCTTCCTGCTTACGGGCAAGAGAAATCTCTGCGTCCCTACGTTTTATCGTTTCTTCCATTTTAAGACAAGTCTCTTCCCTTAAACGTTCAGTAAGTTTCCGTTTATTAGAACGATAGTAATGTAATAAAACAGAAAGAATCATTATCAAAATTAAAGCGACAAGAAGAAAATTTGAAAACATTAACTGACTGGATGCTGCTTGCATTTCTGCTTTATTTGCACGATCTTTCTGGATATTATATTCATGGATACCATGCATCTTTTCAAGCAATTCATCCCTCCTATCCAATACTATAGAATCAACAACTTCTGTATACTTAATCAGGAATTCATGAGCTTGAGAAAGCATTTTCAACTTGTCATATGCCTCTGATATAGTACGATATGCTCTTACACGAAAAGTTATATCAACATTATATATATTAGGATCTATGTAATATTTAGCAGAATCTAAAACACCTTTCTTGGCATAAGCAAGACCTTTCATCATCAGAAACTCATTTTTCAACTTAGGAACTTTACATATTTCTATCCCTTTATCAGCAAAATAAACAACACTGTCAGAATATCCTGATTGCATGTAAGCGCGTGCAAGATGCTTGTATATATCACATTTTGTACTGTTATTGTCATGTATGATTCCAAGTGCTTTGCGTAAAGTGGCATATACATTACGCATATCTTTTTTATTCAGAAAATGCAAAGCCTGTTCATGAAGGTACTCTATATTGGCAGATGAATCGTGCAATGACTTAAGTAAACGTTCGGCAGACTTCATGTATGCTTCTTCCATTTCAAGCCTCATCTTGAAACGATATATCCTAGCAAGTTCCAGATTTATCTTAAAATGTAACATACTGTCAGTACCTGCAAATTTTTCAGCCATAGCATAACTGTCTATAGCTCTGAGAAGATAAAAATTCCTCCGTTGGATTTCACCTTGATAGAAATATGCCATTGCAAGACAAGAGTCCATTTTTTCGCGCGAGAAAATCTTGACAGAAAAATTCAATATAGAATCATTTTTTGGAAAGCTGTCTTTTTCGCATAAATCTTTTACCATAGACAAATCCATGATAGCGCGTCGCACCTCGGTATTTTTACTATTAGAACAAGATGATACTATAAGAACTAAAACAAAGAAAAATATCAGATATCTGAAAAAACTGTATATCGACATAAAACGTATATAAGGTTAATATTATTACGAAGATACAAAACCGTATCAATATTAATATAATATGCAGGATTTTCAGATATCTTTTTTTTACTCTTTTAAGGGTTATATACAGGAATAAACTATCAAGATTCAAAAAGATTGTTCAATGCAGATTCCTCTCCTACCACCCATACTATATCACCAACCTGTAATTCAGCATCCACATCAGGCTGATGTAATGTCATATCGTCCGATGATTCCACTCCTACCACTAGACAGTGATATTTGTTTCTTATTCCGCTTTCACGGATTGTCTTACCAACAAACTTCGAATTATCTGTTACAACAAACTGTTTGAGAAGCATCTCTTTTTTCTCAAAATCATCGTCTACACATCCCTCAGATATAGCTTCTGCATGTTCGGCAAAAGCAGACAACTGTGAGTCGGAACCTATAACCTGAATAGTATCACCTGGGAATATTCTTGTCTGTCCGCCAGGAATATTTATTCTGTGCGTTCCTCTGATTATTGATGCCACATGTACTCCAAACCTTTTTCCCAAATTCAGTTCCATAAGTGTAAGTCCTGCCCATAATGAATCTGCAGAAATCTTTATGTCAGTCAGGTGTATATCTCTATCAAGCAATCGTCCTGCATATTCAGGCTTCTTACTTCCCCTATAAATCATAAACATATCCTTCGACCTCATATTCTGAACGAAAGTTCTCTCCATCAAAATGGACTGTTTCTTCAGGAAACGAGAGAATATCATGGTAAGAACAACAATTATTGCTACACCAACAACAATTGCAACCGATGCCTGAAACAAATGATTAATGACGTATATAACAAATATCACTCCTATCACTATTCTGAGAATTACCACCGAGATAAGCGGAGCATGATTAAACCTGCTGTCTTTCCATAATGCCTTAAACTCTATAGAATGATTCTTCTTCATAATCATTGCACGCAAGAAAGGAGATATCAGGACTATAGTAATAGCAGCACCTGCCCATCTTCCCCACTTGTCGCCCAAAGCTTCTATTAGCAAAGGAAGGATAAAACTGAAAGATATGAAGATAGCTGCAACAATCAATACAGAATAGATTACAGTTATTCTTATTATAGCATAAATCAATGACTTCCAATTACTCTGGTAATTTGCCGGCTGACTAGATCCTGAATATCTATCTATAAGATTTCTCCACTTTGCTGGCATATGCCTGTCCACAAAATTATATGCAGGAACAGACAATCGTATCATATAAGGTGTCAAAAATGTAGTTATTACAGATACGGCTACAACTATTGGATACAAGAAATCACTTGTCACATTCAGACTTACACCTAGCGATGCAATAATAAAAGCGAACTCACCTATCTGTGTCAAACTGAAACCACACTGCATAGAAGTTTTTAGAGACTGTCCTGAAAGCAGTACACCTCCAGTACCAAATATAGTCTGTCCCAACAGAATAGCAACTATTATTGCTATAATAGGCCATATATACTCTACTATAAGATTAGGGTCGACCATCATACCTACTGATACAAAGAATATGGCTCCGAACAAGTCTTTTACCGGAGCCACCAATTTTTCTATACGCTCCGAATCAAGAGTTTCCGCAAGTATTGACCCCATTATGAAAGCACCAAATGCAGGAGAAAATCCAACCTTGGAAGCCAGGACTACCATTCCGAAACACATTCCCAGAGAGAAAATAAGAAGTGTTTCATCACTCATCAACTTGCGCGACCGCTTCAGAAATGTAGGAATGAGGTACATACCCACCACAAACCACAGTATAAGGAAAAACACCAGTTTCAAGATGCTTCCCACCATTTCCATTCCTTCAAAATTCTTACTCACAGCCATTGTAGATAGCATAACCATAAGTACAATAGCCAAAATGTCTTCTATAATAAGTATACTCAATACCAGACCGGTAAATTTCTGCTGTCGGATGCCCAAATCATCGAAGGCCTTGTATATAATAGTAGTAGATGACATGGCAAGCATACCTCCCAAATAAATACAATCCATCTGTTTCCACCCGAATGTCCATCCTACAAATATTCCTACAGCTATCATACATAGGATAATGGTACATGCAGAAATCACTGCCGAACCTCCAACCTTCATCAGTTTCTTGAAACTGAAATCAAGTCCAAGAGCAAACAAAAGAAATATCACACCTATGTCCGACCATGTTTTTATACTGTCGGCATCAGTCACGGAAGGAGTGAAAGTAAAATGCGGACTAGCCAGAAATCCGGCAACAATATACCCCAGCACTAATGGCTGTTTCAGTTTCTTGAATACAAGAGTCATTATACCGGCACATATCAATATCAGGGCCAAATCACTTATCAAAGGAGCCAAATGAGACATAATCGTTATAAATAGTTATTACATCTGCAAAAATACTAAATAAAATAATAGCAAAAGCGGAAGTATATGCTAAATTTCACATAAACTTCCGCCTAATAATATCAAAAAGACAATATTTTTATTTTCTAAAAGGTGGTTTCACTACAACTGCCTTAAGCTTCCTACCACGATTGTCAAGACATATTTCCGTACCAGGTTTCGAAAATTCTGTCTTTACATACCCCATACCTATACCAATCTTGCGTGTAGGAGACATGGTACCCGAAGTTACATTTCCTATAACGTTTCCTTCCACATCGGTTAAAGAATAACCATGCCTTGGAATACCTCTGTCAAGCATCTCAAAACCAACAAGTTTGCGTGAAACACCTTCTGCCTTCTGTTTCTCCAATGCAGCACGATTAGTAAAGTTCTTTCCATCCACGAACTTAGTTATCCATCCCAGTCCGGCTTCTATAGGCGAAGTAGTATCATCTATATCATTACCATACAAGCAGAATCCCATTTCAAGTCTCAGTGTGTCACGTGCTCCAAGTCCTATAGGTTTGATACCAAATTCTTCTCCTGCCTCAAACACTGCATCCCATATTTTTTCGGCATCCTGCGGATAGAAATAAAGTTCAAAACCTCCTGCGCCTGTATACCCGGTATTTGATATAATGACATTCTTCACACCTGCCAGTTCACCTACCTTAAAAGTATAGTATGGTATATCAGCCAATACTACATCCGTAAGTTTCTGAAGTGTATCAATAGCTTTCGGTCCCTGTATAGCAAGTTGCCCGATATTGTCGGACGAATTTTCCAGTTCTGCACCAACAGTGTTATGTACCACACACCAGTTCCAGTCCTTTTCTATATTTGCAGCATTGACCACAAGCATATATTTATCAGGTTCATAGGCATAGACCAGCAGATCGTCCACTATTCCACCATCTTCATTAGGAAAACATGTATACTGAATCTTACCCGGAGTAAGAACAGCTGCATTATTAGAAGTAACCTGCTGAATGAACTCAAGAGCAGAAGGTCCTTTAACCCAAAACTCTCCCATATGCGAAACATCAAAAACTCCTACTCCCTGACAAACAGTGAGATGTTCTTCTATGATTCCGGAATATTCTATAGGCATATTGTAACCAGCAAATTCATGCATCTTAGCCCCAAGCGCTATATGCTTCTCTGTAAATGGAGTTGTTTTCATAAGTATAAGTTTTAAGTTTGTGAGTTTTAAGTTATAGATTTATTGGTAAATCAGGCCGATAAGGTTTCTTTCAGAATCAGAAACCTTATCAACCCCAAAGTATAATATCTGAATCAATATCTGTTTGCTGTAAGTTCGGCAATCTTTGCTATCACTTTCACAGCCTTCTCTATAGACTGAACAGGAACAAATTCATATCTTCCGTGGAAGTTAAGTCCTCCCGCAAAGATATTCGGGCAAGGCAATCCCTTGAACGACAACTGTGCACCGTCAGTACCTCCACGTATAGCCTTAACCTTAGGTTCAACTCCGGCTTCCTTCATCGCACCAAAGGCAATATCTATAATGTGCATCAACGGCTCAACCTCCTGACGCATATTGTAATACTGGTCTTTAAGTTCTACAGCCACAATTTCACTGCCATATTTAGCATTGATTTTGTTTGCACAATCTTTCACGAAAGCTTTTCTGCTTTCAAATTTTTCCCTGTCATGATCGCGGATGATATATGAAAGTTCAGACTGTTCCACCTCACCCTTCATCCCTACCAGATGATAGAAACCCTCGTAACCTTCAGTAGTGGCAGGAATCTCATCGGCAGGCAGCATAGACATAAACTCATTGGCTACAAGCATAGAGTTTATCATCTTGTTTTTCGCATATCCAGGATGTACGTTTCTACCTTTTATCGTAACTTTAGCTGCTGCAGCATTGAAATTCTCGAATTCCAGTTCTCCCACTTCACCACCGTCCATGGTATATGCCCACTTGGCACCGAATTTCTCAACATTGAATTTGTGTGCACCTAGTCCTATCTCTTCGTCAGGATTAAATCCTATTCTGATTTTTCCATGCTTTATTTCCGGATGTTCTTTAAGATAAGCCATTGCCGATACTATTTCTGCAATACCGGCCTTATCGTCAGCACCAAGAAGAGTATGTCCGTCTGTCACGATAAGATCTTCACCTTTATGATCAAGAAGTTCAGGAAATTGCGAAGGCGAAAGAACTATACCATCCTCATTGCACAACACAATGTCAGTACCATCATAATTCTCTACTATACGAGGCTTTACATTTGCACCGCTCATGTCCGGACTTGTATCCATATGGGCAATAAATCCTATCACAGGTACAGGTCTGTCTATATTTGCAGGCAAAGTGGCAAAAAGATAACCATTCTCGTCGAGAGAAATCTCCTCAAGTCCTAGTTCCTGAAGTTCCTGCTGAAGGTACTTTGCAAAAACCATCTGTTTTGCAGTACTTGGAGTAACGCCAGTATTCTCGTCCGACTGGGTATCAAAAGTCACATACTTTAAAAATCTGTCTATTACTGTCATGTTTTTTATATGTTTCTAATAACAAAACTACATATCCTTTTTTTGGTAATTTTTCAGACTCGGAAACTCATTTAAAAAGAAATACATCTTAAAAACCAAAAACTATTATCAATAGAACATTAAACTATTAAGTAAGTTTCGTACTTTTGTACCAAAAAATAAATAGAATGAAATTATATCCTACATTATTAATTATAGCGTACTTGATTGCGCTTCCTTTAAAATCTTTAGGACAAGAGGCCGAAATAATAAAACATGGCATACCTATAGCAGGTGACACAACAGCTGTTTTAAGCAAAAAAGAACTCAAAAGACAAAAAAAGGCAAACAGAAACGTACATTACAATATACTTGGCGGTCCAAGCTATACACCGGACTTCGGGTTGCTGGTAGGTGGTAGTGCACTGGTCACCTTCAGCATGAATCCCAACGACAGTACCATGAAACGTTCAGTAGTGCCGGCTTCTGTAGCACTGATGTTCAATGGCGGACTGAACATCGTCGTAAAGCCTCAACTGTTCTTCAAAAATGACAAATTCCGAATCTTCGGACAATTCATATACAAGAATACTCAGGAGAACTATTACGGAGTGGGATATACTACCAACAAAAACTATATCCGCGGTAAAGAAACCAGCCAATACAAATACAGCGGAATACAGATTAACCCTTGGTTCCTTTTCCGTGTAAAAGAAAGCAACTTTTTTGTCGGTCCGCAAATAGACTTAAACTATGACCATATGATGAATGTGGCCGAAGGCATTACCTTGGACAAAAACTATATAAAAGCCGGAGGTACTGCCGATGGGTACAGTAATTTCAGTTCCGGTCTTGGTTTTCTGCTAAGTTATGACACACGCGACATTCCAGCCAATCCATATAAAGGTCTGTATTTTGATTTCCGAGGTATAATGTATCAGAAATGGCTCGGCGGAGACGATAACTACTACCGCTTGGAGTTCGACTACCGCCAGTACAAGTCTGTAGGAAAAAGGAAAGTACTGGCATGGACAGTACAGAGCAAAAACGTGTTCGGAAATAATATTCCTCTGAACAAGTATGTACTTAGCGGTACGCCATTCGACTTAAGAGGATATTACATGGGACAGTTCCGCGACAAATCATCCCACCTTGCCATACTGGAATACAGGCAGATGTTTAATACCGACAAGAGTAATCTATGGAAGAAAATAGCCAACCGCTTGGGATACGTAGTATGGGGAGGTGCAGGTTTTATGGGACCAAATCCTGGAAAAATCGAAGGTGTACTTCCCAATGCCGGTGTAGGTCTGAGAATAGAAGTACAGCCACGCATGAACTTCAGACTTGACATAGGAAGGGACTTCGTCAACAAGCAAAACCTTTTCTATGTAAATATGACAGAAGCATTCTGATAAAACATTCCGTATAATAAAAAACTCCGCCAGGCAATTGAACCTGCGGAGTTTTTTTATTTATTCTATGTTCTATCTGTGTATCAGAAACAGCTGGAACCATCGAAACAGTGTGTACAAACCTTGCACTTAGGAAGTCCGATTGCCTCGATAAGAGTTTCAAGAGTGTTGAACTTAAGCGAAGTAAGTCCGAAGCGTGCTCTTATGCGTTCCACCAATTCCTTATATTCAGGCGAATCAGTAGTGGCATACTTGTCAAGTTTCGCATTCTCGTCACCTTCTATTTCCTTTATTATACGACGGGTGATAAGTTCCATGTCACTCTTTGATGATGTGAAACCGATGAACGGACATCCGTATATAAGCGGTGGACATGCTATACGCATGTGTACTTCCTTTGCTCCGTAATCATAAAGAATGTTCACATTATCGCGAAGCTGTGTACCACGAACTATCGAATCATCGCAGAAAAGAAGTCTCTTTCCCTGAAGCATTGAGCGGTTAGGGATAAGTTTCATCTTAGCCACCAGCGAACGCATACTCTGATTACTAGGAGTAAAACTTCGAGGCCATGTAGGAGTATATTTTGCTATAGCGCGATGATAAGGAATACCTTTTCCTTCGGCATAACCAAGCGCCATACCTACTCCCGAATCAGGAATACCGCAAGCACAGTCCACTTCAGAATCGTCAGTCTGTCCCATCTTGTAACCGGACATGAAACGAACTTCCTCAACATTTCTGCCCTCGTATGAAGAAACAGGGAAACCATAATATACCCACAAAAAAGAGCAGATCTGCATTTTGTCATTAGGTTTGCGCATCTGCTCCAGTCCGTCGGCGCGCATACGGATAATTTCTCCCGGGCCGACATATTTTTCTATTTCAAAATCAAGATTTGGTAAACTGCTTGACTCACTTGTTGCAGCATATGCACCATTCTTCTTACCGATGATAATCGGAGTACGTCCCCACTTGTCGCGTGCCACGATTATACCATCTTCAGTAAGAATAAGCATTGAGCAAGAACCTTTTATCTTGTTGAATACATTCTCTATACCATCCACAAAATCCTTTCCCTGAACAATAAGCAATGCAACAAGCTCTGTCTGATTGGTTTTACCCATACTCATTTCTGACAGATGCATGTTCGATGCAAGAAGTTCTTCCACTAACTCCTCCTCATTATTGATTTTTGCCACTGTTACTAATGCAAACTTACCCAAGTGAGAGTTTATCATTATAGGTTGTGGATCGGTATCGCTTATAACTCCAATACCGGCATTTCCCTTAAATTGCGGCAACTCTGATTCGAACTTGGTGCGAAAATAAGAACTTTCCAAACTGTGGATAGCGCGCATGAAACCCTCACCAGCAGAATATGTAGCCATTCCGGCACGCTTAGTACCGAGGTGAGAATTATAGTCTGTGCCGTAAAACAAATCGGTCACACATTCAGCCTTAGAGACTGTACCAAAAAAACCTCCCATTCTTTTTAAGCAATTAAATTAGTTTAAGCGGAACAAAAGTACAAAAAAATCAGAGAAAATTCATAAAAGGAGACCTATAAAGCTTACAAAAAATTCACTTTACCTACAATATGTAAACAAAAAAACCTGTTTTACTTTGGATAAAACTCAGTTTGCACTACCTTTACAGCAAATAAAAACTTAACGACCAGATGATACAAAAAACTTACAAGGCTTATCTTTTCGATTTCGATTATACACTTGCCGATTCGTCACGCGGCATAGTGATGTGTTTCAGAAACGTGCTTGACATGCACAGACATGAAGGTATCAGCGATGATGCAATAAAACGTACTATAGGAAAAACCCTTGAAGAATCGTTCACTATCCTTACAGGTATAACTGACAAACAGACACTTGCCGCCTATCGAAAGGATTATGTAGCTCAAGCAGATAAACTTATGACGGCTAATACTGTATTGTTTCCCGAAACTCTTGATGTACTGTCGCATCTGAAAGAAAAGGGTGTAAAAATCGGAATAATCTCCACCAAATACAGATACAGGATAATGGAACTTTTAGGCAAGAAGCTGCCTGAAAGTTTTCTTGACATTATAGTGGGAGGTGAGGATGTAAAGACACCTAAACCGTCGCCGGAAGGACTTATATATGCTATAAACCATTTAGAAATAGACAAAAACGATATTCTGTATTGCGGAGACAGCACCGTAGATGCCGAAACAGCACTCAATGCAAGTGTAGATTTTGCCGGTATCCTACACGGAATGACTACACGCGAGGAACTCGAGGCATATCCACATATAGGAATAATGACCTCACTTGAAGAACTGCTATAAAGACAACCGACAAAAACAGGTTACAAATATTTTTCAGGCAGCAAACCTGACTAAGGTTCCTGTTCACTATCATCTTGCTAATCCGTCCAGTTTCCGAATACACAGAATTGAAGTATTCCATTTGAACAAGGCAATATTGCCGTCACACGTCCGTGCGACTATAGTAACACGGACGTGTAACTACAGTAACACCAGTGTGTAACTATAGTGATACGAACGTGCAACTCTATTTTTTTACAGAAAGTGACTATGCCTAAATTTACTTTACACTTTTATTGGTTTATTACTAAAAAAGTTCACTACACTTCTTCAACTTTCCT
>CALUPA010000070.1 GCA_944322395.1 uncultured Phocaeicola sp.
TTCGAACCCCGGGTACCTCGCGGTACAACGGTTTTCAAGACCGCCGCAATCGACCACTCTGCCACCTCTCCAAAACACCTTTCGGGGTGCTTTATTTTTCAAAAGCGATGCAAAGGTAAGGTTTTTTTTCTTAATCGCAAACTTTTTCATTAAAAAAATCACATTTCCCAATAAAAAAATAAGAAAACTAACAATAAATACATAAAATAATGATATTAGACATAGTTCAAGATTAATAAATCATGTAAAAAGTATATCTTTGCAAAAACATTATCAACTCAAAATTTTATTGTAAAAAAATGACAAAAAGACTACTATTATGCTGGCTATTGGCAGTCTTGCTGGCATTGCCTGTTTTGGCTCAGATACAAGAGCCTATAAAATTCAAGACTGAATGGAAAAAAACATCAGAGACTGAAGCTGAAATAATCTTTAATGCCACAATTGATAAAGGTTGGCACGTTTATTCTACTGAATTGGACGAAGGTGGACCAATTTCTGCTTCATTTAACATAGACGAAATTAAAGGTGCAGAAACTATAGGTAAACTGACACCAGTTGGAAATGAAATTAATGAAATGGATCCCATTTTCGGAATGAAAGTGAGATATTTTGTTGATAAAGCTACATTCATACAGAAAATAAAAATTACAGATAAAGATTACACTATCAAAGGATTTCTGGAATTTGGAGCATGCAATGATGAAAACTGCTTGCCTCCTACCAGTGTAGACTTCAATTTTACAGGTACAAGTGAAAATATAGCAGTATCTGAAACAGATAAAAAAGAAGAGGAAACAAAAAATATTTCTGAAACAGAAAATACCGAATTAACTTTGACACCTCTTAAAATAGGAACAAGCGACAAACCTGACTATTGGAAACCGGTTATCACAGAACTAAACAATTTTGGTGAGCATACAAACCAAGAGTCTATGTCATGGATTTATATTTTCCTTACAGGACTTGCCGGAGGCCTTCTAGCCCTATTCACTCCTTGTGTTTGGCCTATCATACCTATGACAGTAAGCTTTTTCCTTAAACGAACCAAAGATAAAAAGAAAGGAATTCGCGATGCTTGGACATATGGTGCTTCAATAGTAGTAATTTACGTTACATTAGGACTTGCCATAACACTTATATTCGGTGCAAGTGCCCTCAATGCATTGTCTACAAATGCCGTATTCAATATATTGTTCTGTCTGATGCTTTTGATTTTTGCTGCATCTTTCTTTGGAGCATTCGAAATAACCTTACCTTCTAAATGGAGTAATGCAGTTGACAGTAAGGCTGAACAGACCACAGGACTTTTAAGTATATTCCTAATGGCATTCACACTGTCTTTAGTTTCATTCTCATGCACTGGTCCTATTATTGGATTCCTGCTTGTAGAAGTTTCCACTACCGGCAGTGTCATTGCACCTGCTATCGGAATGCTAGGTTTTGCAATAGCACTGGCATTACCATTCACTCTCTTCGCTCTATTCCCATCATGGCTCAAATCTATGCCTAAATCTGGTGGATGGATGAATGTAATTAAAGTTACATTAGGATTTCTGGAACTTGCTTTTGCTCTGAAATTCCTTTCAGTAGCAGACCTTGCATACGGATGGAGAATACTTGACCGCGAAACATTCCTTGCATTGTGGATTGTTATATTCGGGCTTCTTGGTATGTATCTATTAGGCAAAATCAAATTCCCTCACGATGACGATGAACAGAAAGTTAGTGTACCAAGATTTTTCATGGCTCTCATTTCATTGGCATTTGCCATATACATGATACCTGGATTATGGGGAGCACCTCTTAAAGCTGTAAGTGCATTTGCTCCACCAATGCAAACTCAAGATTTCAATCTTTATAAAAATGAAGTACATGCTAAATTCACAGACTATGAAGCAGGAATGGAATATGCCAGAATGAATAAAAAGCCTGTGATGATTGACTTTACAGGATATGGATGTGTGAATTGCCGTAAAATGGAATTAGCTGTATGGACAGATCAAAATGTAAGCAAACTTTTGACAGAAGACTATGTATTAATCACACTCTATGTGGATGACAAGACTAAACTGTCAGAACCTATAACCGTTACAGAAAATGGAAAAGAACGTACACTGCGTACAGTAGGCGACAAATGGAGCTATCTGCAACGTTCTAAATTCGGAGCAAATGCACAGCCTTTTTACGTATTGGTGGACAATGACGGTATGCCTCTTAATAAATCATATTCATACGACGAGGATATAAAACTATATATAGAATTCCTTGAAACAGGATTAAAGAATTACAAAAAATAATCGACACCAGCAATATGATCTCAAAAAAAGAAAGAGAGCAAATTATTGCCCTGATAAAAAAGGAAGTTGTACCTGCGATAGGTTGTACAGAGCCTATCGCAGTGGCTTTATGTGTGGCAAAAGCCACCGAAACTTTAGGAACCAAACCTGAAAAAATTTCTGTATTGCTTAGTGCCAACATTCTAAAGAATGCAATGGGAGTTGGTATACCTGGCACCGACATGATAGGATTACCTATAGCTATAGCTCTTGGGGCTATCATAGGTAAATCAGAGTATCAGCTAGAAGTTCTGAAAGACTGCACACAAGAGGCTGTGGAAAATGGGAAAAAATTGATTGACTCACAAACTATTGATATAGGTCTTAAATATGGCATTGAAGAAAAACTATATATTGAGGTGAAATGCTCATGTGGAAAAGATGAAGCCATTGCAATTATAAGTGGAGGCCACACCAACTTCGTATATGTCAGCAAGAATAATGATGTTATCTTGAATAAAAATCATTCTGGAGAAAGCGAACTTAAAGAAGATGAACTTGACCTGAATCTGTACAAAGTGTATGATTTCGCCACTACAGCTCCAATTGAAGAAATAAAATTCATATTGGAATCAAAACGTTTAAACAAACAAGCCGCAGAACGTTCTCTGAAAGGAAACTACGGTCATGAATTGGGAAAAACCCTGATGGGATGCAAAAACGAAAGGGACATTATGGGAGACAATACGTTTACTCACATACTTTCGTACACATCGGCTGCATGTGATGCCCGTATGGCAGGAGCCATGATTCCTGTAATGAGTAATTCAGGCAGTGGAAACCAGGGAATAGCAGCTACTCTGCCAGTAGTGGTATATGCCGAAGATAACAATAAATCTGAAGAAGAACTGATACGTGCACTCACGTTAAGCCATCTTACAGTTATTTATATTAAACAGAGCCTTGGACGTTTGTCGGCTTTGTGTGGATGTGTTGTAGCTGCTACAGGAAGCAGTTGTGGCATAACATACCTTATGGGTGGCGAATACAAGCAGATAGTATTTGCCGTACAGAATATGATAGCCAATCTGACGGGTATGATATGCGATGGCGCAAAACCAAGTTGTGCACTGAAAGTCACAAGTGGAGTTTCAACAGCTGTATTATCGGCAATAATGGCTATGGAACAAAAATGTGTCACATCAGTAGAAGGTATCATAGAAGATAATGTTGATTTAAGTATAAGAAATCTGACAAGAATAGGTTCCGTTGGAATGAATGAAACGGATAAAGTTGTGCTTGACATCATGACACACAAATCTTGCGGATATTAATATGCACACAATACAAACACAAAACTGAACATAAAATGCTTCCCACTGACGAATACTATATACAAAAACTGATTGATGAAGGTGAACATGTCCATCAGGATTTTAAATTCGCTATATCGGATGCAAGAAAAATAGCCAAAAGTATATCCGCATTCTCTAATACAGAAGGCGGAAGACTTTTGGTAGGTGTCAAAGATAATGGTAAAATAGCAGGTGTACGTTCTGAAGAGGAAATATACATGATAGAAGCTGCAGCAAAGATGTATTGCTTGCCTGAAGTAAATATTTCAAACAAAATATATAGAGTTCAAGGAAAAGACATACTTGAAGTTACTATAGAAGAAAGCAAAAACAAGCCTATTTACGCCATCGACGAAAACAATAAGCCATGGGCATACGTTAGAATAAAAGATGAAAACATACTGGCCGACACAGTATTCCTAAACAGATGGAAACATAACAAACAGGAAGAAAAAGTTATAGTTACATATTCTGAACGGGAAAAACATCTTCTCAATATCATGGATAAATATGGAGAACTGACACTGAACAAATGCAGCAAACTGTCAGACATTCCAAGAACCACCACAAGCAGACTATTGGCAGATTTCATCAGATTTGGACTTGTAGAACAGGTTTTCAGGGAACATACATTCTATTTCAAACTAAAAGACGATATCACACCATAAATCTTAATCAAAAACAAAAAAATATTTGTGATAATGAATATTATAACGGAATTTATAAATCAAGCTAACAATATACTTTGGACCTACATACTTATAGTAATGTTGCTGGGTTGTGCTGTATGGTTTAGTTTCAAGACCCGGTTTGTACAATTCAGAATGCTAGGTGAAATGATAAGACTACTTGGCGACTCTACAGCCAAAATAGATGGTCATGAAAAACATATATCTTCATTTCAAGCATTTACAATATCATTGGCTAGTCGTGTAGGAACAGGAAACCTTGCAGGTGTAGCTACAGCAATAACAGTTGGAGGACCGGGAGCCATATTCTGGATGTGGATAATAGCACTATTGGGAGCAAGCAGTGCATTCGTTGAATCATCATTAGCACAGCTATTTAAAATAAAGAGCAAACATTCTTATATAGGCGGACCTGCTTATTATATGGAAAAGGGACTTAAAAAACGATGGATGGGAATCCTCTTTGCTATACTTATAACCATCACATTCGGTTTCGCATTCAACTCCGTACAAAGTAATACAATATGTGCAGCTTTCGACAGTGCATTCAATATACCTCCCATATATATGGGAATTGGGATTACATTACTTACAATTATCATTATTTTCGGTGGTGTACACTGGATTGCTAATGTTAGCAGTTTCTTGGTCCCGGTTATGGCTTTAGGGTACATAATCCTTGCACTATATATAGTTGTAAGTAACATAACACACCTTCCGGATGTAATAAGTTTAATAATTAAGAATGCACTGGGGATAGAACAGGCAGTCGGAGGAGGAATTGGAGCAGCACTTATGCAAGGCATAAAAAGAGGATTATTCAGCAATGAAGCCGGTATGGGGTCAGCTCCTAATGCTGCTGCTACCGCACATGTTACCCATCCTGCCAAACAGGGATTCATCCAGGCCTTAGGAGTATTTACTGATACATTATTAATATGTACATGTACCGCCTTCATCATATTGTTCAGCGGTGAAAACTTAAATACAGGACTTGATGGGATACAACTCACACAAGCTGCACTAAACAGCCAGATAGGAAACATCGGAAGTACATACATAGCTATTGCTATACTGTTCTTTGCATATAGCAGTATACTTGGAAATTATTACTACGGTGAAGCCAACATCAGATTCATTACAAAAAAACAAAGTGTTATACACATTTATCGCATATTAGTTGGTGGAATGGTATTTTTTGGTTCTATTGCCAGTCTGAACATGGTGTGGAGCCTTGCCGATGTAACAATGGCATTAATGGCAATATGCAATCTAATTGCAATTATACTGCTTGGCAAATATGCATTCAGACTACTCGATGATTATTTAAAACAAAAAAGAAACGGAATAAAAAGCCCTGTCTTTACTAAAGACAAGATGAAAGACATAGAAAAAGAAATTAGTTGTTGGTAAACATTTTATATCTTTGTACACAAAATCACAACATTAATAAACTATCATAAATAGATAAATCATTTATGATAGTTTATTGTTTTTATTCAACAACATAGTAAGCATGGACAAAAAGTTTAACATATTAATAGCAGATTTATACCGAGAAAACCAGTATAAGCTATATATCCATGCGTATAATTTAATTAATGATGAAGAAAATGCAAAAGATATCGTTAACGATGTTTTCTGCAGTATTCTGGAAAACAACAAATTAAAAAATTCTTCTTCCGACATTCTGCCACTATTGTTTGTAATGGTAAAAAACAGATGTATAGATTTCCTTAGACATAAAAATGTAGTAAACAAAAATGAAGGAATATACATTGAAGAGATATACTCTTCGTGGACAGCTAAAGAATATGCAGAATATGAATACAAAATAAATAAAATGCAAGAAGGAATCCGTAATATGTCACCTCAAATGAGACATATAGTAGAAGAGTTTTTCCTTAAAGAAAGAAAATGTTCAGAAATAAGCAGAGAATTGAATATTAGTGATAATACAGTACGTACACACATTGCAAGAGCTTTAAAAATACTACGAAAAACAATAAATATTTTTCTCTAAAAAAAATAATTTTGCCTGTCATCAATTTATGACACCTTTACGTATTAATAGTAAAAAGACATAAATTATGACAGAATACTCAGAAAAAGACTTAGACATCGCACTTAATGCTATACAGGACCCCAATACTAGAAATTCAGAAGAATTTAAAACCTGGATAAGCAAAACCGAGAACAAAGAACTATTCATTGAACTTATGGCACAAAAAGAAGCCATAATGCGTGAAAAGTATTTGGAAAAATCATCTATAAAACTAAAAAGAAAGATTATATCATTAGTTGCAGCAGCTGCAGCCATACTTATTTCAGCAATTTATCTGCCTGATTTTTTTCATCATACCCCACCCCAAGCAGTCAACAAAGACATTCACTTTTTTACTGCCAACACAAGTATGAACGAAGTGACACTGGAGGTGGGAAAAAGTTCACCGGTTGTCATAAAAGACAGCTTTATGGTTGTAAACGCATCTCACCCTCAAAATACAGCAGAAAATAAAATTGAATATCAAACAATTACAACTCCACGAGGCAAAGACTTTCATCTGACATTAAGCGACGGAACAAAAGTATGGATTAATACAGAAAGTTGCTTGAAATATCCAAGTATGTTTACCGGTAAAGAAAGACGTGTAATACTTAAAGGTGAAGCCTACTTTGAAGTTGCACATAATAATAAATGTCCATTTATAGTGTGTACAGAGGACATAGAAACCAAAGTTTTAGGAACAAAATTTAATGTATGCTCATATAGCAAAGAACAAAGAAACATAACTTTGGTTGAAGGAAAAGTCGAGGTGAGCAATAATGTATCAAAAGAAGCGAAACTCTTATTACCAGGACAAAACATATCATATGACATAGAAGGCAAACCTATAATAAGCAACGTTAATACAGCTGCCTATACAGCATGGACAGAAGGAATGTTTTATTTTGAAGATAAACCTTTAAAAGAAATAATGAATACGATAGGAAGATGGTATAACGTAGACATTTATTTCGAGAATGAAGACTTGTATAATATTACATTAAATTTCTGGGCAAGTAGAAAAACAAGCATAAATGACGCTATTACTCTGCTTAATGAATTGGGAAAAGTAAACATATACATCGGAAAAGACAATAAAATTATTGTGAACAAAAAATAGATACAAACTACAATACCTAAATTATGAAACAACTAATTTATTCAAACATCAAATTATTAAGGTCGTTTTATGCCATAACAGTTTTTCAGATGTTTCTGATTATGACAGCCATAAATACGCATGCGCAAGACCTTAGCGACAAAGTTATAAATCTGGAAATAAAGAATCAGACACTGAGCTATGCTCTAAAACGGTTCAGTAATCTTTCCGGGTATAAAGTCAATTTTTCCAGTCAGGACGTTTCCAGTTACAAGGTATCTATAAACGTAAAACAGGAAAAACCACTTGTTGTTCTTGAAAAGATATTGAATGACAAACCGTTCGAATATAGCATTAACGGCACATTTATAACTATACGTCGGGTTCCTGAAAAGAAAAAGACACAACCAAACAGTAAGAAAGAAACCAGATATGTTACAGGTAAAATCGTAGATGATAATGGTGAACCACTTGTGGGAGCAAATATCAAAGTACTCAACTCCCCATACGGGGCAATCTCAGATATAGACGGAAATTTCTCATGTCGCGTTCCCGAAGATCAACATACCATTGAAGTTTCATTCATTGGCATGCAGTCTGAAAAAATATCCGTGAGAAATAAAAACAATATACACATAACACTTCATGAAGACAAGAATATACTTGGAGATGTGGTTGTTACAGGTTATCAGAAAATAAGTAAAGAACGTTCAACAGCTGCATTCGGTTTTATTGATTCAAAAGAACTGAACAGACAGATGCATGCCGACCTTTCTTCATCACTTGAAGGTAAAATAGCCGGGCTACAGATGGACGTAAATCCAAACACAGGAGAAATGACACCTATACTTCGAGGAGTAGGTACTTTCTCAAATGAAGTTGGTACAATGCCGCTTATTGTAATAGACGACATGCCTACAAATATGACACTAAATGACATCAATCCTTACAATGTAGAAAGTATTACAGTGCTTAAAGACGCTGCAGCTGCAAGTATATACGGTGCACTTGCTGCAAATGGTGTCATTGTGGTAACAACCAAACAAGCAAAAGACAGCAAGACAAATATCAATATTAATGCCGACTGGTTCATTACTACCAAACCTGATTTCGATAATCTTAAATTGGCCTCAACCAGTGATATCATTGACTATCAGACTATGGTTTTCAATAAAAATGTAGAAGAATCTGGAGGTATTGACAACTTCCTGTCAACATACAAATCCGGATATTACAATCCATTATTCCAGCTTTATAGAGACCAGTCAAACGGTTTGTTAAATCAGGACGAAGTAAACGCCACATTAAACCAATGGCGTAACAACGACTATTATAATGAATACAGAGACAATGTTTGGCGCACGGCTATTACCCAAAGATATAATGTAAGTATCTCACAGAAAGTAGGTGATAACAACCATTATGTATCATTTGGATATGACAATAACAAAGGACGTATTCCAAACGATAATAATGACAAATTCTCATTATACTATAAATCAAACTATAAGATAAGTAACTGGCTGAATATTAATATAGGGCTTGATGCCTCCTTGTCCAACGAGTCGTCACCAAACTCAAGATATACAAGCTACACCATACAACAACGATATGAAAGAATATATAATGAGGACGGAACCTTATATACCAGCCCTTATGTAAATATCAGTGGTAATTCGGGAAGTGCATACAATGGAGACATCGTAAGACAATACGAAGGAGTGTCACCTTTTAAATCATTTGGTTTCAACGTGGTTAACGCACTAAACGAAGGTATACAGAAATCAAATGATATTAGCCTCAGACCTTTTTTCAATTTAGAAGCCAGATTCCTGAAAATGTTCAAATATAACCTTATGTATCAATATGAATGGAATAATGGTAAGAGTGAAACATTTGAGGACAAAGATTCATACATGATGAGAATGACACATAATGCTATGGTAGATGAAAATGGAGAAGCTTTACTACCAGAAGGTGGAAGAATGTACCAAAACGAAGTTAGCAGTAATAGATATACATTCCGTAATCAGATTGACTTTGATAAAAAAATCAATTATCACACTATCACTGCTATTGCTGGTCTTGAGTTTAGAGAAAATAAAATACCAACAGTTCTTCAACAACTATACTATGGTTACGATCCTCAAACTTTGTCATTCAACATAATGAACTGGCAAGACCTTGAAGACGGTATAGGGAACAGTATGCTTTCAGGGAACAGTATAACATTAAGTAATCTTGGAAGTAACCTATCGGAAACTACACACAGATATGCCTCTTTTTACTCGAATGCTAATTATTCGTTCAAATCAAGATATAACATATCAGGAAGTATCAGATGGGATTATGCCGATCTGTTCGGACTTGACATCAAGAACCAGAAACACCCATTATGGTCTGTAGGTGGTTCGTGGGCAATTTCGGAAGAGAAGTTCATGAAAAGTATCTCATGGATCAATTATCTTAAACTGCGTGCCACATATGGTATAAACGGTAATGTAGACCAGAGCTCTACCACATATTTTATTGTAAAGCAGAAAGTACAAAGCAACCCTATAAAAATAGATTATCTCAGTTATGACGACGATGACTTGCCAAACCCACGATTAAGATGGGAAAAGACCACTACTATTAATACAGGATTGGATTTCCGTCTGTTCAACAACATTTTGAACGGTAGCATAGAATATTATAACAGATATGCATCCGACCTTCTCGTAAGGAAATACATGGATCCTACTATAGGAGCAAAATCAAGAGTAATCAATAACGGTGAGATGCGTAACCAGGGTATTGAGCTGTCTCTTTCAGCCAACATCATCAGACGTAAAGACTGGAATTTCGGTATTGATATGAGTTTTGCACACAACACAAATAAAATCATGAAAGTAGACCATGACGAAACGGCTTCTTCTACAAACTTTATCTTAAGTCCCACCAATTATTTCATTGAAGGAACAAGTTACAATACTTTATGGGCATATAGAATAGACAGAATAGAAAACGGTTATCCTATTGCGGTAGATAAAGAAGGAAATGAACTTATAACATTTAATGAGGACGGAACGTTAAAAGAAATTACAAGTTCTTCATCTATAAAAGGAGTTGAGGACCTTGTAAATATGGGAACACTAACTCCTAAATTCAACGGATCATTTACTCTAAGGTTTAACTATAAGAACTTCGATATAAATGCATTCTTTATTTTTGCAGGTGGACATAAAATGAGAAAAAGTGTAGTGGATATGGACGATTCAACAGGACTTGATACCAGAGAGGAAATAACTCACACGTGGGATTCGGAAAATCCGAACAATAGTGTACGTATGTATTTTGACATGCCTGTAGAAATGAGAACAAATGCAAATACCTTACAGTATTGGTGGCAATACGGTGATATAAACGTTGTCGATGCAGGTTATGCCAAATTACGCAATATCAGTATAGGATACTTATTACCTGAAAATATATGCAAAAAGATGAAAATTTCCTCATTTAGGATTAAAGCACAAGTCAGCAATCTGTTCACATGGGCAAAGGCAGGAAAAGGAATTGATCCGGAAAGCTACAGTCTTAACAGTGGAACCAGGGGTATGGCAATGCCTAAAACATATTCAATAGGATTTACAACAAGCTTCTAATAACGTAAAAATATGAGAAAACTAATATACATATTTGTTTTATCAGCACTTTCTGTGTTGTTTTCATGCGAAAAATTTGTAGATATAAAGCCTACTGGAGTAAAGACAGTTGACTCTACAGAAACATATTATGAACTTATAGTCAACCCAAACAGAGCATACTACCCTACTTCGTACGCCTTGCTTAGCGACAATGCATGGTCTAAAGAATCTAACATTATCGGTAAAGAGTTTCTATCATTTGACGGAATAAATATGACATTCAACGAAGAAGGATACCGACTCGAACTTTCTGACAATAATTTATATTATAATTGCTATAACTATATTCTACGCTCGAATATAATCATTTCGCTAATTGACGAAAGTACAGGTGACAAAAACTTGAAAGAGTTAGCCAAGGCTGAAGCAAAAATCCTCAGAGCATGGGATCACTTCATTCTGGTGAATACATTTGCAAAAGCATATAATCCTGAAACTGCCGAGACGGATGGAGGCATCGCCATTATGGACAAATACGACCTTGAGAGTGTTCCACAAAAATATACAGTAAAACAAGTATACGACTTCATAATCAAGGACCTTGAAGAAGCATTGCCATTATTGCAGTCAGAACCGGAAAACATCTATCATCCGTCAAAAGCTTTTGGATACGCATTTGCCGCTAAAGTATATTTATTCCATAGAGATTGGGAAAAAGCGAAACTTGCAGCTCAAAAATCATTGGAAGAAAATAATACACTTATTGACTATATAACTCTTGGAGACAATGGAGGACCAACTGTAGACAAGACCTACGCAAAAGGAGGAAATCCTGAGATTCTATATTATGCATATATGGGTGGGTATTCTGACAATCCTACATATTGCTATGGAATGATAAGTCCTGGGCTGGTAGAGCTATTTGGAGAAAACGACGAACGATTCAACTTGTTTTTCCTTACCGAAGGGAATAGTCCTTATTATTTTGATGAGGGTTCAGGAGCTGCTTTATGGAATTCATCAATAACCTACAGCAAATTCCAATATATGGCAGTAGGAATGCGTACTGCCGAAGCTTATCTTACACTGGCAGAGGCACATGCCAGGCTTGGAGAACTTACAGAAGCTACAGACATCTTAAACCAACTACGTTCCAAGAGAATAAGAGGCAACGAAGCTATCATAGAAGAACCTGCCACAAAAGAGGATATGGTGAGAATAATAATAGACGAGCGCAGAAAAGAATTGCTTTTCGGATTCAACCGTTTTTGGGATTTGAAACGTCTGAACACAGAGGCCGAATATGCAAAGACCATAACCAGAGTATTCCCTATCGTAACAAAAGATGTTGAACAGAAAACATATACCCTAAAACCGGATTCACGTTTATACATAATTCCATTCCCGATGAATGCAAGAGAGAAAAACCCGAATTTAACATTAAATACTAACGAATAAATAATTAATTAATGAAAATGCGAAAAGAATTGATTTTGGCAGCAATGGCATTTATGTCATTACAGGGCATGGGGAAAACTGCACACGTAGAGCTTATGCCAAAAAAAGAAAAAACAGAAGTTGCAAAGACGGACTCAACAAAACAACTTTCTGATTACGAAAAACTTATCAAAGACTGTATAAGTACCAACCATGGAATGTACACTGTACACCACATAAAAAATGACTGGTATTTCGAAGTACCGGATTCATTATTAGGAAGACTGATTCTAACAGTTACACGTTTCAAGGAAGTTCCACAGGGTTTCAAGCTCATCAGTGGTGAGGAGGTCAACAGAAGTGTATTATATTGGGACAAGCTCAATGACAAGTCCTTACTTCTTCGTGAGTACGTAAAATCTCAGTTCATAAACGAGAAAGACCAGATGGCACAGGCACTGAAAAGATCGACAATAGATCCTATAATTGCAAAATTTGATGTTGCCGGGGTCAATCCTGAAACTAATGCATCACTTATCAATGTCACAAAGTTTCTGTTGGCAGACAATAAGACATGCGGTTTCACATCTAGCGACCGCACTATTTTAGGGATAGGATCATTATCACAGGACAGAACATTCATGGATACTATCAAGACATATCCTATCAATACAGAAATAACTACAATCCGAACATACAGTATGAGTTCCGGAAAACTGCCTGCAAGCAAAACCGGAGCAGCAACTGTAATGCTTAATACAAGCATGGTTCTGTTACCAAAAGAACCTATGAAAGCCAGATATGCTGATGAAAGAGTTGGATATTTCAACGATCCTTTTACTTTTTTTTCTGACGAACAGCAAAAAACACAAAGTGCAGAAATAGTACAGCGCTACAGACTTGAACCTAAAGATCCTGTTCAATACAGTAAAGGAATACTGACTGAACCTAAAAAACAGATAGTGTACTATATTGACCCTGCCACTCCTAAAAAATGGGTAAAGTATCTCAAGGCTGGTGTAGAAGACTGGAATATAGCTTTCGAAGCGGCAGGATTCAAGAATGCCATTGTAGCCAAAGAATGGCCTGACGATCCAAGCATGAGCCTTGACGATGCAAGATACAGCGTAATACGCTATCTTCCATCTGAAACTCAAAATGCATATGGACCACGTATAGTAGACCCTCGTAGCGGTGAAATTATTGAAAGCCACGTATGCTGGTATCACAATGTAATGAACCTGCTTAAAAAATGGTATATGATACAGTGCGGACCTCTTGACAAACGTGCACGTACAATGACTTTCGACGATGAACTTATGGGAAGTCTTATACAATTCGTATCAAGCCATGAAATCGGACATTCCATAGGTCTGCGCCACAACATGGCAGCCAGCTACGCAACCCCTGTAGAAAAACTTCGTGACAAAAAATGGGTAGAAGCCAACGGACATACGGTTTCTATTATGGACTATGCTCGTTTCAACTATGTAGCACAGCCTGAAGACAAAATTTCTCCAAAAGGTCTTTTCCCTCGTATAGGAATCTATGACAAATGGGCTATAGAATGGGGATACAAATACAGACCTGGGTTTGACGACAGCTTCAAAGAAAAAGAAGTTATGCGTGCCGAAACAACAAAACGACTAAGAAAAGATCACCGACTGATGTATATTGGTGATGAAGGTAAGGGTGACGACCCAAGAAGCCAGAGTGAAGACTTGGGAGATAACAGTATGACAGCAAGTGATTATGGAGTAAAAAACCTCAAAAGAGTTATGAAGAATATACTGGAATGGACCAAACAGCCTGACGGACAATATGATCATCTGACAGATATATACAGTTCTGTAAGAGGGCAGTTTGTAAGATACACATGGCACGTCCAAAAGAATATCGGCAGAAGGTATACAAACAATCTTCCTGACCAGAACCTATACAGCGACTATCCTAAAGACAGACAGAAAGAAGCTGTTGACTGGTTTGGTAGAAACCTGTTCACAGCTCCACTTTGGCTATATCCGGAAGAAGTTACAAGCAATATAAAAAAAATAGACGTAATTAATGAAATAAAAGAGAAACAAAGTTCTGTAATCCTACTTCTTGTATCTTCTGAAATGATGTACAGAATGTACACAAAGTCATTGTTCTCTACAGATCCATATCCATTAGATGAATATCTAAAAGATGTATTCAATGCAGTTTGGCGTCCTGTGAATAATAAAGATGAAAGAATCAATTATTATACACGACAACTGGAAAGAATATATTTGGCTAATATAAAAAATATCCTATGTCCTTCGAAAACAGATAAAGAAGACACATCACTCAGACGTTCTGATGCCATACTATACGTAGAAAGCCATCTTGACGACATAGAAGAATACATAGATAACCAGATAAAAGTATATAATTCTGAAGATGACATAAACCATAGGCATTTTGTTTCCATGAAAAGAGAAGTGAACAGAATAAAAAAGAATATTATTCTACCGATAAATAAACATCCGGTTTTGCTATTACGAAATATTAATTGCAATAGCAATCACAGTTTGACATTTCCCATTGCCTAAATATTTAGGCTGAAATATACGAAATCTAAATTAATAAAGGTACAGCCGCACAGACAAAGCGAACTGTACCTTTTTATATAGCGATACATTGGAAACATTAGTACTCTAAATCAATTTATTTCACTATATTTGCAACCGGAAAAAACAAATAACATTTAAATATATGAGTATATTTTCAAAACTATTCGGAAAGAAAAATGCCGAAAACGCCGAAGAACCTGTAAGAGTAGGCGGAATGGAAGATTTCATGACACTCATCAGAGTTTACTATCAGGCAGTTATGGCCGCACAGATGGGTATAAGCAATATCAACTTTCTTCCAGACCTAGCAGTGTTCAAACGCACACTTAAAGTTCCTACACAAAACAACAAGCTGGGAATAGCAGAAAAATCACGATGCAAGAAAATGCTTATTGAGATTTATGGACTTAACGATAATTTCTTTAAAGAAATAGATGCTTCTGTGAAGAAAAACTGCAAGAATGTAAACGATATCAAATCATATCTGTTCATGTTCCAGGGATTCAGTCAGGACTTGATGATGGTTATCGGAAATCTTATGCAGTGGAAATTCCGTATGCCAAGTTTTCTTAAAAAAATGCTCCGTAACATGACTGAAAAGGCAATAAACGACATTTTGACTAAAACAGATTGGAAAGACGACGGAGTACGCAAAACCTGCAATAACATCCGTCAATACAAACATGCATTAGGTTACTCGGAAGAATGGATGAACGATTATGTTTACAACATTGTTCTTCTGGCAAAAAAAGAACCTAAACCAAAAGCATAAGCAATATAAAAACAATATAAGGCGGAGTAGATATTCCATAATATCAACCCCGCCTTTATCATATTTCATCATGAATAATCAAATAGAAATAGAACGACACCCCTTAGAACCGTTTCTTCCACCCAATGCCTCATTACTGATGCTTGGCAGTTTTCCTCCACAGAAAAAAAGATGGAGCATGGATTTCTTCTACCCCAACCTACAAAATGACATGTGGAGAATTTTCGGTCATATCTTTTTCAACGACAAAGAACATTTCCTGACCAACAATAAAAAAGCATTCGACAAGACAAGACTGGAAACCTTCCTTATGCAGAAAGGAATAGCGCTATACGATACTGCAACAGCAGTCATAAGACTCCAGGACAATGCTTCGGACAAATTCCTAGAGGTAGTAGAACCAACAGACATAGAAACCTTATTACGACAACTTCCAAACTGTAAAGCCATAATAACTACCGGACAGAAAGCAACTGACATTATATGCGATTATTTTTCGGTTAAGCAGCCTTCCATTGGGAAAAAAACCGAAATCTCATTTCATGACAGAACCATTTCACTATACCGAATGCCATCATCCAGTAGAGCTTATCCATTAAAACTGGAAAAAAAATCAGAGATATATGCTCAGGCTTTCAATGAATTACAGATTTAATGCAAAATAAAATTTATTTTTCTTGCAATAAAAGCTTGTCAGTTTCAAAAAAAGTACTACCTTTGCACACGCAAACACGGGAATAGCTCAGTTGGTAGAGCATCGGTCTCCAAAACCGAGTG
>CALUPA010000071.1 GCA_944322395.1 uncultured Phocaeicola sp.
GCTTGGTTAGTTTACCTCTGTGTTAATTTCACTTGCTTGTAGTGCTGCTGTCATTGTCAGCCTTGTTTTCCTCCTGACTTATGTTTTCAGGAGCTACCTGTACTTTCACTCCCGGTGTAAGCTTGTGGTAACCTTCTGTCACAATCATTTCTCCAGGTGCCAGACCTCTTTCTACTACTACATCGTTCTTGAATTCCGGACCTATCTCAATGAAACGTCTTTCTGCTACGGAGTCACGTCGCATTACGAAAACATATGATCCGCCTTTTTCAATGATAAGTGATTTCTTTGGAATTACTGTAGCATTTTCTCTTACGTCGAGAAGTACTTTTACGCTCGTAAACTGTCCCGGAAGAAGAACATGTTCCGGATTAGGAAGTTCAGCTCTTACTTGGAATGTACCTGTCTTAGGATTAACCTGCGGAGCCGCGAAATCCACCAGACCTTTATGTTCATATACTGTATTGTCTGGCAGTGTAACCGTTACAGTCTGTTTCCACGTGCGTGTAGTATCTTTTTGTCCGAAAGTGACATTTCTTTCCTTGCTTTTAAGATAATCAAGGGCTGTCATGCTGAAATCCACGTTTACTGTGTCGCTCTTTACTATGGTAGCCAGCAGTGATTTGCCTCCTGTTCCAACCAGTGTTCCCGGGTCAACCAGTCTTTCACTGATATGTCCTGATATTGGAGAACGTACTATTGTATACCCCAATTCCTGTTCAGCCTGTTCCAGGTCTGCCTTACTCATACCTACACTCGCCTCTGCTGTTTCGTATGCTGCAATGGCGTTATCTAGGTCCAACTGGCTGGCAGCATTCTGCTCATATAGTGGACGGATACGGTCTAAGTCACGTTTTGCTTTAAGTGCTGTGGCTTCATCTTTCTTCAACTGAGCTCTAGCCTTGTCAGCCTTAGCACGATATTGATCCTGATTGATGACAAATAGTACCTGATCCTTTTTAACGTAACTACCTTCTTCAAAGTGCATTCTTTCCAGGAATCCTTCCACTCTGGCTCTCACTTCTACGAAAAGTTGCGCTCTGATTCGTCCTACATAGTCTCCATAGATTTCAACATTCTCCTGTATAACAGGTTGCACACATACTATAGGTCTTTCAATGACAGGTTTTTCTTTCCTGTTGAAGATAAAATAGAGACCTACTACTAAGATAATGCAGATGCATGCGTAAATGGCTTGTTTCTTCTTGAACTTCAAGTCCTTCTTTGTCAAAAATCGTTTCATATACTAATCTGTTAATATTTTAGATGCCGTTAAACTTAGGACAATCCATGTGCCATAGTTGCATAGGAAAATCTATCTTGTTGAAAATAAGATGTTTAATCTGTTTTGTTAAGTAGTTTCTGTTATTAAAAGGTGTGTAATTTTTCCACAAAACTGTGGAAATGATATGTGATTTTTCTGTTCCTTATCAAATCCCGGTATTTTTTTGTACAATATTGCATTGCAAAGATACACATAAAATAGGAATAATTAATACCTTTGCAGCCGGAAAACAAAACTTGACTATATGGAACATCTTCAAACGACAGAAAAAGTACATGATGAGCTATTGCTTCATCGACGAGTAGATTTACTTCTACGTACCGGAAAACTTTTGGTTGAAAGTCTTGCTGACACCAACCGTGTGGTGAGAAACATGAAGCGTACTGCCGCTTTCCTAGGTATTCCGGAAGAAAAACTTCACATCAACGTCAGCTTTACCATGCTTATGGTAAATGTCAGTGACGGTGATTATTCTTTCACCAAGTTTCAGAGAATAGAAGGTCATGGAGTTAATATGACTGCTATTTCTGCAGTAAGTAAATTGTCGTGGCGTGCCATAGAGAATGATTATACACTCGACCAATACGAGGCTGAACTGGAGGAGATACGCAAACGCAAGCGTAATTATACTCCTTGGCAGGTTGCTATCGGTGCCGGATTTGCCTGCGGTGGATTCTGTATTCAGTTCGGATGCGACTGGGTGGCATTTCTCTATGCTTCAATAGCGGCCATCATAGGTATGAGAGTTCGTGCTCACTGTAACGAATCGGGACTCAACCATTATATGGGCATTGCCATTGCCGCATTTATTTCAACTATGATAGCCTGGGCTTCAACTTTATTGCCTGATTCATGGACTTCAACACCTTGGCATCCGCTTTTGGCGTGTGCGCTGTTTATCGTACCGGGTGTTCCTTTGATAAACTTTGTCGATGATATGCTCGACAATTATATCCAGGTTGGTGTCGTCAGAGCTGTAAATACTCTGCTTATGGTTTCTGCAATGGCTTTCGGTATTGCGTTTGCTGTTAAGATTTGTCACATAGAAAACTTCTTCCCTACTATCAGTATGGTTCCTCATCACAATTATTTCGAATATGCAATAGCAGCAGCTATTTCTGCAATGGGATTCTCTATGATATTCAATATACCGCGCCGCCTGTTGTGGGTTGTTGCCATAGGAGGTATAATTGCTGTTTGTACTCGTAACTTCGTAAATCTAGGTCCAAGTACAGACAATATAGGTCTGGATATGGGTCTTGTGATAGGATCATTTGCCGGTTCTGTACTGGTGAGTCTTATTGCTATCAAGGCTGTACATTGGTTCCACTGTCCAAATCACGTATTGACTATTCCTTCTGTTATTCCTATGATTCCGGGAGTACTTATGTACCGTATGCTTTTCGGTATCATAAATATGAATGTGGAATCGCCTGAACAGATTTCAGTCTTGATGAAAGCTATACAGAGTGGTATTACTTCGGGTATGGTGATATTATGTATCTCTCTTGGAGTTGCCATTCCTAACATCTTCGGACGTAAATTCATTGCTAAAGAGAAGAACAAACGTTTGAAAGAAATCCTTGCAGACCGTAGAGCACGCGGCAAGTTCGTGGAATGGTAATCAATTCAGATTGATATAATACAATAAAAAAACAGCTCCGGCATATTGGAATTTGTTTCCTTATGCCGGAGTTGTTTTTATGCCTACGGATTTATTGGTCAGGATTGTCTATTTTTCCTTTATACTCTTCAGGTAACGCACTCTCTATTACCTTATACGATTCTTCCATAAGTTCCTTGATATTTTCAGGACCTTTACATTTCGGGAATATAGGTTTGTGAATAGTGAGTTTCATAGGATGCCATGACAGCAGTTTCCCGGTACGCGGAAGTATATTGAACGAGCCGTCTATAGTCAGCGGAACTACAGGTAGCTGAAGTTCGTCTGCCAGCTGGAATGCTCCTTTTCTGAAGATTCCCATATGTCCTGTAAATGTTCTTGCACCTTCTGGGAAAACCACCAGCGAAGTTCCGTCCTTCAGTACGTGGAAAGCCTGTTCTATGGTTTCATGAATTTTTCTCGGACCCGATTTGTCAACAAAGATAAATCCTGCTGATTCGCATGCCTTTCCTACGAACGGAATTTTTCTCAAGCTTTTTTTCATCATCCACTTGAAGTTTCTTCCCAGGAAACCGTAAATCAGGAAGATGTCGAACGAACCCTGATGATTTGCTACAAATACGTATGACTGCTTCTGGTCAATATTCTCATGCCCCTTTACTTTTATTGGAAGCAGAAGTGAGTAGCATGTTATTTGCGACCAGATTTTTCCGGGATAGTATCCCCAAAAATGTCCGTTTCCCAAATGACATCCAATCATTGTTATCAGTGCCGTAAGAATTGTTGTTACAAGGAAAATCGGCAAACCAATACAAATCTGATAGATAATGTAGAATAATTTCATATTTATGAGTTTTAGGTTTTTTAGTTCTTGAGTTTCTATTTTCTTAAGCTTTTGGTTTCTTTAGGGTAATGATTGTTATTTCAGGCCATGCTCCCAGACGCATAGGGAACAGTACGTGTCCCAACCCTATATTTACGTATAGTCCCCTTTCTCCATCCATATACATGCCATTGTGTTCAGGATAAATGAACGATGACACAGACAGACCGAAAAATGTAATCTGCATGTCGTGTGTATGTCCTGACAGTGTTAGTTCTATATCCGATTCCGGCAGAATTTCTCTGCGCCAGTGGGTAGGGTCGTGGCTCATCAGTACCTGGAACATGCCTTCGGTGCCTGCTGAGGCTTCTTTCAGTCGTGCGTAATCAGGAAAAGGCGGGCGTCCGCTGTTTTCTACTCCTATCACTGCTATAGAATCATTCCCTCTTCTGATTATAGTATGACTGTTGTTCAGCATTTTCCATCCCATTCTGTCTTCGCGTGCTATTAGGGAATCTATATTTGCAATCCTGTCGGCTTCTGAATCCCATTTGACGTATGTCCCGTAGTCGTGGTTTCCCAATACAGAGTAAACACCATCCTTCGCTTTCAATTCAGAGAAGATATTCATAAATTCGGTAAGTTCGTCGGAGCGGCTGTTTACCAAATCGCCGGTGAACAATGCCAGATCAGCATTCTGCCTGTTGCATATATCTATAGCTCTTTTCAAGGCTTCCGGATTTCCTTTCCAACTTCCGGAATGTATGTCCGAGAGTTGCAGAATCCTGTAGCCGTTGAATTTTTCAGGCAGGTTAGCCGACGTAAATGTCACCTCTCTTACCTTGAAATTCTCTTTGCCTTTTATTGCCCCGAAAAGTATGTATCCCAGCATAGCCATGGCAGGCAGAGCCGATATGGCTGCATGAGGAACTTTCAGTCCTGTAACTTTGTTTATACCCCTAAGTAAAAGACTGAATATTACAAATGTCAGTTTTGGGATACAGAAACATAAAGTTACTATAAGGTATATGCCGAAATAGTCGTGCATACTGTCGTGTAAGGCTATGAAGAGAACCAGCAGTATCAGCAGACCTATAGTGGGCCACCATAGAAGTCTTCTGTAAAGCTTGCTGTTTTTATACCTTATATATATACGGTATATATACCAGTCTGGCAACAACAGCATCAGCAGAAAAAATATTGCAACTCTAAGTAAGATCATTAAGAATTAATAATTAAGAATTAAAAATTAATAGCTAACAGCTGACGACTAAAAACTAACAACTGATTATCCAATATTCGCCCTCAGATACTTTCTCATTTCATCGGTTGTCTTGCCACGTCTTTCGGCATAGTCGGTAAGCTGAGTTTGGTCTATTTTCCCAACACTGAAGTATCTTGACTGCGGATGTGCGAACATCAGTCCGCTCACCGAAGCATGAGGATGCATCATACCGTTTTCTGTCAGAGTTATTCCTATACGCTTCATATCCAACAAATCATCAAGCAGAAAGTTCACCGAAATATCTGGAAGCGACGGGTAGCCTACAGCAGGCCGTATTCCACAATATTTTTCGTCAAGCAATTCCTTTATGCTCAGATTTTCGTCTGGAGCATACCCCCAGACATATTTTCTGATTGTTTCATGAATCTTTTCTGCTGCCGCTTCAGCCAGTCTTTCAGCCAAAGTCTTGCAGAGCATAAGCTTATAGTCATCGCCTTCGAATTCCTTCTCCATTTTCGGATCGATGGTAGTTGCAAAACAGCCTACTGTATCTGTAATACCCGATTCAACAGGTCTTACAAAATCACTCAGACACAGAAATGGGTCAGAGTCCTTAACTCTCGATTGTTGTCTTAACAGTGGAAATCTGTTTCCTTCCATTATGAGATTGTCACCGTCGGAGTTGGCTTCCATCAGGCGATACATCGCATAAACCTTAAAACGTCCGTCCAGACTGTTGAGCATTCTCTGTGCCTCCTTGTGCAGTTGCATTGCCTCTGAAGCTTTTGGCCTTTCCTCTTCCTTGAAAGATATAAGCCACATTGCACGGCAACCGTCACAGCCATGAATATCGGCTATAGACGAATATTTGGGTTGAAATCCCCATGCGTGGAAAAAGTAAATCCAGTTTATGTAATCAGCCAGTTCGTGTATGTCGTATTCTTTTACGGTAATGTCTGTACGCATTTCTTGAATGAAAAATTAAGAATTAAGAGTTAAAAGCTGTTGGTTGTTAGTTTTTAGCTGTTAGTTTCTTGTTACAATCCTAATAGCTCTAACAACTAAAAACTAACAACTGTTTTCAAAAATCATCTTTCAAATACCAATGCCTGACCTCTATGGGCAGTATTTACGGTATCATTTTCGTAAACCAGAGTTCCGTTTACCAAGGTTTTCTCAACTTTGGCATGGAAGTTTCTTCCCTCCATAGGACTCCATCCGCAACGACTCTTTATGCAGTCGGCAGTGACAGTCCATTCGTGGTCAGGATTCAGTATCACCAAATCGGCCTTATATCCTTCGCGGATAAATCCTCTGTCCTTAATCTGATAGAGTTCGGCAGGAGCATGACACATTTTCTGTACAAGCTGTTCCACTGACAACACACCTTCTTTGACAAGCTCATAGATACTCACCAATGAGAATTGCAGACTAGGCATACCTGATACGGCCTTAAGTGCACCACCTTGTTTTTCAGAAAGCAGGTGAGGGGCATGGTCAGTACCTATCACGTCAATCAGGTTACTGTTCAATGCCTTTCTCAGTGCGTCACGGTCGGCACGTGTCTTGATGCTAGGATTACATTTTATGCGCCCGCCAAGAGTTTTGTAGTCCTCATCGCAGAACATAATGTGAGATACGCAAGCCTCCGAAGTTATTTTCTTTTCCTTCAGAGGTTTGTCTTCGAACAGTTCCAGTTCTTTGGCGGTACTTACATGCAGGATATGAAGACGTGCACCTGTCTCCTTAGCCAGTTTCACAGCAAGTGATGATGAGTTGTAGCAAGCTTCCTCGCTGCGGATTATCGGATGAAGAGAAATATCAGCATCTTCGCCATACTTTTCTTTCACTTCTGCAGTATTGCGGCTTATCACGGTCTGGTCCTCGCAGTGAGTGGCAATCAGCATTCCTGCTTCAGAGAATATTTTCTTCAAAGCTTCCATGCGGTCAACAAGCATATTGCCTGTACTTGCACCCATGAACAGTTTCACACCACACACATGAGTCTTGTCAAGATTCTTAAGCTGGTCGGCATTATTGTTAGTCGCCCCGAAATAGAAAGAATAGTTCACCACACATTTTGTAGCTGCATCGGCAAACTTGTTTTCCAGAGCCTCTATGGTAGTGGTCTGCGGATTGCAGTTAGGCATATCCATGAACGAAGTCACACCGCCAGCAGCTGCAGCAGCTGTTTCTGTCGCCATGTCAGCCTTGTGTGTGAGTCCCGGGTCGCGGAAATGCACATGGTCGTCTATCACTCCCGGTAATAGAAAACAGCCTTTTGCATCAATTGTTTCATTTATATCACATTCAGGCGCAGCATCGCCTTCTATTATTCTGTATATTGTTTCATCCTCAGTTACAACCGAGCCTTTAAACTGTCTGCCCTCGTTCACGATGACAGCATTCTTTATCCAAATTCTTTTCATCTTCTAAAAACTAACAACTAAAAACTAACAATTTTTTCTCTTAGGATACTTCTTGAACCAGCTGTCCCATTTCAGTTTCATCACTCCAAACACAGCTTCGCCGAAAATACTGCTGTTCATCTTCGAAGTGCCAAGTTCGCGATTTATGAATATCACCGGTACTTCTATAATCTTGAATCCGCATTTGTAGGCAGTGAACTTCATTTCAATCTGGAATGCGTATCCTTTGAATCGGATTTTATCCAAGTCTATGGTTTCAAGTACTTCACGTCTGTAGCATTTGAATCCGGCAGTTGTATCGTGTACTGGTATTCCAGTTATAATTCTTACATATTTGGATGCAAAGTACGACATAAGTACCCTGCCCATAGGCCAGTTCACCACGTTCACTCCGCTGATATACCTTGAACCTATAGCCACATCTCCACCGTCATCATGACAAGCCTTGTAGAGTCGTGGCAAGTCATTCGGATTGTGGCTGAAGTCGGCATCCATTTCGAATATGTAGTCGTATTTCTTTTCAATGGCCCATTTGAACCCTGTGATATATGCAGTTCCAAGTCCCAGTTTTCCTTTTCTTTCTATCATGAAAAGCCTTTCCGGAAATTCTTTCTGCAGTCTCCTCACTATGTCTGCTGTTCCGTCCGGGGAATTGTCCTCAATAATAAGGATATGGAAAAACTTCTCCAGTCCGAACACTGCGCGTATTATATTCTCAATGTTTTCCTTCTCATTGTAAGTAGGAATTATGATGATGCTGTCACTGTTTTGCATAAGATAAATTGTATGGTTTATACTAAAAAACAAAGGTATGAAAAAAAAGGGAAAGTTTGATAAACGTATAGTGATAATATTGGATGGAAACATTACATTTGTAGAGTATAAAAAAATATCCACATGAAACACATTGTATATATCATATTTGCATTTGTGGCTTGTTGTATTTCGGTATCATGTACATCTACTCAAAGAGATACAACTGCTGACACCTCACTATGGTTGGAAAAAGCCAAGTTCTACGAATCAAGTGGTGATGCCGGTAATGCCATGATTTGTTATCTTAATGCTATTGACCTGTTCAAGGAAAAGCAGGACACAGTGCTGAAAGTATCTGCCTATAACCGTCTTGGTGATTTTCATTTTAAATACGGAATGTATGAGAAGGCCGTAGAAAACCATCGCGAAGGATATAATATTGCATTGAGGATGAATGATGAAAAGTTGGTGTGTGAGGCTGCCGGAAGACTAGGGCTTGATTATCTGATGCTAAATCAGAAAGATACGGCACAATATTTCATCGAGAGATGTCGGGCAATAGCTTTTGAAAACCAATTGCAAAATATCTTCAAGGATGATTACGGGCTGTATTCTTTGGGAAATAATGACAGAGATTGGAATTCCATAGTCCGTACAGTAAGGGCGGACTCGCTGGGTACAGTAGATGACAGGGAAAAACTAATGTCGCTTGAAGCAGAGTTTAATCATGAAAAGGCTTTGTTGAGAAAAGAGAATGAGAGAAAAACCGGCATGATAAATGCTGCTACAGGAATGTTCCTGTTTGGGGCATTCGGTGCCTTGTCATTTTTCTTCTATCGTGGCAGGAAAGAGGCAGAAACAAATCTTGACAATATAATAAAGGAAAGTAATGACAGAAAAGACTTTTATATCTGTCGTGAGAACTATTTGTGCGAACAGGAAAAACAGTTGAAAAGAAGGGAAGAACTGTTGCTGTCCGACACAAATGTAGGAGTTGTTGCACTAATAAATAAAATGAAATCCTCACCATCGTATATGCCTGTGAAATCGGCTGACGAGTGGAATAATCTTTTTATGTTTGCCGATTCTTTGTTTCCTGGTTTTTCCGTAAGCCTTGATGCAGTCGGCGAACTGACTGACCGTGACAAGGAAATAAGCTGCCTTGTAAAACTTGGATTTACTACCGGACAGCTTGCCATATTCTATGGAATTTCTCCCGCTTCTATTACCAAGGCAAAATTCAGAATACAGAAGAAGATAGAAGCAAGCCGGGTGTCAGAAACCTGCGATTCTTAAGCCTGAAATTAAGAAGAAAAATACAAATGTCCGCATCATGTTTTATCTTGTGCGGCTGTAAGCTGTTTAAAATCAGATTGATACGTTTTGTTGGCGGACGTACCGATGTCCATACCATAATTATATCGTGAAAGATACATTACATTAATTTTGCCATAAAAAACAGAGCAAATTATGTGTAAGTATCAACGTGTGAATCTCATTTGCGGTTTTATATCATTTCTGATATCTGCTGTAGTTTATATCCTTACGGTAGAACCGTCAGCCAGTTTTTGGGATTGCCCCGAGTTTATCCTTTCTGCCTCACGGCTTGAAGTTGGTCATCCGCCAGGTGCCCCTTTTTTCATGCTGGCAGGCAATGTGTTTTCGCTATTCGCATCTTCGCCGCAGGATGTGGCGTATTGTATAAACGTTATGAATGCACTTCTCAGTGCAGGTACTATATTCTTCCTTTTTCTTACCATTACATATATGGCATCTTCCATAGTCTGTAAGGGAAAATCAAGGAAAGACTTGCCTTCCACTTCCATAGCCATGGTAATGCTGTGCGGTTTTACCGGTGCATTGGTCTATGCATTTACAGATACATTCTGGTTCTCTGCAGTAGAAGGTGAAGTATATTCGTTTTCTTCATTTCTCACTGCACTTACCGTATGGATAATACTGAAATGGGATGAAGAGTCTGCCAGTGTTTCGTCAGACAGATGGATAGTTCTCATGGCATATATCATTGGTCTTTCCATAGGAGTTCATTTGCTTAATCTGTTGTGTATTCCGGCTGTAGGTCTTGTGATATATTATCGCAAATATCCTCATACCGGACATAAAGGACTTGTCGTATCCACATTATTATGTATGGCTGTTATAGCAGCTGTACTTTACGGAATTGTTCCCGGAGTGATGAAAATGGCAGGACTTTTTGAATTGTTTTTTGCCAATACCCTCGCAACCGGTTACGATACGGGGATGATGGTATATGCCATATTGCTTTTTTCGGTGCTTGTGCTGTCTTGCATTTCTTGTGTGACAATGCACAGTAAGCGTATATCACTTATGTTGGTATGTCTGTCATTGGTTATGCTTGGACTTACTGTTCATGGCGGAGTATGGATTTCTTTATCTCTTTCGTTACTTCTTTGTGTCATTATATGGCTGATTGGCAGAACTTTCAGCCATAGCCGACTGTGGCATTTGCTGTATGTCTTCAGTTTCAGTATTTTGATGCTTACCGTAGGCTACAGTTCGTATGCCCTGATATTGATACGTTCGGCTGCAAATACTCCGATGGACCAGCAGTCGCCCGAAGACCCTTTCACTCTGCGCGATTATCTAGGACGAGAGCAGTATGGCGATACTCCTTTGCTGTATGGACAGTCATTCGCATCGGTCAGAGCACTAAAAGAAAAGGACGGATATCTGATGTATGATTATAAAGTGGCCGACGATGTCTATAGAAGAAAAGACTGGACTACCGATACAGCCAAGACACCTAAAGATGAAAAATATGTCGTTACCGGGCAAAAACTGAAACCGGTATACGAAGATGTCACATGTATGCTTTTCCCGAGGATGTATAGCGAAGATCATGCCGAACAGTACAAAGCATGGATTCCGGGAGGAATGAAAGGCAGACAGGTATCGTATTTTGACAAATCGAAGGGGGAGAACGTTTCGGTGACAGTCCCTACATTTATGGACAATCTTAAATATTTTCTGAATTATCAGGTCAACTATATGTATCTGCGGTATTTCCTATGGAATTTTGCAGGCCGTCAGAATGATATCCAGGGATATGGCGACATGATAAACGGCAACTGGATTACAGGTATCAGTTTCATAGACCGTTATCTGGTGGCAGACAATGAGTTCCTGCCGTCAAACCTTAAAGGTAACAAGGGAAGGAATGTATATTATGCATTACCTCTGATAGTAGGACTTTTGGGAATATGGTGGCAGTGGAAAAGCGGTACTGTAGGCAGAAGACAGTTCAATGTAGTTGCCATACTGTTTTTTATGACAGGTCTTGCCATAGTGTTGTATATCAATCAGATACCTATGCAGCCACGCGAGAGGGATTATGCATATGCCGGATCTTTCTATGCCTTCAGCATTTGGATAGGCCTTGGAGCGGCAGCTATATTCACTACACTTGGAAAACTGTTCCGTAAGAATACTTCCTTTCCTGTTTTAGCTGTATCATCGGCCATATGTGCCGGACTGATTTTGCAGGTCTTAAGCCAGACATGGGATGACCACGACAGGAGCAACCGCTATCTTTGCCGCGATATGGGATATAACTATCTTAACACAGTGCAGGAAGAAGGCTATCCGGTGCTTTTCGTAAATGGCGACAATGAAACTTTCCCTCTTTGGTATGCACAGGAGGTAGAGGGAATACGTACAGATGTACGTGTGTGCAATCTGATGTATCTCACCGGAGGATGGTATGTCGACCAGATGTGCCGTCCGTCGCATACTTCTCCCGGACTGCCGGTGTCTTTCGGAAGAGAGTATTACAGAGACGGAGTGAACGATATAGTACGTGTAAACCCTGTGGCTGGATATGCTGACGATGGAACACCTGTACGTATCAAGGACAGGGTGGAAGAGTATTATAAGTCACATCCCGGTGAATATCCATTCGGTGAAGACCCTTGGGAATGGAAGAACATAGTGCGCTACTGGCTGACATCCGATGATGAATCCATGAGGTGTATTCCAACCGACGAAATACATTTCAGCATAGATGCTGAGGCAGTGATACGCTCGGGAATACATATCCCCGAAGGAGTGGATATTCCGGAAACTATGACTGTAAGCCTGAAAGACAAGCCGTATCTGACGCGTAGCGGTATCATCCTTGCCGACCTTATAAGTAATTGCAATTGGGAACGTCCGCTTTATGTAGCCAAATCAATGCGTATAGGTGAGTATCTTGATTTGGAAGATTATCTGGTTCTTGAAGGAATGGCACAAAGAATAGTGCCGTTCAATGCCCGAAAACTGAAACATACGGTAGATGCAGACAGATGTTATGACAATATTATGAACAAATATTCATATGGAGGACTGTCCGACAATTCAGTATATTTTGATGAAACCAACCGACGTATGGCAATCACCCTTCAGCGTATGATATGCGAGGCTGCCGAGTGGATGCATTCATCGGGTGACAGTGTCCGAAGTTCAGCGTTGGCAGATAAGTGCCTTGAAGAGATTTCAAACGAAGATGTATTGCTTGACGGATATTCGTGTGCAGACCGTCTGGCATTGCTCTCGTCGGATAAAGCTCACGCCAATGTTTATTTGTCTGTCATGAATACCCGTATGGAATATGCACTATGGTATCTTTCATTCGGCGATAGCGATTTTGTTGACTATATGGACGAACTGCTGCGTGTGCTGTATAATATAGATTCTGATGTGGTAGGAGAGGAATACGCCAATGTTTTGAACTTGGCACATGAACGCTTCCTGAGTTTGGGACTTGAAGAATATGCAGATTTTGTAGGAAAACTTAAGCATGGCATAAAGTAATGGCACAGTATAAAGTATATTGTTATAAATAGTTAATAATATGTTTTCTGTCATCATTTCATCGGCAATTTCTTTTTTATATCAGAAATTCTTGTCATTTTTACCGTGACACGTACGTGTTACACGCGTCATACGTTGGTGTTACAGTCGTTGCACATTCGTGTCACACGCGTTACACGTACGTGTAACACCAATTTAGTTGAGGCGTTTCAGATATTACAGATATTAATCATTAAAATCAAGATACCATGCCTGTAAAATTCGATTTGTATAAGAATCCTGAGAAAGAAGGAGTTGCTGTTCCCAAACTGCATGCCAAGGTCATTACCAGAGATGTTGTGACTACAAGAAACCTGCGTGATACGATAAACAGTAAATGTACCGTTGCCCCTGCCGATGTGGCAGCCGTACTGACTGCTTTGAGTTCAGAAATGTTTGAAGCACTCAGTGATGGTTATTCTTTGCATCTGGAAGGAATAGGCCATTTCAGTCTCAGTCTGAAATGTGCTCCCGATGTAAATCCCAAACATGTATCCGCGTCGGACATCAGTGTAAAAGGCATTCGCTTTCTTCCTGACAAAGAACTTCTGGAAAAATTCAAGACAGTGGAGTTCGAACGCCTGAAGGATGCTTCACGTCATTCTGAAAACATGGAAATGTCCGAGATAATGGAAAAGATGGATACATACTTTGCAGAAAACCAGTTTATGCGTCGTCAGGATTTCGAAAGGCTTACAGGCTTCAACAAGTCGAAGGCCCTGAGAACGCTGAAACAGCTTGTGGAAGATGGAATTCTGAAGAATGCCGGAACCAAACAGATGCCTATGTATATTAAGAACTAAATAAAAGGATGATTATGAAGAAATTAAATGTATTACTTGCAGCAATAGCTTTTTCGTTAGGTTTTTCATCATGTGAAACCTCAAAGACCCCTATCGGGGAATTATCTTCTTTGGTAGAACGGGTGGAAGACAAGTATGATGAATTTACCGAAGATGACTGGGATAAAATAGCCTCTGAATATGAAAGAATAGAAGAGAAAATGTCAAAATATGAATTTACAGATGAAGAACTGAAGGAGATTGGAAAACTGAAAGGCAGAATTTATGCCAAGATGACCAAGAATGCCGTAAAGGATTTCTCAAAACAGCTTGAAGATTTGGGCAAGCAGATTGAAGGTGGAGTGGAAGGATTCTTTGAGGAACTTAAGGAGGATTGACAACTCATGTTTATATTGTGTTCGGAAGCCGTTCGGTGAGAAGTCACTGTTTTACAGAGATTTATTGAATGGAAGAAACAACCTGACAGAAAACCATTAATAGTAAATGATGCCCGTCAGGTAGGAAAAACATGATTTCTTCGTGAATTTGTAAGTTTGAATCTAATTTATATATAATGAGAACGATTTATCCAAAGGAATGGGTGTCTATGCATCCATATACTAAAACCGATGCGACAGACAATTATTACTGTAAGCTGGTGAACAAAATAATAAAAGTGTTATATGATTATGACATAATGGTAGAGGAAATAGAGCCGGAAGACGAGGTTTACGAAGATACGGCGATATTTCTTGTCGGATGGTTTGAAGATATTATCTCGCAGACCGGTGTCTGGCAGGTGTTCACTTCGCAGTGCGAAAAGCGATATGGCAGCCGGTTGCCTTTCTATGAACCGGGCGAAGATTATTATCCCGACGAAATAAATGTAGAAGATGTACGCTTCATTTTGTGGCATTGCTTTCAGAGAGATAAAATTGGAGAAAAGATATATAATCCGGAAAATACCGGTATTTTAGCATTGGCTGAAGCTATATACGATATCTTTGACGAGGAGTTCGAGACAGCTCCTGTAAATGAAAGACTTCAGAATTTCTTTGATTTCTCCTATTTGACAGAGGATGATTTTCTTGAATACAGAAGTAAAGTGGAGTGGTTCTATTTTAATTCATATATTAACATGGGTTGTTATGAATGTTATTTGGATAGCCTGTCCGAGCAGATGGAGGAATTTGAGAAGCGTAAGGATCTTGATGACCGTACGATGGATTTGATGATATATTCCTTTAAGATGAACAGCGTGTTGTCGGGCAGAACACCTCTTCTTTCCATTACCGCTCCTGAATATCTGAAGCTTCTTCTTGAGAAACAGGCTGTGAATCCTGTAGATGCACCATATATGGACGTTGACAGCAGGATGGAAGCATTATATATGGTGACTGACGATACTGATGATTATTATGTGTTAAAGGAAATTTCAGATAAGGAGGAAACTTATAAAGTAACAAAAGATTCTATTGAACTGAACGCTCCAAGGCTAATACCGGGTGATACTGTAGTTACAACAACTCTGTTCAAGTTTGGAAAGTATTGGCAACACAATGGAGCTATGAATATCTTTAGCATTAAAGATATCCCTGAGCTTGATGACATTAAGAATAAATTCTCGGATGCTAACAAAAAGGCGGCATACGATGACTTCTTAGCGGCAACTAAAGGAAAACATTTTGTATTCCTGAAAGGAAAAGAAGCGGTGAACGATTTCATTTCTAATAAGATGAAATATAAAATGGCTCAAGGACTGAAAGTCCCCGATACGGGAAATGACGTATTGATGTTGTGTGTTACTCCTAATCAAGGACTTTCTGTTGTGCGTAACTATTGTGAATGTATCGCTTCGCCTGACAATCCATATTACAATAAGGAAAAGGCAGAAAAGAATGCATATAATTTCCTGACGAATAGCCGATTGATACCATACGAACTGGCTTGCGAACTTCTTGATAGAGGCTACCTGAAGGATGCAGCCTTGAATAGCACTAAAGGACTAAAACACGGTAAAGAGCTGGTGAGGAAGAATGGCCGTTTCATGCTGGATTATTTCTTCATCAAGTGCAGGGAGAAGGATTTGTCATAGAAAAGAATTTGCTCTATTGGTTTAAAACAAAGTTTTCGCTTTGTACTTCATTCGGTTTGTACTATCTTTGTGAAAATATGTGCGACAAGAAGTCGTACAAGTAATTGTTCAGCATAATGTCTGAACCTGTTGTTCCGTCAACAGTAGCCTAAAGAG
>CALUPA010000072.1 GCA_944322395.1 uncultured Phocaeicola sp.
TGCAGGATTCTTTGCACTCGGACTTGCCCTCCACGGAGGAAGCCCGGCAGCTATCTGTTGTACTTCGGGTACAGCCCTGCTGAACATTCATCCGGCAGTGGCAGAAGCATTCTATCAGCAAGTACCACTAGTGGTAATCTCTGCCGACCGTCCCGCTGCATGGATAGGCCAGATGGACGGACAGACACTGCCTCAGCCGGGAGTTTTCGGAAATCTTGTAAAGAAATCCGTAAATCTGCCGGAAGTAAATACCGACGAAGATGAGTGGTACTGCAACCGCCTCATAAACGAGGCCCTTCTCGAACTTAACCATCACGGGAAAGGTCCTGTTCATATCAACGTGCCTGTAAGCGACCCTTTCTTCCTACTTCCTGTTAACGAACTGCCTGAGGCAAGAGTTATCACACGCTATCAGGGACTAAGTGTTTACGATAAGGACTACGAACCGCTTATCGAACGCCTGAACAAATACCAACGCAGAATGATGGTAGTAGGACAGATGAATCTGATTTACCTGTTCGACAAGAAATATACCAAATCACTTTATAAGCATTTCGCATGGTTCTCCGAAAATATAAGCAACCGCACCATTCCCGGACTGCCAATCAAGAACATAGAGCCGCTTCTCTGCTCGATGGACTTCGAGGCTCAGAAAAAGATGCGTCCGGAACTGCTCATCACATACGGCGGACACGTCATATCCAAGCGTCTGAAGAAATTCCTTCGCCGCCACCCGCCAGTAGAACATTGGCATGTATCGGCCGATGGTGAAGTGATGGACCTCTACGGTTCTCTTACCACTATAATAGAGATGGACCCGTTCGAATTCCTGGAAAAGATTTCATCACGCATGGAGAACCGTACCCCGGAATATCCGCGCCAGTGGGAAGCACTGTCGAAAGCTATACCTCAGGCTGAGTTCGAATATTCGGAGATGAGTGCCATAGGAAAGGTTATAACCGGACTGCCGGCACCATGCTCACTACATCTTGCCAACAGTTCGGCTGTGAGATACGCACAACTTTTCGATGTTCCTCAGGATGTAGAAATCCTCTCAAACAGAGGAACAAACGGTATAGAAGGTTCCTTGTCAACAGCTATAGGTTATGCCACAGCATCGGACAAACTTAACTTCATCATCATAGGCGACCTGAGTTTCTTCTACGATATGAATGCCTTGTGGAACAATAACTACGGTTCGAACATCCGCATCCTGCTCCTCAACAACAGCGGTGGAGAGATTTTCCACGCACTGCCCGGACTTGAACTGCACGACAATGCTCGCCGTTTCGTGACAGCCACCCACACAGCATCGGCAAAAGCATGGGCTGAGGACCGCGGACTGGAATACCTGTCTGCCCATAATGAAGAAGAATTGAACAGCGCAACAGCACGTTTCCTTGAACCGTCTGTAACCAACCGCCCTATGTTGCTCGAAGTATTCACAGAGAAAGAAAAGGACATAGAACTGCTTAAGAAGTATTATCACAATCTGAAAAAATAATTACATCATGGAAAAAAGAGAATGGAAAACCATAAAGGAATATCAGGATATTCTTTTCGACTTCTATAACGGAATAGCTAAAATCACTATCAACCGTCCGCGATACAGAAACGCATTCACTCCTACCACTACATCAGAAATCAGTGACGCACTACTTATCTGCCGCGAATGTCAGGATATCAATGTAGTAGTTCTGACTGGTGCCGGCGACAAGGCATTCTGTTCTGGTGGCGATATGAACGTGAAAGGTCACGGAGGATATATCGGAACAGACGGTGTGCCACGTCTCAACGTTCTTGACGTGCAGAAACAAATCCGCTCTATCCCTAAACCAGTGATAGCAATGGTGAACGGTTATGCCATCGGTGGCGGACACGTACTTCACGTGGTTTGCGATTTGTCAATAGCATCGGAAAATGCTATCTTCGGACAGACAGGTCCACGTGTGGGTAGCTTCGATGCCGGATTCGGCTCGTCATACCTAGCCCGTGTAGTTGGTCAGAAAAAAGCTCGCGAAATATGGTTCCTCTGCCGTCAGTACTCTGCACAGGAAGCTCTGGAAATGGGACTTGTGAATAAGGTTGTTCCTTTCGACCGTCTGGAAGACGAAGTTGTGGAATGGGCAGAAACAATGATGCAGCACAGTCCGCTTGCACTCCGTATGATTAAGGCAGGTCTGAACGCCGAACTAGACGGTCAGGCTGGTATACAGGAACTGGCTGGCGATGCCACAATGCTGTACTACATGACAGAAGAAGCACAGGAAGGTGGAAAGGCATTCCTAGAAAAACGTAAACCGGACTGGAGCAAATTCCCTAAAATGCCGTAAAATCACAGTACATTTTTAGTGTGACACGTTCGTGTGACGCGTGTAACACCAACGTGTAACGTGTGAAACACGTTCGTGCAACGAGCGTAACACGTACGTGTTACGCCTATTTATACAGCCCATCTTAAAAAATACTTTATGATTAAATCAGAAATCATCCCCTACGAGCTCCACTTCAAGCAACCTGCAGGTACATCACGCGGAGTATATACCACCCGCAAAGTATGGTATGTCCGACTCACAGATACAGAAACCGGTAAATCTGGAATAGGCGAGTGCGCCCCACTGCCGAATCTTAGTTGCGATGACATTCCAGATTATGAAGATGTGTTACATTGCCATTGCCTGCAAGTAGAGAAAGCCGGTTCTATAGACTATAAAAGTCTACGACCATATCCCTCAATGCTGTTCGGTCTGGAAACAGCCCTTTATAATCTCAATGCCGGCAGTCTTGCTTTCTGGGACACTCCGTTCTCACGTGGAGAAGAGGGGATAACTATCAACGGTCTGATATGGATGGGCAGTTTCGATGAGATGTATGCCCGTATCCGCGAAAAGATGGGTACCGGATTCCGCTGCATAAAACTAAAAATAGGTGCCATAGATTTCGAAAAGGAGTTACAGTTGCTTGAGTTCATACGCAGCCATTTCGATAAAGACGAAATAGAACTCCGCGTAGATGCCAACGGAGCTTTCAAACCGTCAGAAGCAATGTCGAAACTTGAGGCATTGAGTAAGTTCGACCTTCACTCCATTGAACAACCCATACGTCAGGGACAATGGGAGGAAATGGCAAAACTATGCGCTTCCACCCCACTCCCTATAGCTCTCGACGAGGAACTTATAGGTGTAAACAAAGAAAGTGAAAAGATACGCCTTCTTGAAACCATCTGTCCACAATATATCATTCTCAAACCATCACTACATGGTGGAATTGCCGGTTCCGAAGAATGGATAAGACTGGCAAAAGAAAGAAACATCGGCTACTGGATAACCTCTGCATTGGAATCAAACATCGGGCTTAATGCCATAGCACAATGGACAGCGACCCAGGAACATACATTGCCGCAGGGACTTGGCACAGGGCTGCTGTTTACTGATAATATTGAGTCTCCACTACATATTAAGGGAGAGAGGCTGTGGTTTGATGTGGAAAAGAAAGTTGATATATTATTGTAATTAAATATTTTTCTTGCATATCACTTCAATATTTCTTACTTTTGAGAAAATTAGTTTATATATGAAAGATAAAATTGAATATATCGTTATATGCATATCCGAGTTTGCTAAGCGACATAAACTGACGATGCAGCAATCTTTCAATTACCTTAAACAATGTAAAGGCATTGAATTTCTCAATAATGGGTATGAGGTAGAACATCTGTTTTCCATAGAAGATGCCATAGACGATTTAACTATATACTGCCAAAAATACGGAGGTAATATAAGATGATATTGTATCACGGTTCAAACCAAGAAATATTAACAATTGATTTATCCAAGTCACGCCCACATAAAGACTTCGGACAAGGTTTTTATTTGACTGAAAATAAAGACCAGGCACAAAAGATGGCAGAGCAAAAAGTCATTCAATACGTAGGAATACCTGCAGTAAACACTTATGAATTTGACGAAGTCAATCTAAATAATCCTGCATTAAGAATTAAAATATTTGAAGGATATACCCAGGAGTGGGCTGAATTTATACTTGCAAACAGAAACCGGGAAAATACTGGCAAAGTACATGAATATGATATTGTTATAGGCCCTATAGCCGATGACAAAGTTGGAGTTCAACTATTTAGGTATATGAAAGAATACATTGATCTTCCAACATTGGTTAAAAAGCTCCAATACATCAATCAGACTGTACAATATTATTTTGGTACTGATAATGCTATTAAATTACTTAAAAAGTTATGACAAACGATGAGCAATTCATGATAGAATGCATTACTACCGAACTTATATCTTATGTAATGAGAGACTTCCATAAAGACATGGAGGAGGCTATGGATATGGTTTACAATTCCAACACTTACACAAAACTGCTAAATACCAAAAGCGGTTTATATTATCAAAGTCCGCTTTATGTATATGACTTATTCAAAGAAGAATTTCCTCTATAATTCCACTCACAAAAATGCATTCAGACATCATCATAAACGGAAAACCCTATACCGCAGAAGAAGCATCACTACTTAAAGACCAACTCGCATCAGAGTACGGTGAAGACAGCTTCATGGCATCACTTGGCGGATTCCTTGCAGAATGGTACAACGACAGTCCATTACTGAAAGTACATACCTCCGGCTCTACCGGCACTCCAAAAGAACTGTGGGTAGAAAAGGAAAGGATGATGAACAGCGTACGCCTTACAGTATCATTTCTTGGACTAAAGGCTGGCGACAGCGCATTATTGTGTATGCCCCTCCCCTACATAGCCGGAAAAATGGTGGTAGTACGCAGCATAATAGCAGGTCTCAACCTTATGGTGGTTACTCCATGCGGACGCCCGCTACAGTACATAACAGAAATACCGGACTTCGCTGCCATGATACCGATGCAGGTATTCAATTCACTGCAACATCCGGAAGACAAAAAGAAACTTATGCAAATCCGTCACCTTATAATAGGAGGAGGAGCTATAGAAAAGAACATGGCAGAGGAACTGAAGTCTTTCCCCAATGCCGTATGGAGCACATATGGAATGACTGAAACACTATCGCATATCGCACTTAGGCGTCTGAACGGTAGCGACGCTTCGGAATGGTACACGCCTTTCAACAATGTTTCTCTTAGTCTTTCCGAAGAAGGAACTCTTATAATCTCTGCCCCATCCGTAAATCCTGACACTTTAATCACAAACGATATAGTAGAATTCAATGGCAAAGGACAGTTCCGCATACTCGGACGCAAAGACAATACCATCAATACCGGAGGAGTGAAAGTACAAATAGAACAAGTGGAAGAAAAACTTAGCCACCATCTGCCGGAAGGTTCGTTTATGATAACCTCCGTACCGGATGTCAAGTTTGGCGAAAAGATAGTAATGTTAGTATCATGCGAAATGGATACTGACGATGCTATAAACAATCTTCCACCATATTGGCGTCCGAAACATATTATACTTATTCCGGAACTTCCTCTTACAGGAACAGGAAAGCCGGACAGAGCTAAAGCTAAGGCTATTGCGGCGGGAATGATTTGAAACAAACGAACCCCCCAAAAACATAATTCTTTCCATATAAAGTAACTGAATTTTATCACACAATCCTGACTGATGAAATTATGTCACATTTTTTTCTCTAGAAACATCATTCTATATTCATTATTTATTACCTTTGTTTAAACCGTTAAATTAAGTTACAATTAATAATCATTATCATGGAAGAATTTGCATTTCTGCAACCTTTGCTGCTCACTATCACAGGACTTGTAATAGGAGCGTTACTTAAATCTATACTAAAACACAGCCGTTTCCCCTACACAGTAGGATTGTTCGCCATCGGGCTTCTGTTAGGAGTACTGAACCGTGCGGGAATATTTCATTCAATGCCTCAAATAACGGAAGCTGTAGATAGTGTGGCTAATATTAATCCAGACCTTATACTGTATCTATTCCTACCTATACTTATATTCGATGCAGCATACGAGCTGAATATGCATATCTTCAAGAAGACTCTTGCAAACGCAACACTGCTTGCAGCCCCCGGATTAGTCATCTGTATGATCCTAACAGGAGTGCTTATGGTAGGTATAGGACTAACCATACCGGGATATGAAAACTGGACATGGGCATTCGCCCTGATGTTCGGAGCATTGATAAGTGCTACTGACCCTGTGGCTGTAGTAGCTCTGCTTCACGAACTGAAAACCAGTAAACGATTTTCTACTCTGGTAGATGCCGAGTCGCTTCTTAACGATGGTACGGGTATCGTATGCTTCATGCTTTTCTTCGGAGTATATGCCGCTACAGGCGGAGCGGACAGTTCTCCGGTTGTGGAATTCATCAAGGTGATAAGTATCAGTACCATACTGGGATATTTCCTTGCACGACTTGTGATATGGTTTATCACACGAATTAATTCTGAAGAAATGATACAGAACAGTGTGATTATCCTTTCAGCATATGTCACCTTTATCGTATCCCAATTCTATTTGGGTGTATCTGGGGTAATTGCACTAGTGGCATTCGGTCTTACAGTGACATACGTGGGCAAGCCTCGTCTGAAACCGCAGGTAAACAAGTTCATGGAACACTTCTGGGAACTTGCTACTTACATAGCAAATACGCTTATCTTCATCATAGTGGGTATAGTGATATCCGAGAAAGTTACATTCTCATGGAGCGCATTCGGAGTACTCATACTGATATATATATTCCTCAACCTGTTCCGTTACGCAATGATTTCTATGCTCTACCCGGTTATGAAAAGAATGGGATACGGACTGACAAAACGTGAATCAGTGATACTGACATGGGGAGGATTGCGCGGTGCACTTGCCATGACCTTAGCATTGATGGTGTCATATACCGAAGCCATTCCTGAAGACATCAGAAACCAGATATTGTTTTTCACTGCCGGTATTGTAACTCTTACATTGTGTATAAATGCCACTACAATGCGCTGGCTACTTAACAGGATGGGACTGATAAGTGTTCCTTCGGCAAGAGTAAAACTGGAATACAACATCCATAAACACATAAGAGAAAATTCTGAGAAATATTTGGAGAGACTGAAAGCAAGAGACCACCTGACAGGAGCGAACTGGAGAAAAGTGGAACACTATATGGCATCAGCTCCTATAGCACCAATAGTGGAAGCAAAAGATAAGGATGTAATAGCAGAAATCCGCCTGAAGGTTCTGGACCGAGAAAAAGCTACATGCAAGGCTATTTACGAAGAAGGTATAATATCGGAAACAGCTTTCCGCAGGTTGATGAACTCACTGGACGAGTTATACGACCATGACGGCAAGTACACTCTAGACTTCAGAAACTCAATATTCAAATTCTGCGAACGGAGCAATACCATTAACGCTTTGAGAAAAACTCCGGTGATACACGACTGGATAAGCTTCTATTTCCGCGAACGCATCACTGTGGTGTACGATTTGGGACGAGGTTTCATCATTCTACAGAAAGAGGACCTGAAACTGTTAGACGAGCTGAGAGTGTCAAACCTTCTTGACGATGAACAGAAAGCCGTACTGCCAATACTGAAATCGGAGATTGAGAATAATATCTCACGTATGGATGTAGTAATAAATACCCTTGCAGATGAGTTCCCAAAAGCTTACGGACATGCACTTACACTGAAATCCATCCGTATGCTGCTCAGTAACGAAAAACGTACCGTAAAGCAGATGATAAACAACGGTATCATAAGCGAGAAAGATGCTGAGCCGCTGATAGAAAACATAGAGGAACGTGCGGACGAAGTCAACTCGTTCAGCCATACAATACCGGCATCAATACTCCGCTGGATGTTCTTCGTAAAGAAAAAGAATGAATGGAAAAAATAGAAGAATAACAATTGTAAACAATAAGACTGCCAACCGATGAATAGAAATCATATATTCACGATTGGCAGTCTTATTATATAGAAAGTATGTATCAGCTAAGTATTATAGAATTCATAATTTGCCACTCATGATGCACATCCAGCACCATCACATTGTCTTTCGATGCAATCAATTAGTTTATTTCACACTATTCATAGTAATCTTACGGAAAACGCAGAGTTTCTATAACTTCAGAAATTTCACCGACCGAGGGCGGGTTACTGTCAGAAAACATACATCGTACAACAAGCTCCCCATCGGATATATATATTCTTGGAATTCCTGACAAAGCAAACTTTTCATAAACTTCACGTCCATCTTGTGCCGAAAAAGGAATATTATAGTTATTGTCCTTCCAATAATTATAAACAGAGTTAAAATCCTGTTCCCGACTGACTGTAAATATTTTCACATTGTCTACAGCCGAATAATTGTCATAAAGTTTTTGTATCTCAGGTAAAACCAAACGACAATCTGGGCAACTCGTATTAAAAAATACCATAACAGAAATCTTGCCAGACAAATCTGAACGGCACAACACCGAACCATCATTCATAACAATCTGAAAATCCGGCAATGAATCCCCAATAAGGACTATATCAGTATCTGTTTCAATTCCTTCACGTATACAGGATGGTGTTATAGATATAATAAAAAGCAATATATAACAGAAACTCCAAGAATTAAAATTCATAAACTAACTTTTATAATAAATCAATGAAACAAACTTTCTGGTTTTATCTTTCTGAATGAATATTCATCAAATTTTCTGATATTGATGCTTCCGTCATTCCAGTGTGTTGGGAAACCTCCGTAAGAGTTGCCAAGGAACACCACCTTGAATTCATGAAGTCCGGCAGAAAGGGCAACAGACTTATCTGTAGGGCAGAAATGTTTCACCAGACCTCCGTTGTCTATAAGTTTCTTGCCGTCAATCCAAACTTCTTCAAGGTCGGAAGAGAAGAAATAAACACCGTCAGCCGGAATATCAACATATCCTGTAGCGATAGCGGCATACTGCTTGAAACCTCTCATTGTTTCTTCTGAAAACTTTCTGTATGTAATAATCTCGCGCGTATCTTTAATGACTTTCTTGTCTGACACTTTCATTCCTGATTTTTCAAGTTCTGCAATATTCAGATATGTTCCGTCTATAACTTCCATGCTAAGCCCCGGAGTCTTCTTTTCTACTGCGACAGCAGGAGAAAGTTCCTGTTTTTCTACAGTTATAGTGCGCACTCTACTCATCTTGCCAGAAGGAAGAACTGAAGCAATCTTCACTGTGGCATTTTCTGTAAAATTCAATGGAGTTTCATAAACCGTAGAATTGACTGTAGGCTCTGTACCGTCAATAGTATAAACCATTTTAACAGGTCTGTTAGTTGTAAAAGTCAAAGATACTTTGTCTGTGAAAGCAACAAAGTCACATGAACCATTCGGCTGCTCAGGCATAGGGATATAGTAGTTTATACCGTGTCCGTCCAGACGCACACAAGCATTGTCTACACGTCTGATAAAATCATTATAGTCTTTCAGCTCAGTAGCAGTCCATCCTGTTTCTGCTACGGCTAAAGCACGGGGGAAAGTACGGTATTCCCTAACATCATTTGTATAAAGATATTCACTCCATACGTTACCCTGCAGACCTTTGATAAAGTTTTCCTTACCCATGGCAACAAGTGTGTCAGGCACAGGATTATAACTATATGTCTTTTCCAATGTAGATAAACCACCAATAGCAACAGGACCTATTTTACAGTCTCCCTGATAATGATCAAGATACAGCCCATTTGAACCAGGCGTCATAATTACATCATGGTTTGTCAGAGCAGCAGCTATACCACCCTTCTCACCACGCCATGACATAACAGTTGCAGTTGGCGACAGACCTCCTTCAAGGATTTCATCCCATCCGATAATCTTCTTTCCGTATTTGGCTGCAACCTTTTCCATGCGCTGAACGAAATAACTCTGAAGACGTTCTTCTGCCGTATGATTTTTGTCGGCAAAAAGTTTCTCATCACGTATTCTTTTTTGGCACAAAGGACATGTTTTCCAACTTATCTTAGGACATTCATCACCTCCTATATGAATATATTCACCAGGAAACAATGCTGCAACTTCAGAAATGACATCTTCAAGGAACTGGAATGGCAATTCCTTACCGGCACACATAACAATGTGTTCTACTCCCCATACTGTACGCGGAGTGACTGGTTGTCCTTTGCACGAAAGTTCAGGATAAGCAGCAATAGCCGCAAGTTCATGGCCAGGCAATTCTATTTCAGGAACGATAGTGATAAATCTGTCCGTAGCGTACTTTACCACTTCCTTTACTTCTTCCTGGGTATAGTAACCGCTATACTCCGTTCCGTCGGCTTCAATTCGTTTTGATGCCACTTCGGCCAGTTTAGGATATTTCTTTATTTCGATTCTCCAGCCTTGATCTTCGGTTAGATGCCAGTGCATGCGGTTCATTTTGAATAGAGCCATTACGTCAAGCTGTTTCTTTATATCGTCCACTGTCATGAAATGACGGCAAGGGTCTATCATCAAACCTCTGTATTCGAACTTAGGTTCGTCTGTGATATTCACAGCCTGTGCCACCCAAGGAACATTATTCACTACTGCAGGACTTTCAATTTCAGCCGGCAACAATTGCATGAACGACTGCATGCCATAGAAAAGCCCCTGAGCTGTTCTTGCCTTTACTATCACAGAATCAGACGTAACATTCAGTGTATATCCTTCATCATCCATGATGGCAGAAGAATCAAGTTCCAGACGGATACATCCGTTCTCCCTTACTTGTATATCAAAGCCTGTTGCACGGTTTATTTTTGAGATAAAATATTCGGCCACGGTCTTTTCTTCCTGACCTGCAGCATAAACAGACATGCCATTCTTCAGTTTGAAACTGCCATCAGCAACTTCCAGAGAAAGAGGTTTAGGTATAATATTTATACCTTCATTGTAAGGCTTGGTTTCAGTAGCAGAATTGCTACACGAAATCATAATACCAGCCGTAAACACAGTACAGATGGTTTTTAGACAGATTTTCTTCATAATAAATTAAGTTTTAAATTAACAATACAGGTAATTACATATTTTTGTTTTTATCTTTAATAAAGTCGTCCGGACAAACGGCTTTGTTTATCCTTTCACCATTTTCCAAAATAATCCATGTGGTAAAAGAAGCACCATCTTCAGTCAATTCTATAACTCTGGCACCATTTGACAAATGATTATAAACGGTATTCCCTCCACTGTATCTTCCGTATGCCAATAATATATTGTTCCAATATACCGCATAATCATTATCATGGTCATGCCCGACAAATATCCCTTTAATATCTCCCATTTCTTTCATGGCAGCAAACATGCCGGAATTAAGTTTCGAAGAACAAACCGGTTCCATACGTGTACCCATCATAACTGCATTCTGATCTTCCACTGCATAAGAATATTCAGGAAGAGGTATATGGAAAAAAGCAAATGACTGTACAGGTTTACCACCATTGGCAGATGTAAAACTTTTACTATTCTCACGATACCATGAAATCTGATCAAATTTTATAAATCCATATCCTTTCACACCTTCTATCGTAGAATATGAATTGGAATCCATACAATAAATAATAGCCGCATCTTTGGCTTCGTCATTTGACTTAACGGTTAATATATAATTTGAAAAACCGGAAAGACCTTTTGCTGTAGAAGTTAGATTGTATTCATACGAAGATGCTATGTCGAGCAACAGTTTACGTGTCATTCCCTGTTCATCATCATGATTTCCAAAAGTTATTCCAAAAGGAACCTTAAATTCAGAAACCAAAAAAAGCACCTCACGAAAACCTTCCTCAGCCGGTCTACCATAGATAACATCTCCAGTAATAATAACCAGATCCGGACTCTCTGATGCTAAAACTTCTCTAATCCTTTGCAATGCCACCTGCGAGCGGGCATCCTGGTAAACATTATGCACATCTGTAAACTGCACAATCTTGAATTTTCCTTCCCGATTGAACTTTAAAACATTTTGAGCCTTTATACAAAAAGTAGTACACAAAAGGCATAGTAAAGCACACACAAATTTCATTATTACTAGATTTAAGAGTAAATATTTATCTAACCGACAAAGTAAACAAATAAAACTACACTATACAATAAGACATTTATAATATTATACATTTTCTTTATCAACAAAGCCAGAATAAGACTTTAATTCAGAACTTATTTCTTTCCCATTCCAAAAGTATCTTCTTCTTTTCTATTCCCCAATAATAACCTCCAATTCCACCATCCGAACGCAATACCCTATGACAAGGAATTAGTATCGCTACAGGATTTCTTCCTATGGCTGTTCCTACGGCCCGTAATGCCTGTGGATTATTTATGGCTTTTGCCATATCTCTATAAGTAGAAGTTTCTCCGAATGGTATATCGAGCAATGCTCTCCATACCTTTATCTGAAAGTTAGTTCCATACAGATGTAAAACAATCTCATCAGAAGACTTTAATTCACCATTATTGAGAAAAAGCAAAGCCATATCATGATATTCTGTACGGTGCATCTGCAAGGAAGATTTTGTAAACCTTTTGCAAAGCAGTTGCAAAGCCTCATCATGGTCATCAGCAAATTCAATGCAACAAATTCCACGGTATGTTGATGCCACAAGAATTTCTCCAACCGGTGTACTGTAAAACCCGTAATCAATATTCAAGTTACGATACTCAACGTCTGTCATTCTCTCTATTCTGAACCTCATTTCTTAACCTATATTTATATTACATCGCAAAATAAATGAAATCCACCGCATAAAGCAAACGGAGTTTCAAAACTTTATTATCTTCGCGGGCAAAACCAAAACAAGAATCATGAAACCGCAAGAATGGTATAACAACAATCTATCAGACACTAAACAGAATCTGAACAAGGTAAACAGAACCATATTATATATTAGCATTATAAGAATACTGCTCTTCGTTTGCTGTATATCTACAATCATCGCCTTATGGAGTTACAGTGCACAGACAATCATAATAGGAGCCTGCTGTACACTTATACCTTTCCTTATAATGATAAAGGTACACAACCGTTTCTTCATGCGCAAACAATGGCTTGAAGTTAAGGCCGATATATTGAGGAAAGAGCTAAAGGGACTTGATAATGACTATTCAGACTTCGATGAAGGTAAAGAATTTGCAGATGCAGAACATCTTTATTCATTCGACCTTGATATTTTCGGTCGCAAATCACTCTTCCAGGCTATAAACCGTACATGTACACACGTAGGAAAAACAACTTTGGCTGGATGGATGAAAAACCATTTGCGCAAAAAGGAAGTTATAGAAGAAAGACAAGAGTGTATTAAGGATTTGGCAGAAAGAAACGACTTCAGACTGAAATTTGCCATCACAGGACTTATAAACAGAAGTGAAAACAGCGATGACAGCGATATCCGCAAATGGGCAGAAACGGAAAGTACTCTCACCAAATCAACCTGGGCAATAGCCTTGATATGGCTGGTTCCATCCATAAATATAATACTGTTGGGATGCGGACTGGCAGACATAATTTCCATGTCATGGTTCGGACTTGCCTTCTCGGTTTTCGTAATACTTAGTTTCAGTGTCATAAAGCGTGCCACTGCGCTCCAGGAAGAATACGGCAAAAAGCTTAAGACTCTAAGCACATATGCCCGCCTGATAACACTTGCACAAAATGAAGAATGGCATGCCGAAGGAATAAAGGATATCATAAAGAGACTTGAGATAGACGGTAAATCACCTGCCGAAGCCCTAAATGCGCTGACAAAAGAACTGGACAGACTCGATTTGCGTAATAATCAGATTCTATATGTAATACTTGAAGGAAGCATGTTCTTTCAGTTACGTCAGATGATACGCATTGAGTCTTGGAAAGACCGATATGGAAAATACCTCTCAGGTTGGCTGGAGGCTGTAGGCGAACTGGATGCTCTTTGCTCACTCGGAACATTTGCCTACAATCATCCATCATACCAATATGCCGAAATCACAGATACTCCATTCTGCTACGAAGCAGAAGAGTTGGGACATCCGCTGATGCCTGAAGAACAGTGCGTAAAGAACAACGCTATGATTCCGTCAAGACCGTATTTCCTGATTATTACCGGAGCAAATATGGCCGGAAAGAGTACATACCTGAGAACCATAGGCGTGAACTATCTCCTGGCATGTATCGGTGCACCGTCATGCTGCAAAAGAATGAAAATCTATCCGGCACAGCTGATAACAAGTCTGCGTACATCAGACTCGCTGAGTGACAACGAATCATATTTCTTTGCTGAACTTAAACGTCTGAAAAGAATCATCGACATGCTCAACAGGGGCAACGAACTGTTTATCATCCTCGATGAAATTCTAAAAGGAACAAACTCTACAGACAAACAGAAAGGTTCGTTCAGCCTTATACGCCAGTTTATGACTCTGAAAGCAAACGGTATAATAGCCACTCACGATTTGCTGCTTGGTGAACTGGTAAAACACTTCCCGGACCAGATAAGAAACTATTGTTTCGAAGCAGACATAAAAAACAATGAGCTATCCTTCAGTTACAAGATACGTGAAGGTATAGCCCAAAATATGAATGCATGCTTCCTTATGAAGAAAATGGGGATTGTGATAGAGGAGTAAATCAGATTGCGCAAGTACCCTTACCACCATAATCACAACTTACGTCGCCCTGATATTCCGGATGACGCTGAAGCCACACTACAGCATAAGCACATGTAGCAACAGGTTTCAAACATTTGCAGCGTGCATAATCGTATGCAGCCTTTACAAGGGCTGATGCTATTCCGCGTCCGCCTATTTCTTCAGGCACTATGGTGTGTCGGATATCCAGACCACCGTCTTCTGTCAACTGATAAGCTACGTGTGCTGTATAACCGTCCACTTCTACCTTGAACTGTTTCTTTGCTTCGTCATGTACAATTTCCATAAGCTATAAATTTTAGTCAGATTAACTTTGCGAGGCAACTCTCCACATAATGCTCGGGCAGAAGTTCCTGCTCGAACCTGAGACCGGCCTCTTTCACAAAGTTATAAATTTCATTTTCATCACCCAACAGTTCAAGTGATTTTTTAATCCTGCTGTCTGTTCCTTTCACGCATATCGGATGAACAGAAAGAGCTTCTTGGTCCATCATTATGCTGACCGTATGAGGAAAATACTTCCTGACATTTGCCATAATCTCATACCCCTGTGCATCAATATCTCCCCAGTAATACAGATTGACATCATTGAGCCATGCCACATCTTTAAGAACAGTCGCCTGATATCCACATCCCCACACCACCAGTGTGTCTTTCATTTCCGGAATAAGTTCAATCACCTTTGTCATGTTATGCTTGTTTTCCACAATTATAACATTCCTGACGGGTATATTGAAACGTGCGAACTCGTATACGAATACCTTATTGTAAGTAAAGCCGGACATATACCTCATACACAGTTCCTGGTCTGTTATACGGAACGCAACTTCAGGGTCTCCTTCCTTCAGATTGAAACGACCGAAAAATGTCTTGGCTTCGGTATTCACATTTTCATCCACTATTACATCGAGCAACGGACGCAGGATATCCCTACTTTCCTCCACAAACTTAGTATGAACACCTATATTAAGTTCCCTGACAAACTTACCAGGCTTGGGATTCAAACGGAAGAAACGGCAAACCTTCATTATCTGCTCCCACTCCTCATAATACTTTACAACCAGAGAATGATGTTTCACCAATGTTTCTCTAAGCTCCGGAAACTCCTGAAGAGTCATTTCCATAACACTACGGAATGTATCTGTGTGTTTATCCATTCCTATAAACTTAAGGTGACTATGCCTAAATTTACTTTACACTTTTATTGGTTTATTACTAAAAAAGTTCACTACACTTCTTCAACTTTCCT
>CALUPA010000073.1 GCA_944322395.1 uncultured Phocaeicola sp.
TTGGTGCGTTAGTTCAGTTGGTTAGAATACATGCCTGTCACGCATGGGGTCACGGGTTCGAGTCCCGTACGCACCGCCAACAAAAAAAATAAACAGTTAGAAATAACTGGTGCGTTAGTTCAGTTGGTTAGAATACATGCCTGTCACGCATGGGGTCACGGGTTCGAGTCCCGTACGCACCGCATAAGCCTTCACTTTTGTGAAGGCTTTTTTTATTATATCCATATTGAAGTTTTTTAACATATTGTCATGCACGATATTCCATAATATTGCATTTAACGAATAGACAAACATTCAAAGTTAACACGTTAAAGATTAAATTATTATGAAACTACGTTCAATTCTAAGACATGCACTGGTAGCTTCGGTTGCCATATTTTCATTACAATCATGCGATAATGATGACGATGACTACGATTATTCTCTTCTGTTTCCTAATGCATTAGTCACTGTAAAGACTGACGCCAACGATACTTTCTTCCTACAGCTTGACGACGAAACAACATTGCTTCCTGTAAATGTAACAAAATCGCCGTTCGGAGAGAAAGAAGTCAGAGCATTGGTAAACTTCGATGAAACAGAAGATCCTGCAAACGGTTTCAGCAAGGCTGTACATATCAACTGGATAGACAGTATTCTGACTAAGCCTATAGCCGAAAATCTTGGTGACGAAGAGAATGATAAAATTTACGGAAACGACCCTGTAGAAATCATGAACAGCTGGATGACTGTTTCAGAAGACGGATATCTGACACTACGTTTTAGTACTACTTGGGGAAACACAGGCACTAAACACTTTGTAAACCTAATTTCAACAAACAATCCTGAAAACCCATACGAAGTGGAATTCCGCCATAACGCATTTGGCGATACTTACGGACATATGGCAGATGCCCTTGTAGCCTTCAAGCTGGATGAAGTATTGCCTGACACAGAGGGAGAAACTGTAAAGTTGAAACTTATCTGGAACTCATTCAGCGGCGAAAAGAGCTATGAATTTGACTATTGCACACGCCAGTCAACTCCGGCTAATCCGGAAATGACAAGCGTGAGAGCAAAGAATTTCATCAATTAAGAATTTTCTTTATTTCATTTAATTTGTTCAAAGCTTCAACAGGGGTGAGATTATTGATATCCAAATTGATAATTTCATCCCTTATTTGGCTTAATACGGGATCGTCAAGCTGGAAAAAATTCAGCTGAATACCGTCTGATGACGAAGACGATGCAACCCCTTTCTTTTTCTTTATTTCCGTAGTTATCTCTTTTTCCTTGCCGGATATAGACCCCTGGCGGTTTTCTTTCTCCAGAAGTGCCAGAATCTCGTCTGCACGCTTAACGATGGACTTAGGCATACCAGCCATCTTTGCCACATGGATACCGAAAGAGTGTTCGCTGCCACCTCGCTCTAATTTACGAAGGAATATCACCTTATTGTCTACTTCCTTGACAGATACATTATAGTTCTTTATGCGGCTATATGTATGCTCCATTTCGTTCAACTCATGATAGTGTGTTGCAAACAGAGTACGTGCCTTTGCCTTCGGATTCTCGTGTATATGTTCTACGATAGCCCATGCTATAGATATACCGTCGTATGTAGATGTACCTCGTCCAAGTTCGTCGAACAGTACCAGACTGCGCTGCGAAAGATTGTTCAGAATATCGGCTGCCTCGTTCATTTCAACCATAAATGTAGATTCCCCTACAGAGATATTGTCACTCGCTCCCACGCGTGTGAATATCTTGTCCACGATACCTATGTGTGCACTTTCCGCCGGCACGAAACAGCCTATCTGAGCCATAAGAGTGATAAGGGCAGTCTGTCTTAGCAAAGCCGACTTACCGGCCATATTTGGACCCGTAATGATGATAATCTGCTGTTTTTCTGTGTCCAAATAAACATCATTTGCTATATATTTCTCGTCCAAAGGAAGTTGTTTTTCTATCACAGGATGTCTTCCCTGGCGGATATCCAGAACCTCATCTTCTGATATTACCGGACGGATATATCCATTGGCCTTCGCAGCCGATGCAAACGAAAGCAGGCAGTCAAGAACAGCTATCTGAGTAGCATTTATCTGAATGGCTGGAATAAACTCAGCCAGTGACATTACCAGTTCGTTATAAATACGTGTCTCAAGGGTAAGAATCTTGTCTTCGGCACCAAGGATTTTCTCTTCGTATTCCTTTAGTTCCTGAGTGATATATCGTTCGGCATTCACAAGCGTCTGTTTTCTTATCCACTCGGCAGGGACCTTATCTTTATGCGCATTACGCACCTCGATATAATAGCCGAACACGTTGTTATAAGCAATCTTCAGACTTGGAATTCCTGTAAGTTCACTTTCTCTCTGCTGTATGTGAAGCAGATAATCTTTTCCTGAGTATGCAATACTTCTCAGTTCATCCAGTTCTTCGGACACACCGTCGGCTATCACACCACCCTTGTTTATCAGCAGAGGAGGGTCATTCTTTATCTCCTTTGCTATCTTGTCGCGGATTGATACACACAGGTTGAGCTGTTCGCCTATTCTGCGTAGACTCTCGTTATCAGCCTCAAGACAAGCCATCTTGATAGGCTCTATAGCCTGCAGTGCCACTTTGAGCTGTACCACTTCGCGTGGAGAAATTCTGCCCACGGCAGCCTTCGATACGATACGTTCCAAATCACCTATCCTGTGAAGACAGTCTTCAACCTCCTCCTTGAAGTCAGGCTGACGGAAGAAATATTCCACCACGTCAAGTCTTCTGTTGATAGGCTGCACATCCTTTAGCGGGAATATAATCCAGCGTTTCAGCATACGTGCACCCATCGGACTTATGGTATGGTCTATCACATCCAGCAGACTGGTTCCGCCATCGTTCATACTTCCCATAAGTTCAAGGCTACGAGCCGTAAACTTGTCTATACGTACATACTTTTCCTCTTCTATACGAGAAAGCGATGTGATATGCCCAACATGCTCATGCTGGGTCATTTCCAGATACTGAAGAATAGCTCCCGAAGCTATCACACCATTCTTAAGATGTTCCACTCCAAAACCTTTCAGGTTCTTGGTTTCGAAATGTTTGAGCAGTTTCTTCACAGCCGAGGTCTCGGTGAAAACCCAGTCATCAAGTTCGAAAGTAAAGAATTTGGTACCGAAGTTGCCTTCAAACATAGGTTTCTTTCCACGTTCGAAAAGCACTTCCTTAGGAGCAAAATTATTGAGAAGTTTGTCGATATAATCAAGTTTTCCTTCGGCTGTCATAAACTCGCCTGTGGAAATATCCAGAAAAGCCACACCACAAGCGGTCTTTCCGAAATGGACGGCAGCCAGGAAGTTGTTTTCCTTATATGAAAGAATATTGTCGCCTATAGCCACACCCGGTGTAACAAGCTCTGTTATACCGCGTTTCACCAGTTTCTTGGTAGTTTTAGGGTCTTCCAGCTGGTCGCAGATGGCCACACGTCGTCCTGCTCTGATAAGCTTAGGCAGATATGTGTCAAGAGCATGATGAGGGAATCCCGCCATCTCTATAGTCTTGTTCTGTCCGTTGGCCCTCTTTGTAAGGGTAATGCCCAAAATCTCGGATGCTGCCACAGCATCTTCCGAATATGTCTCATAAAAGTCTCCGCATCTGAAAAGCATGATAGCATCGGGATGCTTTGCCTTCAGGTCGAAAAACTGCTTCATCATGGGGGTCATTACTACTTCGCTGTCTTTTGCCACGGTAAAATCCTTTCTTTTATATGGTTTGATATATAATTATTGTCGCGCAAAGATACTCCAAAATCCACGAATATCATTTATGCTTGCAAGTTATTTTCTTCATTCCACTGTACTGGTTCTTTCACTATCTTATTTCTGATAATGAAAATGCATACAACAGTAAGAATCACTCCTGCCACTGCCAGAGTCAAAGCACCAGTCTCTCCTAGTGATGAAATCATAGTCGCATCAGGATCGCCCGATAAGGCATATAACAATACAGAACCGCCATTGTTTATAAAGTGCATCAGCATTCCCGGAACGAGGCTCCCCGTGAGATAATACATCCATCCAAGAGCCATTCCCACTACAAAAGCAAATGGAATCTGGGCCGGATTGCCATGTACCACACCAAATATCAGCGATGATACCACAATGCCAAGATAAGGCATTTTCCACTTACGCATAAGATGACCCTGTATGGCACCGCGAAACAGAAGTTCTTCCACAAGTGGAGCCATCACTACAATGGATATTACTCCCAGCGGATTGTTCATCATCTGCTCGAACACATCCTTCATATTATCCGGCAATCCGGCAAGCTCGCTGAAATAGTTGGTCCAAAGCCCCATTACCACAATAAACACAGCCGAGGCAAATAACACACCCCACTTATTAGAAGTTTTCAGTTTGAAAACATCAACGGATACATATTTCCCCAGAACTACATGAAGACCTATAGCCAAAGTAGAAAGAAACTGTGCCCACATAATGACAGACATATATCCGCTGCCGGACATGTCCGGCATTTCCACGACACCGTTTTTCAGCATAAACACTCCGGTCAGAACTCCGAAAAACGCCAGCTGATAGGCAAAATAGAGTAAAAGTAATTTTATTGTACGTCCCATAAAAATCCTATTTATTACACCACAAAATTATACAGTTTGCCGAAATAAACCAAACATTACCAAAAGCTTATATTATATAACAACAGTCAGATAATAAAAACAGAAATGTCTTTTCATATTCTATTGATATAAGTTGTGTTTATAGAATATATAAGGACAAAATATATTTCAGAACCGGAAAACAGATATTTTTATAATAACTTGTTTTTTTGCATTTCGCTTTTTCTTATTTTTGTAAACACACATACATAATCAGAAAGAATGAAAGAAATAAACGTATCACAGTTGGCAGACAACATGATTGAAGCCATCGGAAAAGAATGGATGCTTGTAACGGCAGGCACACAAGACAAATTCAACACTATGACAGCCTCATGGGGAGGAATAGGGGTGTTATGGGGAAAAACAGTTGCTTTCATATTCATCCGTCCTGAACGCTACACCTACGAATTTATCGAAAAATGTGAAACACTCACACTATCATTCCTTGGCGAAGAAAACAAAGCTATACACAAGGTGTGCGGTTCAAAATCCGGACGCGATACGGACAAGATTGCAGAAACAGGCCTCATTCCGGTTGTGACAGAAAATGGTAATATCACATTCTCACAGGCACGCCTTACACTGGAATGCAGAAAGCTTTACGAAGACGATATAAAGCCAGAAAAATTCATCGACAAATCTCTTGACGGTAAATGGTACGGCGAAGGACACGGAAACTACCACAAGATGATTATATTGGAAATAGAACATATCTGGAAATAATCAAGATATCATATGAGGACCGTAAAACTTATAACATGCAACGAATCCTTTCAGGCAAGACTGATAAAGGGTGCATTGGAGAATGAAGGAATAGCAGTAGCAATACACAATGAAAATACTTCAAGTGTACTGCGCGGAATGCCTGTAAGCATCACAGGGATAGACTTATTTGTGTATGAAGACGACTACGAAAGAGCAATGTCTATTCTTGAAAACAATCAGATGATTCCTGAAAGACTGATTTACTGTCCGTATTGCGGTTCGAAAAACATTAAATTCGTATTGAGAAAGAAACACAGGCTGCGTGCCATTATTTCAACAGTGATTGCCATGCTTGCAGCTGCTCCTCCAGGAACAGAGCATTGGGAATATACATGTAAGGACTGTGGAAAAACATTCGACAAGCCTGCAGGGAAGAGCGATATAACAACTGAAAGTAATGACGTATAAGTATATAATAACAGCTGTTTAAACAATGTCTGAATGGTATTCGAAGATTGTTTAAACAGCTGTTGATTTATCCGGTAATTATTCTTTTACTATATTTACCTCAGCCACTCCCACGCGGTCATCGTTAAGCAATATTCTAAGGTCGCTGGCTGTTGTTCCCTTAAATTTATAGGTTATTGGCTTACCATATTCAGTTACTGTACCATTATACACAGTAAGGAACTGTCCGCCACCGCCTGAGAGCTGTATCTCGAAAGTAGAAGGAAGATTATTCTCACGCACAAAAGTTATTGACACTTCATCCACTTTAGGATTTTCCTTCAGTGCAAATGTCAGATAATCACCCTTGTTTCCCTGCCAGTATGTAGTATTATCACCGTCAAGCACTTTCATCACATCTTCCGGATTAGTACTTGCCGATACAGGTTTTTCCGGTTTCTCGGCTTCCAGACGTACGTTGCGTGTATGATAGTCTTCTACGTTAAGCACTACTGTCTGTCGGATATCCTCGGACGATGCTCCTGCCATTACCACAAACTCTCCAGGTTCTACCACCCACTTCATATCGGCATCAAGGAGTTCAAGATGCTTTCTATCTATAGTAAACTTTATTTCTTTTGTTTCTCCCGGCAGCAAGTGAACACGTTCAAATCCGGCAAGGTTCTTTTCATATGTAGTGACACTGCTCAATACATCGCGTGTATATAACTGTACTACTTCATCACCTGCCATGTCCCCGGTATTTTTTACTTTCAGAGTTACTGTAGCTTTCTCATTAGGAGTGATGACTTTTGGACTTATCTGTATGTCTGAATACTCAAAAGTGGTATAGCTCAAACCATAGCCGAACGGATAAAGAGCACCGTTGATGCGCGACATGTTTCCGTCCGGACCGGGATTCTTTCCTCCATCAACCTGCGAAGCTGGCTTGGCAGGAAAATTGAACGGTATCTGTCCCACAGTCTTAGGGAATGTAACAGTGAGTTTTCCCCCCGGATTATAGTCGCCAAACAATACATCCGCCACAGCAGTTCCTCCTTTTGAACCAGGGTACCATGCTTCAAGGATTGCAGGAACAAACTTATCGGCCCAATTGACAGACAGCGGACGGCCGTTTATCAACACAAGAATAACGGGTTTTCCGGTAGCCTGAATAGCTTGTAGTAACTGCAACTGACGTCCCGGGAGTTCCAGACTAGTACGCGATTTGTTCTCTCCACATGTACGCTGCCCTCCTCCCAAAACAACTACTGCCACGTCCGATTTCAATGCGTTTTCAACAGCTATGTTTATTTCCTTTTTTTCGTCTGACGTAAGCGAATAATCTATAATTTCACTTTCCGGCCAGTTTGCATCAACAAGGTCGCACCCTTTAGTATAAAGGACTTCAGCCTTTCCATTTACCTTATCCTTTATTCCTTCCAGCACTGTAGTAACTTCCACTGCCAGAGGACCATAGTGTGTAAGTGCATAGCCTTCTTCATCAGCATTAGGACCACACACTGATATTGTCTTCACTTTGTTAATATCCAGAGGAAGAGTATTATTGTCGTTCTTCAGAAGTACGATACTTTCACGTGATGCCTGAAGAGCAACCGCCTCGTGTTCCGGGTTTTCAACAACCTTGTCAGCTTCTGCCAACTTCATCTGATATGGAGAATCAAACAATCCGATAAGGAACTTCACTCTCAATATATCGCGTACTCTGCTGTTGATAGTCTCCTCGCTAATACCACCTTCCTTAACAAGCTCTCTCAACGGTTCAACATACGATTCCGGCGAACGGAAAGTACATCTTACATTCAGCCCTGCCTCAACACTCTGACGTACGGCTTCTTTCATATCCTTTGCCGTTCCATGCTTGGTATAGAGATATTCCACTGCATCACTGTCAGAAACTACATATCCACGGAATCCCATTTCTCCACGCAGACGCTTAGTGAGCCAATAGTAACTTCCCTGGACAGGAATACCGTCATAATCATTATACGAACTCATCACTCCAAGCAGACCTGTTTCCTGAATCACTCTCTTGAAAGGATATACGTGTATCATCTCAACTTCACGAGGCGGCATCTGAGGGTCAACTCGTGCCATGCCTTCGCGTGCTCCCTTGTTATTGCTATAAGCTACAAAATGCTTTGCAGTAGCAGCCACCTGATAGTCTTTTTGCATTCCCTTAACCATCTCTATACCAAGTTCGGCAACAAGGTAAGGCGATTCACCATATACTTCTTCGTATCTTCCCCAACGCTGGTCACGACCTACATCAAGAATAGGCGCATAAACATTGGTATATCCCAACATACGAGCCTCATATCCGGTTATTTCTCCTATACGGCGCACCAGATTTCTGTTCCATGTATGACCTATACCAAGCTGGGTAGGGAAGTTAGTAGCACGATAGCTCTCCACACCACGAATGCCTTCGTTAGTGAAATCAACAGGAATACCTAGCCTGGTTTCTTCTACAAAAAATCGCTGTACCTCGTTCAAAGCCCATGCATGACGTGATGCCGGCCATACGTTAGGATTGTCCGATGGAGGAAGCCCCCACTGCTGAAAACCGTTAAGATGTTCGTCTATGGCACCTATACCGTCTTTCCACAACGAAGTTTTCCATTCCGGAGTAGGAAGATCGTCTTTCAATACACGTTTATAACCATAAAGAGTTACCATCTGACATGTTTTCTCTTCCATAGTCATCTGGTTTAGCAAATCTTCTATACGACTATCAATAGGCGCAGAAGGATCTTCGTAAACATCCTTCACACCATTCTTATTGAAATCTATCCATCCTTTATGGTATATTTCCTTTTTAACAGGATTATAAACAGAAGGGATTTTCTGGGCAGAAACACCGGTTCCACCAAGGGCAAGAAGTGATAATGTGATTAATATTTTCATATAAGTAGTTATAAATAAGGTTTGTACAAAGATAATCAATTATAGTTCACATACCAATATTGCAAAGCTTATTCATAAAAAAAGTGCTTCGTAAATTAATACGAAGCACTTGCCTTTATTCCTGCATCTTCAAGCAGATGTAATATTCTGTCCAATTCTTCATGAGTAGCCTTCTGTAAGTGAACATCAGGCGTTTCACGGTCGATAGTATAAATCATCACCTGACGTGGAGCTATTTGCTTAACAGTTTCAAGCCACGGAAGTACATAATCATCGTGAGTATTATCTACATCCACCCCATCATCAGTAGTTCCTTTTAGAAACATTGTCTGAATTATTAACTGACCGTTAAATGCTTTCATACAGTCAATTACACGATTCAAATCATAGTTTCCAACAGGTTTATCAACAGTATTTATATAGTCAATATTCACCGTATCAAGCTTCAGAATATTATTGTCAACTTTCATCAAAGCATCGAATACATCCTGTTTATGAATGAAAGTTGAATTACTCAACACACTTACCTTTGCCTGTGGAAAATACTTGTTTCTAAGTTCTATAGTATCATCAATAATTCCGGCAAAATGAGGATGGGCAGTAGGTTCACCATTTCCGGCAAATGTCAATACATCCGGAAATGGTCCGTTTGCTTTCATGTCTACAAGCTTAGCTTCGAGAGCCGCCTTTACTTCTTCGCGGGTTGGAAGTTTTTGTTTCGGACGGTGTTCTTTATTATAACCGCACTCGCAATATATACAGTCGAAAGAACAGAACTTACCATCGGCAGGCAGAAGGTTAATTCCCAATGAAACTCCAAGACGACGGCTGTGTATTGGTCCAAAAATTGGAGATGGATATATTATTGTTGACATAGTTTTATAGTTATTAGTTATGTAGTTGTTAGTTAGATGCAAAAGTAAGGAAAATATCAGTACATTATCAACAAGCAGTTACCATTTTATTCTTAACTGGAATTGTATGTCTGCCTTATTATTCCCCTGTATTTCTTCTGTACCAGAACTGATAGTATTTCTGTCGGTATAGTGCGTCCACCCGAATTTAGCCTGAAACATAAAGGATTTTCTGTAGTTATACTGTAATTTCAAAGCAGTTCTTGTTCCTTTTCCATAGAATGAAGACATGGAAAACGCATAAAGCAAACCCGGTTCATATAGATATACACGTGCGTTATAATCCTCTGTTGAAAACCATGCACCGCTTACGGAAGCTTTTACGGGAAACGATTCATGACTTAAATTAGCAGTAGCGGAAACAAGAAAACCGTTTGTCGTTCCCTGTCCCCAATATCCTGTATTGGTATAATCAGCCAGAAATTTAACAGAGTTATTATCATCCAGTAAATAATTCACCTGATATCTTGCTCTTTGACGGACATACGGCAAAACATACTTGCTACCATTAGATGTAGAATAGTTTTGAGCCTTGTTTTTTATGCTGTACTTTATCAACATAGATAGTGAATTGCTATGTGAATAACTTAACTGACACACTCCCTCTATTCCTGATGTGCCTGCCATATCAACACGATATCTTTTCCACGGAAAATAAAAGTAATCAACATAACATAATAACTTTGTATTCTGTATAGCACTGGTTTCCAGACCTAAATAAATACCTGCCTCATTTTGTGTTCTTGAGTTTTCACCAAAAGAACTGGCATATATACTCTGATATTTCTTGTCGTAATACCTGTTGATAAGTGTTATATCAGTATCAACAGTCGGTGAATAACATACTGAATTAATTGTTGCAATTGCTCCATCTTTATCAACTGCAGTCTCTCCTGAAATCATAAGCTTATCAAAGAAGAATTTATAGAATACTCCTGCATTGAAGAAATCCTTTCCACGGGGATAATAATGATTGTAAGGCTGATAGTCAGGATTCAACACTTTATCAAAACAATTATAAACAGCTGTTAATCCGTATTCCACGTTCTTTCCATTATATGTTAAGTTACTGCCAATCACGTGATTATATACAGTATTCCTCTTTTCCATATCCTTATATAGTCTATGATATCCATCAGTTTTCAACGACCTTATGAACTGGTTTTCAACACGTGCATCCATGTTTCTGAACGAATAGAAAAGCGTTGCATCCCATCTTTTCGACAACTTATAAGTAGCAGCTATTCCCTGCAGATAATTATATTCACCCGTAGAAGTGTACTTGGTTATTCCCTGCCCAGTACGCCTCAATGATGAAGAAGAAGTGTATTTCCCCATACTGAAACCCATGTTCATAACAAGACCATATCCAAACGATACCTTATAATTACCTAAAGCCACAGACTTGAACCGACCAACATTCTGCAAATAAAGATAAGCCGAATAAAAGTCATATCCTTTCTTGTTATAAAGACTGAAGAAAGGCTCTCCAGGATCTTTCTCCGCTGTCAGTCCGAAATATATCTGCTTGTTATACTCAAATCTATAGCGAAGATTATTATAAAACGCACTGCCATAATATTTCTTGTTAGGACTGTCAACTAGCACATCTTCAGGATAATCCGCATATCCTGCCTTCTGATTTAACGGGATATCAACACGTGTTGTTAATTCCTGCCTGTTGTATTTCATCATACGTTTGAAACTGAAATGTTCTTCCTCCTTTGCCGGACCTACATAAATGAAATTCTCAAGAAACTTCCTTGTTTGCCAATCCATTCCTTCAACTCCGAGCAATTCATTCTTACTCACCACAGGACCGTACTTATAAACATAATAGAGTATGTTTTCTATCATCTTATCCGAAAGGAAAGGCAACTGTTCAAGCTGCTCTTTCGTCAAAGTGTTAAAATTGAACGGATTTTCGGCTATTTCTGCAAGTTCCTCATACTGTTCGAACAACGCTGCCACGTTTTCATCATCGACTGACATTTCCTGCCATTCAATGATATCAGACTGAGAATATAAACAAGTTATAAAAATACAACTCATTGAAATATAAACAACTAATCTACTTATCCACATAATGTTGATAAACTTATAAACAATAAAAAATAATACTTTTATCGACCATATAATTGTTTTTATTCCTATTTTTGCGCCAATGAGTAAATATATGTACATATTAATAATAACGTGCTTTTTAACAATTCTAGGATTAAAAGCACAAGATACTCCTCAACACAAAGGATATATGGTGAAAGTGTGTGTCTATAAAGGAGACACTATACCATATATAACTCTGAGAAACGTATATGTATACCCTAAAATTAAGTTTAAAAATAAAAAACAAGAGAAATATTACTATAAATTGGTCAGAGACGTAAAGAAAACACTTCCCATAGCCAAAGAAATCAGAAATATAGTAATAGAGACATACGAATATCTGGAGACTCTTCCTGACGAAAAGGCTAAAGAAAAACATATAAAAGCCGTTGAGAAAGGACTTAAAGAACAATATACCCCAAGAATGAAGAAATTGACATTTTCACAGGGTAAACTGTTGATAAAGTTAGTAAACCGTGAATGTAACCAATCATCATATCAACTGGTAAAAGCTTTTATGGGACCATTTAAAGCGGGATTCTATCAAACATTCGCTGCATTGTTCGGTGCAAGTCTGAAAAAAGAATATAGACCAGACGGCGAAGACGAGATGGTGGAACGTGTTATCACCCTTGTTGAAAACGGACAGCTATAAAACATTTATCCACAATATAAACATTTGATTTTCATTTGTTTATATTGTGGATAATTACTTTATTAATAATGTTATCAACAGTTATTTCTGAACTCCATCAGCTTGTTGGCAAACTCCCATAAAACGATTCCGGCAGTTACAGATACGTTCAGTGAATGTTTTGTGCCATACTGAGGTATCTCTATACATCCATCGCACATATCAACAACCTCCTGTTTTACTCCCTTAACCTCATTTCCCATAACTATAGCATATTTCCTGTCCTTATCCAGAACCATATCACCAAGCATCGTACTACCTTCGCACTGTTCAATTGAAAGGACTGTATATCCAGCTTCATGAAGCTCATTTACAGCATCTTGAGTGTTCTGACAATACTTCCAGTCAACAGTATTTTCAGCTCCCAAAGCAGTCTTGTGCATCTCTGCGTTAGGAGGAGTAGCAGTAATCCCGCAAAGATATATCCTGTTCACAAGAAAAGCATCCGAAGTACGGAATACAGCACCAATGTTATGCAGACTTCTCACTTCATCAAGTACCACTACCAGAGGAAGCTTGTCTGCCTCCTTGAATTCTTCCACCGTCAGACGGTTCATTTCGGTTATTTTCAGCTTTCTTATTTCAGACATATCTATATATTTACAATTACTGTCCGCAAAGATAGAAACAATATTAATAACCCTGTTGAAATCTGTTGAAAAGGTGTATAAATCGTGTAGAAAACATGAGAATAGATTTTTAAAACTATTTCTTGCATTTCCGGAACAAACATCTATAAGTGTCTATAAACCAACAATCCAAAAAACTAACCCAAAAGTTTCATAAACAATTTGAACACAATTTTAATAAGAAATGAATAGCTGATAAACGGAAAGTTTTTAACTTTGCACAATATCAACAAAATGTTAATATACAAACTAAGTACTGAATTATCAGCACTTAACGCTGTTGAATCGTTATTAATACATACAGCACTTATATTAATAACTTAAAAAGCAAGAAATACGGTATTATTTTTGCCAACATAATCAACAGCATATTAATAGCATCATAAGATTTCTTTTAAAAAGAAGAAAAAATAAAATATTTATAGTTATGAAAGAAGAATGGTTGAAAAAGGGTTATGTGGATGAACCCGTAGACAAGACACTAGACTTGAAAGCCGAAATAGACAAACTCCGCAAGGAAAAGAATGCTGTGATATTGGGACACTTCTACCAGGCGGACGAAATACAGGAAATAGCCGATTTCATAGGAGATAGCCTTGCGCTTGCTCAGTGGGCGGCAAAGACCGATGCCGAAATAATAGTGATGTGCGGTGTCCACTTCATGGGCGAGACAGCGAAGATACTTTGTCCTGACAAGAAAGTTCTAATTCCGGATTTCAATGCAGGATGTTCGTTGGCCGACAGTTGTCCTGCCGACAAGTTTGCCGAGTTCGTGAAACAGCACCCAGATCACACCGTAATTTCTTACGTTAATACAAGTGCTGCTGTGAAGGCAGTGACAGACGTCGTGGTTACATCTACCAATGCAAAGCAGATAGTGGAAAGTTTTCCAGCAGACCAGCCGATAATCTTCGGTCCTGACAAGAACCTTGGAAACTATATAAACTCCGTTACAGGCCGAAATATGCTTCTTTGGGACGGAGCATGCCATGTGCATGAGAAATTCTCTGTAGAGAAGATTATAGAGCTTAAAAAGCAATATCCAGATGCCGATGTACTGGTTCATCCGGAATGCAAGGGAGCGGTTGCAAAGCTTGCAGACAAGATAGGCTCTACTGCCGGACTTCTGAAACATGCAATGAACAGCGAAAAGAAAGATTTTATAGTAGCTACAGAAAGCGGTATATTGTTCGAAATGCGACGCAAATGTCCTGAAAAGAATTTCATTCCTGCACCTCCTGAAGACAGTACTTGTGCTTGCAATGAATGTAACTTCATGCGCTTGAATACTTTGGAGAAACTTTACAACACATTGAAATACGAATGGCCTGAGGTAGTAGTGGACGAAGCGATAGCAAAAGAAGCTATAAAGCCTATAAAGCGTATGCTTGATATATCGGCTAAACTCGGATTATAGAAAGAGGAATACTAATGTTGTGGTAATTGCTTTTTTACCACAACATTTTTCTTTTATAGCATCATATCGTCGTTAGATTGAAATCTATAATGTAAACACAAACTTTGTTTTTATCTTGAGTATGAAGAAATTATCCTTATCCATAGTATCAAACTATATTATCTTACTGTTAGTATCTGTATATCTTACAATAATAACCAACAGTTATTATTTCAAATGGACAGAAGAAATGTCTTTTTTTTCGATGACAAAGAATTTCTTTTATGATAATATAAATACTTCTGGAGGGTTACTTTCATATTTGGGATTATTCTTTACTCAGTTCTATTATTATCCGTTGTTGGGCTCAATAATATTTATATCATTGTTATCAACAATACCATTATTGCTTAAAAAAGCATTTCCAAACATATACGTGAGTATAAATTCATTAATGTTCGTTCCGTCGTATATGCTCTTGCTTTCAAACATTATTTTAGGTTATGAACTAATAGTGTTAAAATCTCCGGGATACATGTTTACCAATGCATTCGGTATAATAATATCCTTGTTACTATATATAGTTTATAAACAAACTATAGGAATATATTCAAGATTATCTATCTTCTTTATAACTGCAATATTGTTCAAGTTTATAGGTTTCTATGCATATTTCACATGTATTCTATATATACTGAACGAACTTGTTGATAGAAAAATCAAATATACGGTAATAAGCGCTGAAATAGTTATTGCACTGTCACATTACTTAATTACAGATACATTGTCATACTCTCATAATAGATTCTATCATTTGTTTTCAGTAGTATCGGGTTTTGAGTTTAAACATGATTATATCTATTTATGGGTTCCTTTTATTATAATGTTTTCTTCTGTTATTATATCACAATTGTTAGACAGTAGAACCAGACTGTTGGAAAAGATGAAATATAAAACAGTTTATTCAGTTATAATACTTTTATTAACAGTGTCATATACTTATGTTTATAACTTTAAGGATGAGAATTTCAGGGCAACTATAAAGATAAATAATGCTATAGAGGATAATAACTGGCGTAAAGTGAATGTTATTAACTATAATTTAAAGGGAAATCCTACTTATGGCATGGTGATATCAAACAATTTGTCATTCATGAAAAATGGTAAGAACAATAAAGATACCAGACAAACAATAAAATCAAATACACTTCAGAGGGAAGAACTTATATTGTCTTGCCGAAAACGGAGCATCCCCACCCACTCTGAACGGCTTAATCCATCCAGTTTTACCGCTAAATTGGCCTTGAAAA
>CALUPA010000074.1 GCA_944322395.1 uncultured Phocaeicola sp.
CGTATTATCTTGTAAGTTCAGATGGCAGACGCTTCCGCCTGGAGTTTGACTGCAAGCAATGTCAGATGAAAGTTCTGGCAGACGATTCTGAACAATAAACCGGTTTCCCTTATGGGAGATTATGGCTTGACATTTTTCATTGCCGACTGAAGTGGACAGCATTGCTCACTACAGTCGGCAATGCTGTCTACTATAGTGGGCAGTGCTGCCGACTATAGTCAGCACCAAAAAATATATGTTTGAATCATATTCTGTTTTTTAATGATTACTTCTCATCCAGCAGTCTGGAGGGGATATTCTTCTTCGGAGTGATACCAAGTTCCTTTAGCATTTCTGCCTGACGGATGAGATTTCCTTTTCCTTCCGACAGCTGTGAACGTGCATTGCCGTATGCCGTATTTGCAGTGTTTATCGCATCCCCAATCTTCTCGAATGTTTCCGCAAATCCTGCCATTTTCTCATACAGTGCAGTTCCGCGTTTCACTATCTCCTGTATGTTCTTTTCCTGATACTCACGTTTCCATAAGTCAAGAGCCAGTCTTAGAGCTGCGATTAGATTGGTTGGACTCATAAGCACCACCTTTTTCTGATAAGCATAATTCCACAGATTGTTGTCTGCCTGTAGAGCAAGCACGTATGCCGGTTCGTTAGGGATGAACATCATTACAAAGTCCAGTGCCGATACGTTATATTTGGAATAGTCTTTCTTACTTAGTTCGTCTATATGAGCCTTTACCGAACGCAGATGCTCTTTCAGATACTGTTCTTTTTCTGCCTTGTCGTCAGTTCCTATATATGCGGCATATGCAGTGAGAGAAACTTTGGAATCTATTATCACATGGCGGTTGTCAGGGTAAACAACTATAACGTCCGGTTGTAGTCTCTGTCCCTGCTCGTTTTTCAGATACTCGCCATTCTCATCTTTCAGAAATTCCTGACGGAAATACTCTTCTCCTTCATGCAATCCAGAATTCTCAAGTATCGTTTCCAGTATCATTTCGCCCCAGTTTCCTTGCATTTTCGAATCCCCTTTCAGAGCCTTTGTCAGATTGTTGGCATCATCGCTTATCTGTTTGTTCAGAAGGACGAGCTCCTTTATTCTGTCTTCAAGTGAGAAACGTTGTTTCGATTCCTTCTCATATACCTCTGCCACTTGATGCTTGAACTCGTTCAGATTGTCGCCAAAAGGCTTTAGCAGACTGCTGAGGCTTTCAGTACTAAGTTTGTTGAAAGTCTCTGTCTTCTGTTGGAAAATCTTGTTGGCTATGTTCTCAAACTCCATATTGAACTGCTTGTGCATCGCTGCAATCTCTTCTTTCTGAGTTTCCAGTTTCTCGGCCATATTACGGTTTTCAGTCTTCAATGATGCCGAAACCGTATATGCCTCGTTCAGCAGACGGGCATTTTCGTCCAGCTTGTCTTGCAGTTTTTGTATGTCTTTTTTTAGACTTTCAGCCTGTTGTGTTGCTTTGGTCTGTTCATTCCTCAATAACTCGGTTGAGTGTTCCTGTTGCATCCTGAGTTGTGATTGGAGTATGCCTGTTTTCCTTGCCGCTATCATATATCCGCCCAGACATCCTATGGCCATTCCTATAATGAGAAAGATAATTTCCATTCGTATATTAATTATTTTGTGAGTTCTTTAGCAGTCAAAGATAATGCTTTTTTAATGACAATGCTTGTTCTTTGATTTCAATATTTTTATTTGAATAATTAAGCTCCCTATGTTATGCTGTTTTTTTCGTCTGTTATAATACTTTTGTTTACTGTCAGTTTATTGAAATTTACTTCGCAAAATCAAAGTACCGGAGCGTTTCGTTGTATGTTTAATAACATTATACTATATATCTTCGATTATGAAAAAAATACTTATATTTATAAAAGACGAGAAATATTGTATTTATTAACCTTTAAAAAGCTATTTGTTATGAGAACGTTTTTTATTGATTGTATGCTATTCTGCTTAGCAATTGTTGGTGGAATATTAATGAACAGTTGTTAGTGATGAACAATTAAATGAAGTATCTTTTAATTTAACAGAAAGTCGTGCATTGTCAGGATTCCATTGGAGGTGTCCGGATATAAATTGTGGATTTTTTAATGGTGGATGGAGAAATAATTGTTATGAGTGTGGAGAGGAATATGAATCTAATCATGGAGATTTACTTTTAAGTATTGTTCTTTTAGAGTCACATTTGATATAATTAACTACTACTGGTGGCGCTCCTGATGATAGGTGGGGAGATACCAACCGTGTAGAATTACCTGGTCGTTTAGTGCCGCTTAGAGCTCCTGCAGGCTGGTATAACAATGCGGTTGCTGATAAATATTATACAACTTTCCGTTCAACATCTATGGATTCCGGAAATAGTAGTTTCTTGGAGGCTTATGATTTTGCTTGGTATCGTACTGTTCGTGTTATTTATTCGGAATATCATTCACCGGCTTCTATAAATAGAGAATTCACTATATTTAATAACCGTGCAGGGACAACTTTGAAAAGTACAGCAAAAGGTAGAGGAATATTAGAAGGTACAAGAGCGGCAGTTACAGCATTTGATGCCTTGTATTAATAAAATATATAAAAAATGTAATTATGAAAACGATTGTTCGTATAATGCTTTCTTTTCTGGCGCTTCTTTTGGCTGTCGGGTGCGGAACGTCCAGGCAATCAGTTGGAGAGGTGACGCATGATGAGGCTTTGCAGGCGTTGGAAAACAAAAGGTTTAAAATCGTGATAGAAGAGATTTATGACAATTTTACATATGCCAACACTCAAAAGAACAAGCCTCTGATGCGATATGCCTCGGAGTGTCGTTTCGCAATGAATGGAGACAAAGTATCATATTATATTTCGCCGGACGACCTTAGGCATACTAAGAATCCTCCTTTCCCGGAACGTGCGGAAAATGTTCTGGCAACAATGACAAAAGGCAAGGAAAAGAAGAATGGCGACGTTGAGTATTTTATACATGTGGAATCGAGTGACAAGCATTTCCGCTCAACATCTGATTTTCTGTTAGTCCTTTATAAAAAATCCAATATTTGTTTTGTAAGTAAAGAAAATGTATTCGGAGGACATGATATAAGTTTTAGAGGGCGTTTGATACCTCTTTAAGCCATTAAGGGATAGATAGTTTCAAATGAACTGCATCTCAAAGTTTTATGTATAACTTTTGGGATGCAGTTCAAATATTGTCTTTATTACATACCTCCCTGTCCTCCGGCAGAAGAACTTGAGCCGCTACCTCCTCCCGATTTTACATCATCGTTGTTGATACTTCTGTTTGTTTTCTTCACCTGGGTTTTCAGTTCACCGAATCTCCAGCTTATGCTGAGGGCATATCCAAGATTATAGTATTTGTTTTTGTTCCATGAGCGGAAGGTGTCTGTAACCGTATTGTTTTCGTATGTATTGTATTTGTTGAAAATATTGTTGGCAGACAGTGAAATGCTCAGTCTTTTTTCTTTCAGGAATGAACGTGTAAGCCCAAGACCGTAATAATAGTATGATGAACCTTTACCTTGTAGGCTAATATATGGAGTACTTCCGCCACCGTAAGCACTGAGTTGTAAGTCCCAAGGAAGTGTCTGCTGTATGTTTCCAAACAGGTTACCGTTGAAACCGGAATTCTTGGTATCCAGCAAATCACTGCTATAGTCCGAATAAGAGCCTGATGCGTTGATTGATATTCTGGTCTTGTTTCCCGGGTTCCAGTTCATCCACAATGACAGGCGCGTAATCTGTTTTTTTCCGGCATTTTCGTAAGTATTATTCAGTATACCATCTTTCATGAATGAGTATCTTTCTATACCGTTGTTTGTGAATGTATAATTCAGTGTTGCATTCATATTGAATTTGGCAGAGAAAGAACTGTATGTCAGTCCTATGATATGTGCCTTTTCTGTATCCAGATTCGGATTTCCGTAGCTCACTGATGTAGGATTACTTTCATCACGGAAAGGGTTGAGATACCATATACCCGGACGGTTGATACGCATATTATAATTAGCCTTCAGAGTAGATGTAGTGCCAAGCATATACGACATGTTTACTGTAGGAACTACATCGTTGAAACCGGCATTGAAGTTCCGCTCCGGCTGGAGGGCGTATTTCACATCCATAAACGTATGTTCGTATCTTACACCAGCCTTGAAACCGAATTTTTTCAACTTCAGCTGATAGTCGGCGTATGTAGCAAGGATGCTCTGCCCCTGGTCGAATACGCTCGACATGTTGTTGTCCTTAAGCATCGAACCGTCGCTTTGCTGGATGAAGTATTTACTGTCGCTCGCATTCAGACGATAGATATATTTCATACCCGCATCAATATAGTGCTTGTCGTTTATAGGATTTACGTAGTCTATCTGTCCTGTATGTTCCGCTGTGTGGGCATTATTGTCGAAATACTGGTTTTCCAGCGAGAAAGGAACATCTGCTATGTCCATATATTCAGTAGCTGATTCGCTGTTGTTTGGGGAATCGTTGTACTTATACGAAACGGTAAGATATTCGCCTTTGGTTTTGAAGGAGTGCTGATAGTCTAAATTTATGCCTACATTGCCGAAACCGCTTGTGGATTTGTTCAGAGTATTGTATCGGTATGTCAACTCTTCCATATTGTTCAGCATGCGGTTTTCTGAATTGCTGTTGGTCTTGAAGTTACCTCCGAACATGTTTGCAGAGAATGTTATCAAGTTCAATGTGTCAATCTCATAACTACCTTCCAGGTTGCCGAACTGGAAATTTCCGTTGCTTTTTGATGAACCTTCGCTGTTGAGATACTTGTTTGTGTCAGATGTGTAGTCCTCACGTCCGGAACTGAAGTAACTGCGTGGCTGTGTGCTGTAGTTGTACGAATAGTTACCCGATACGGTAAACTTACCTACCTGTACAGTACCATAACCATAGCCGGAAAAGCCCTGGTTGCTTGCTCTGCCGCCGAGTGTGACGTTATATCCCTGCATCTTTGTGTCCGTAGTAATAATGTTCAGAATACCTCCAATACCTTCGGCATCGTATTTGGCTCCCGGTTCTGTTATCACTTCTATAGACTTGATGCTGCTGGCTGGCAGACTTCTCAACACTTCTTTCGGATTATTGCTCATCAGAGTGTTTGGTTTTCCGTTTACGTGTACCTTGAAACTGCTTGAGCCATTCACCTGAATATTGTCCTCTCCATCCACAGTCACAAGAGGAACTTTCTTGAGCATCTCCAGTGTGGTGTTGGTCTTTGAGTCCGGGTCGTCCTCCATGCTGTAGGTTATCTTGTCTATTTCAGCTTTCACGAGAGGTTTCTGTGCCACCACTTCCACACCTTTAAGCATTTCCGTTGCCTCGGAAGTAAATATAGTTCCGAGGTAATGTAAAGTTTCTTTTTACGGTATTCTTTCCTACCGATGAGAGAGTTATGACGTAGTCGCCCGGCTCGGACAGTCTCTCGTTGAAACGTCCTTTTTCGTCGGTGACTGACAGCTTTACGTTTCCTTCAGGATTTGCTGCGTTTGAGATTCTTACTGTGGCGTATGGCTCGCTTTCGTTAAGAAGTGAGTCAACTAAAGTGCCTTTTACTGAGTATGTTTCTCCTTTATTCTGTGCAAAAGCAACAGTGGCGGTAAGGCATACGAGGATACATATAAATCCTCTTAAGACATTAGATGACATTTTAGTTTGGTTTTGATTTTATTTTCTTGATACTTTTGAAGCTCCACTTGTTGATACATCTGATTTGGCCGTGCCACCGAATGATAATTTCGACGCTCCCGACACTTCTCCTGTAATATTCTTGTTGCATATTATCTCAGCCTTGCTGGCACCGCTTATGTCTACATCTGCATAATCGGTGTTCAGACATTCCGATGATAATTTCGATGCTCCGTTCACACTGATTTCAGCATTTACGGCTTTACCATCTATACTGGCAAAAGAAGCCCCGTTGACACTGGCCTTCAACGACTGACAGCTGATATTGGCATCAAATTTCGACGCTCCCGATACTTCTATTTCAAGTTCTTCTGCTTTAATCTCTCCGTCTGAACTGAATGATGAAGCTCCTGAAATTTCAATGCTTTCCAGTTTCTTGCTTGCCGGAATCAATGCGGTAATCTTGAAAGGACTTTTAAAACTTGAAACGTAAATCTCAATGCCGTCTTCATCGTGGATTACCTTTATTTTATTAAGGATAGAAGAGTCGGCAAGAATTTGAAGTTTGTCAATATCGTGTCTGTACTCTGTCTTTATTGCACTTCTCACGCTTAATGATTTATATGAAGTGCTCACATCGTATATAGAAGTCATTTCGTTTTTGCTTGTGGCGGTATTAATCATACAGGATGTGGCTGTTAAAGCAGTCACGGCACTGATTATAATAAGTAAGTTCCTTGGTTTCATGTTCTTTTTTTTGATATAATATTGAAACTTTTTATTTGTTATCTTTCAGAAATTGTTTGTATAGAGCTGATATTTCCGGTCCTGATATGCCAAGAATCTTCATTGTGCGGAACATTTCCGGCAATTCCTCGTTCAGGAATGTCTCTTTTCTGAACGAAAGAATTTTATCCTTTGCTTCTTTACTTACGAAATATCCTATACCTCTTTTATTGTAAATAATTTCCATCCCCTGCAGATGATCGTAAGTACGCATCATGGTATTTGCGTTCACTTCCACCATTGCGGCATACTCCCTTACGGACGGTATTCGTTCTTCTTCCTTGTATGTGTCATGAAGAATTTCGTCCATAATTCTGTCTGCTATCTGCAAATATATTGATTTCGATTCCTTAAATTTCATCATGTGAACAGTTTTCTATCGGTGATTTGTGAATTTCTAAACATATGATAACTCAGAGTCCAGTTAATAACTGTAAGTATAAGGAATATAATGCTTATTATATTTACATTAATCCATAAGCTTTCATCTGTTGGATCAAAATATAAAAATAATTCTCTGCTAACCATAGTTCCGAATATGTATGCAACAATGACAAACAGTGCCATCATTATTCCCCAGGTTTTCACGAAAGGATGCTTCCTGAAATATGTACCACCCAATATATAAATGGAGTGCCCCCATAAACCGTTAGAGATTAAAAACAGATAAGACATGAATGTTGATGATGTTCCGTATACTTCAGGATTGATATGTATTGTGTCATTAAAAGAAACAGACATTATATCAAACAGGCAGAAACGTGAGAACTCTGCCGGCGCATCAAATAACGGCAGCAAGGCAAGTCTCGTCAGTTCAGCAAGGAATAGTCCTACAAAAAATATAACCATAGAAATAATACATACGTATATTACTCTGCTGATGAATTTTTCTCCGATTGTAGCCGGAAGCATCATATACGAGATACGTTTGTTTTTTGTATTCATCACTTCCATAATTCTTGAGGCACATACAATTAGATAGAAGAATGTGACGAATATCAGTATAGAATGGAATGTGTTGCAGAAACCTGCATATTGCGCTTCTCCTGTTTCTCCTCTATTGCCGGACAAAATGCCGTTCATTCCGAACAGGAAAGCCATAGCCGTACCTGTATATACTCCTATAAGCCTGTACATGTTGGTTTTCCAATTCTCCATCATGTCGCGTTTCATTACCGCCATGAGTCTTGTAAAACTGAAATTCATATTTGTATTCATAAATGTTCCTCCTTACTTATTTGTTGAAAACTTTCTGTATCTTGTTTCTGTCGGCCAATATGGCATTGAAAAGAACTTCCAGATTCATAGGACTTTCTTCGTCAAATCTGTTTTCCATTATGATGCTGTTTCCTTGTACAGACGGCTGTATGAACAGTGCTCCATCGGTAGGTTCGTTCATGCTTTGTTCGCAGAAGTATAGCTTGTCTGTAATCTCTTTTACCGATTTGTTCAACAGTACTTCAGTACCGTCTATTATTGTTATGTGGTCCAGCAATCTGTCTATATCCCTTACTTGATGGGTAGAGATTATGATAGTCTTCTCGTCTGTCATCCCCGATGCTATGACTTTCCTGAACTGGCTTTTCGATGGTATGTCGAGTCCGTTTGTAGGTTCATCCATTAGTAGGAGAGAGGTGTTTGTAGCAAGAGCGAAGCACATATATGCTTTCTTCTTCTGTCCCATGGAAAGTTCGCCAAGGTTGATATCCATCCCGAGGTCGAAATCATTGAGGCAAGTGCTTAGAGTCTCGTTGCTGAAATTAGGATAGAAACCGCTGTTCAGCTTTACGAACTGTTTCATCGACAAGTTAGGCAAGTCGAACTCCTCTGGCACCAGATAAATGTCCGACAGTGTCTGTGGAAGACGTCTTCTGATGTCTATACCTTTTATCGTTACATTTCCATGAGAAGGTTTGAGCAATCCGCAGATGATATACAATAGAGTGGATTTTCCTGTTCCGTTCTTTCCGAGCAGGCCTACTATTTTCCCTTTTTCTATTTCAAGATTGAAATCATTGAACACCTGTTTGTTTTTCCTGTATCCGAAGGTGAGATGCTCGGCTTTAATCATTGTTGTGTCCATAATTATTTGTTTTAGTGTATTAGTTAATTAGTACACTGCAAATGTATCTCTTTTTCTTGGATATGCAATAGTGTGGGCATAGTTTTAATATATTTTTACTTTTGATATAAACAAAGCATTATCCGAACTTGTTATATAAGAACAGTTAGTTTATTGAAAATATTTTATACGTATATTGGGTTATGAATAGGTTGATTTCGTTTGCAGTAGTGTGTTTTGCCACTGTATTTTCTTCATTTGCGCAAAATGTAGACAAATCGTTAGTATCTCAAAAAGCCGAAGATGCTAAAAAGGCAGCGGAAGAACTTAAGAAAGTTGATACTGGCGATAGGATTTGGACTTTTTCCGGTGTAGTAGGAACTAATGCCGCTGCTACAGGTATGGTAAACTGGGCTGCCGGAGGTAAGAACAATGTTAACGGCATAGCCTTTGCCAGATTGAGACTTTTATGGAAAAAAGATAATTTTGCGTGGGACACAAGTCTTGATACAGAGTACGGTCTTTCATGGATAGACCAGGATGAAGACCCTCTACAGAAATCGAACGATAAAATAAACTTCTCGACCAAGATGGGGTGGGAGTTCCGCAAGTCGTGGTATCTAACTGTCTTGGGTGCGTTCCAGTCGCAATATACAATGGGATATGAGTATGTCACAGGATATAATCCTCCGATATCTAAATGGTTGGCACCCTCGTATACAGATTTCTCTGTCGGTATTGACTGGAAACCTAACAAGATTTTCTCGGTTTATGCATCACCTATAGCAGGTAGAATAACTTCTGTATCGGTTTCTGACAGATTTAATGATAAATTCAGAAAACAGTATAATGAGGATATGAAGAAACTTGACCCGAATGCGGAATGGGTGGACTATGATTTGCGCCGGGTTTTGCAGGAGAAATACGGTACTTATGTCTATGCTGATGACGGCGAAACAAAGGCTTATAAGAATGCCCGTGCCGAGTTTGGTTTTACCTTCAAGGGGGCGGTGAATTATAAGTATAAGGATCTGACATTGATGACTACGTTAGGACTCTTCACTCCATATGCATGGGATAAAAGACTGATAAACAATCCTGATTCATATTTCAAGTATATGGACAATAACCGCCGTTTCGGAAATTTTGATGTTGACTGGGATTTAGCAATATCATACCAGCTGCTGAAACTGCTGAATGTCACTCTGTCAACAAGTCTGAAATATTACAACGGCTTGCTTATTGACAAAGTACATGATGACGGTACAACAACAGTGGCAGAACGTGTACAGTTCAAGTCGGTACTTGGTTTGGGAGTGGGATATACGTTCTGATTATGAATATGCAAAAAAAGATTGTTCCCGGATGGTATATTATAATCCGGGAACAATCTTTTTATTAATGAAGACGTATTAATCTTATTTTCTCATGTTGACTTTTTGTACGTCTCCACGAAGCTTGTCTTTAATCGCATCTACAGTTTTATCATCGGTCATCTTGTCGACTTTGAGAGATAATACCGAATTTTCGCTCCATGCTTTCGTCTTAATCATTATTACTCCTTCTTTCTTATCGAATACACCGTATTTATGGAATATTTCCTGTGCCTTGTTCGCGTCTTTTATGACTTCTATTCTTGCAATATTTTGAGAATTTAAGGCGCTGAATTCTTTCTGTGATGCCACTTTATCGTCTATAACAATCAGAATATTTTCCAATGACTTGTTGAAACTTACGTTTCCTGGCATGGTAGGAGAACCGTCAGTGGTTTTTGTCTCAGCTTTATCCTGTTTGTCGAGTTTGAAAGTCACAGGTACTGTAAATTTTACAGGAACAGCCTCTCCTCTTTGCATTCCGGGAGACCATTTAGGCATGTTGGCCAGTACCCTTATAGCCTCTGCATCAAGCGATGGAGATACGCTGTGCATGACTTTAAAGTCGGAGGTGTATCCGTCTTTTCCTACTATAAACTGAACAATCACTCTTCCCTGCTTTTTTTCTCTCACTGCATCAGCTGGGTATTTAATATTTCGGGCAATGTATTTCATCAGCTCGGACATTCCTCCAGGATATTCAGGCATCTGTTCCACAACCATAAAAACTTCTCCATTTTGCGATGTTGAAGCTTGTGGCGCTTTCTCTTCAGGAGCTTCTTCCTGTTCATAACCTACTACTACCACTTCATCCGTAACCTGTACCTCGTCTTTCATTCTTATAGGTTTGTCTTTCATATTTTTAACCTCAATGGCCGAAGCAACAAAAGAACATGTCTGCTTCCCGATATATGAAACTACTATTACAGAATTCTCTGACACTCTTAAGCTGAATTTTCCGTTTTCATCCGAAATAGTACCCTTCGTGCTTCCTCTTTCCAATATACTGGCTCCCTTTATCGCTTTTCCGGTGGCATCGTCAACTACCGTACCTTCAACCAGTATAAGTCCATTAGGTTTGGAATAAGTGTTTTCTACCTCGTGATTTTCCGTAATTGCCGAAAAATCATTAACTTTGACACTTGAAATCTCATCACTTAATTTTGAGATTTCAGGATGGGCAAAGGCGGCGACTGCTACAGCTGCCAATGGAAGTATGTAGAGATACTTCGCACGTGCCCATGGGCTGGATTTCTTTTTCATCATCATAGTGATACGTTTTTTAAGTTTACTGTGATTAAAGCTGTTGGCGATTGAGTAGAGCCTTGAGCCGACAGCTTTTTTTATTAATAATAGTTGATAATTCTTTGCGTCTATACCGTTTCTTATCACTGTTTCGTCAGCTTCAAATTCATGTACGTTCTGAAGTTCAGATTTGATAAGCCATGATGCCGGGTTGAACCATTGCAGAAGTATGCATATATCAGCCAGCATAAGGTCGATGGAATGATGGTTGGAGATATGCGCAATTTCATGACATAGTATCTCTCTGCCGTTTTCCTCCAGGTCTGTACGCGATATTACTATACGGTTCATCCAGCTGAAAGGTGATACTTTTTCGTCTGTCACTATCAGTCTTATGTTTCTGGTACTGTCTTTTACATACAGGTTGATGTCTTCTTCTTTACCTTTGCAGGTAATGTTCAGTACTTTTCTGAATTGTAAAATCTCATTTACGGCGAAGAACAGTATTCCGATAATGTATATTGCTGCTGCAAACAGGATGACATATTCCATTGTAGAAGCATCGTTGACTTCAGTTGCTATATCAGCATCTGCCATAACAGGTATCATCAGTGGTTCATCCATAGATGTTACAGTTTGAACTGTTCCAGTGGAGTTTTCCATACTTATCTTGGCGAAAGGAATTATGGAGCATATAATCATCAGTCCGAGCAGGGCGAAACGGTTGAAGCGATGAAATGTCTCGCGGCTCATCAATAGTTTATAGAACAGATAGAATACCGCCAGACATACGCCTGATTTCAGTATATATATGAGTAGTGTTCCCATGGTAATACTAAGTTTTATGGTTCATAGGTTTGGGAATTTGTGCTTTCAGATTTTTATTAAGGTCTTTCAGCTATTTTGTGAGGTCTTGTTTTCCTCTTCTACCTTGCGTATCAGTTCCTTAAGTTCTTCTATGGAAATGTCTTCTTCCTTGACTAAGGATGATACGACATTCAGATAAGAATTGTTGAAATACTTGCTTATGATATTCTTCAGTGTACGTGTACTGAAATCATTACGGCTCACAGTGGCATAATACTGGAAAGTGTTTCCGTATGCCTTGTGTCCTATATAGCCTTTTTCTTCCAGTCCGCGAACTATTGTTGACAAGGTGTTAATATGCGGTTTTGGTTCGTCATAGAATGAAAGAAGCTCTTTTACGAACAATGGACCTTTTTCCCAAAACAGTTCCATGATTTCTTCTTCCTTTGATGTCAGCTTTTTCATAAGGCTTTGCTTTTGATTATCGTTTGTGACAAAGTAACTAAAAAATATAGTTGGTAAACTAAAAGTTGTAGTTAAATAAGTTTAATACCTTGAATATTATGACTTTTGATGGATTCTGGAATAGTATTTTGTATATTTAAGTTCTTATAAAACAATAATTTCCGGAATCAGACAGACTGAAACCGGAAATTAAATTGTTGTATGTTACGTTTATTCTACACTGATACCGAGTGCCTTCATATCCTCATCTACAGTTCCTATACCTGCAATGCCGAAGTTGTCAACAAGTACTTTTGCCACATTAGGCGATAGGAATGCCGGAAGGGTAGGACCGAGGTGGATGTTCTTTACACCGAGCGACAGCAGCGCGAGTAGAACTATTACCGCTTTCTGTTCATACCATGCGATGTTGTATGCTATAGGCAGTTCGTTCACGTCGTTGAGGCCGAAGACTTCTTTAAGCTTTAGAGCTACAACGGCCAGTGAGTAACTGTCGTTACATTGTCCTGCGTCAAGAATACGAGGGATTCCGTTTATATCACCCAATGGGAGTTTATTATATTTATACTTCGCACATCCGGCTGTAAGGATTACACAGTCCTGCGGTAATGCCTTTGCAAACTCAGTGTAGTAGTCTCTGCTCTTCATTCTGCCGTCGCATCCTGCCATTACAATGAACTTTCTTATTGCGCCGGTCTTGATTGCATCCACTACCTTGTCTGCCAGACTCAATATCTGATTATGTGCGAATCCTCCTATTATTTCGCCTTCTTCAATCTGTGTAGGCGCATTGCATTTCTTGGCAAGTTCAATCACTTCCGAGAAGTCTTTCACTCCGTTCTCGTCTGCTGTGATATGTTTCCAGCCCGGATAACCAGTAGAGTTGGTTGTGAAGATTCTGTCCTTATATACTGCATTCGAAGTAGGAGGAACGATACAGTTCGTAGTGAATATCACAGGACCGTTAAACGAAGCAAATTCCTCACGTTGTTTCCACCATGCATTACCATAGTTGCCGATGAAGTGTTTGTATTTCTTGAATGCAGGATAGTAGTGTGCAGGCAGCATCTCGCTATGTGTATATACATCAACTCCGGTACCTTCTGTCTGTTTGAGCAATTCTTCTATGTCGTGCAGGTCATGTCCGCTTATCAGTATTCCCGGATTTGTTCCAACGCCTATATTCACTTTTGTGATTTCAGGATTCCCGTAAGTCTCAGTATTTGCCTTATCCAATAGAGCCATAACTTTTACTCCTGTTTCGCCCACGGCAAGGGTTAATGCTGTAAGCTCTTCTGCGGATAAGTTGTCAACTGTGATTTTTCTTATCGTAGACTGCATGAAGGCATGTATGCTTTCATCATTATACCCAAGGCGCATGGCATGCTCGTGATAGGCAGCCATACCTTTCAGACCATATATAATAAGCTCTTTCAGTGAGCGGATATCCTCATTCTTTTCCCTAAGAATACCAACTACTCTAGACTTCTCATCGTAGAATTTCCTGTTTTCGGTGTTCCAGATTATTTCGTCTACAGCCGGAAGTTTGATATTCTCTTTTTCTGCAATATTCTTCAGTTCAGCTTTCAGTACCAATCCGCGGTCAACCCTCTTCAGGATGCTTTCGTCATCGAAATTGGCATTTGTTATAGTAGAGAACAATGCGTCAGTCACAAAACTGTTTATCTCTTGGCTTGTTTTAATACCGTTTTCTCTTAATATGTCCGCTATAGAGCATACACCTCGTACTACGAACAGCAGCAAATCCATGGCTGCCGATGTAGAGCTACTCTTACCGCATACTCCCTTGATGGTACAAGCTATTCCTTTGGCTGTCTCCTGACACTGGAAACAGAACATTTCGTTTACTGCTATAGAATTTTCAGTCATAATAAATGTGATTTGAATTTGTGGCTAATACTATTGTTTGTTATTTTTGTGCAAAGGTATTCTGTTGTTACTCTTTATTCCGTAACAGATGTTACCATGACTGATAAAAATGATTAATACACTGAAGACAAGCATATGGGACGATTTTATGATATATTGGATTTCACCCTTTTCGAAGGAGTAAACAAAGAAGGTATTGCAGAATTTCTAAAGAATGCTTCCAATAAGATTTCTTCTTACAAGAAAGGTGATATTGTCGTCTTTCAGGACACCTTGTGTAAGTCATTGTTGCTGTTATGTCAGGGTACACTGCTTGCCAAGATGACAAATGCTGAGGGAAAGGAAATTGTTATTGAACATCTTTCTGCTCCTGAAATGTTGGCACCGGCGTTTATTTATGGAACAGAGAACAGGTTTCCAGTAACCTTACAAGCAGAGGATGATGTCATAATATGGTCTCTGTCGAAGGATGATTTTCTTAAGATGATGGAAACCGACGATGCTCTTCTGCGTAATTTTCTCCGCCAGATATCAGACAGGAGTGTCTTTCTGAGCCGGAAGCTTAATGAGTTTGCCTTACAGAATCTAAGTACTAGGATTATAAGTTACCTACAGAGGAACGGTGTCATAAGCAATATACAGGATGTGGCATTTATAATGGGAGTAGCACGTCCGTCGCTGTCGCGTACGCTTTCGTCTATGGTTGAAGATGGAACACTGATTAAGACTGAAGAAGGGTACAAATTGTCAAAATCGTAAGTTCAGAAAAATGTCTTGACGTTTTGTCTGAAACGCTTTGTCGTTTTATATGAAACGACAAAGCGTTTTTTTTTGATTAGTTTCTCTGCATTTCATTCGTGTAAATGTATATTTATTCAGAATAAATACTATTATTATAATTTGTAACTTATCTTATATAAATATATCTTTGCACTAATAGGTGCGACAAGAAGTCGTACAAGTAATTGTTCAGCATAATGTCTGAACCTGTTGTTCCGTCAACAGTAGCCTAAAGAG
>CALUPA010000075.1 GCA_944322395.1 uncultured Phocaeicola sp.
GTCTTAACATGTAAAAGGTGTAAACCTATATATGATTTTAATTATTAACCTGTCAACTAAATTCAGTACACCTCAACATAATTCATATGTATAAGAAAATGTCCTGTCATTTCAGGTGAAACGCCTTGATGTTTTACCTGAAATGACAGGACATTTTTGTTTTAACTAATAAGGTCGTGAGGATTGCTGTAAACTGTAATCCAAAAAAGTCTTTTACCACTAAAAAATGTGCGTTTACCATTACATTTTTGTGTAATGAATTTTTACAATGGTATTATATATACTTTTGTGTTAAACGATAAAACTGGTTATAAATTACAAGGTATGAAAAGATTGTTTTTATCGTCTGCAATATTGCTGATTATGCAGATGGGATATTCACAGGTAAAGTATCCTATAGTGGATACAGATCAAAAAGATTGTTACAGTGATAACGGTAAGATTGAAATGCCCAATCCTGGAGAAGCTTTTTACGGGCAGGATGCATGTGTTCAGGGAAATCAGCCGAAGTATAGGGATAACGGTGACGGAACGGTTACAGATCTGGTTACGGGATTGATGTGGGAAAAGAACATGGGTGAGAAACTCACATTCGAAGAAGCCAAGAAGAAAGCGGAGTCATTACGTACGGGAGGATATGAAGACTGGCGTATTCCTACTGTAAAAGAACTGTATTCGCTCATTCAGTTCACGGGGCAGTCTATGGGCGAACGCGCTGTCAAGCCTTTTATTGATATGGATTATTTTGACCAGCCCATAGGCGACCGCAGTAATGGAGAACGTGAAATCGATGTTCAGACATGGACTTCTACCGTATATAAAGGAACAACCATGAACGGTCAGACTACTATATTCGGTGTTAATTTCGTGGACGGAAGAATAAAGGGGTATCCGCTAAAGAAGAGGAGGGGAGAAAACAAGATGTATTTCCGTATGGTGAGAGGCAATACAGAGTATGGCAAGAATCAGCTTGTAGATAACGGTGACGGTACTGTTACCGACTATGCAACAGGACTGATGTGGCAGAAAGCCGACAATGGAAAACTTTATGACTGGAAAGATGCTTTGGCATACGCTGATACGCTTAGTCTTGCAGGATATACAGACTGGTATCTGCCAAATGCCAAGGAACTAGAATCGATAGTGGATTATGACCGTTCGCCATCCTATACAAATTCGCCTGCCATATCTCCATTGTTGGAATGTACATTACATAATCTGTATGATGGAGTGAAAGATTATGCATTCTATTGGACATCAACAACTCATCTTGACGGTCGTAATCCATACGAAAGAGCGGTATATGTGTGTTTCGGTCATGCATGGGGTAGAGAACCTCGCACCGGTGAACTGTGCGATGTACATGGGGCCGGAGCGCAACGCAGTGACCCTAAGTCTGCCAATCCTTCTGACGTACCGTTTTTCTTCGGACCTCAGAAAGATATGCAGTGCGTGTACAACGCTGTGAGATGTGTAAGGAAAATTCAATAACGGTACATTAATACTTTACTATTATGAAGAAAATGATACTTACAGCCATATTTTATTGTATTTCGTTGATTATGGCATTTGCAAACAGTTCATGGAGATTTGCGATAGTAGGAGATACTCATGTTCCTAATGCTTACACCATAAAAAAGATTGTTCCACGACTTATTGAAGATAAAGTTGAAGTCGTCCTGTTTGTGGGAGACTTGGCTCAGGGTGGTAAAGGACAGAATGCCAAGGGGCTGAAAATGGAACTGGAGGAATGGAAAAACTTGACCCGGCCTCTTACAGATGCAGGAGTCAAAGTTCTTGCCATTCGTGGAAATCATGAAGATGATGTCAAAGGGAATAATATCGGACCTTGGAAGAAAATAATTTCTTCTGACTTAAACGTGGTATATTCTTATAAGAACGTAACATTTGTAGGACTTGATAACTATATCAACGGTGAGAGGACTGTGGATACCGGTTGGCTGTCAAAGACACTTGAATTAGCCGATAAGAAAGATATAATAGTACCGTTTGGCCATGAACCGGCATTCAGCTGCAATACGTTTCATAATGTGTGTCTTGATGCTAACCCGGAAAACAGGAATGAATTCTGGGGTTTGTTGGAGAAATACGGAATAGAATACTATTTCTGCGGTCATACTCACCAGTATAATCTAAGTAGCATCACTCATAATGGCAAAACCATTCAGCAGGTTGTTTGTGGAGGTGGCGGAGGATTCTTGCAACCTGAAAAAGGTGGAATAAAAGAAACAAAAGACTATGATGTCAAATCAGTGGAAGTCAGGAGTGAAACAGTGTATCTTCTTGTGGATGTAAACGACAACAGACTTTCACCAAGGTGGATACACGTTTATGATAAAAACGTAAAGACAAAACCTGATATATTGAAGAGAAGAAGATAAGTCTTTACAGATTTATAGAGTATTACTTCTTAATATATTTGAAAAGAATGCAGCTGCATTTGAAGCTAAATAAGTCCATATTTAACCTTCAATGCAGCTGCGTCTTTTAATGCTTTTTTATTACATGTCCCCGTAAATATCTTTTACCAGCTTGCATGCTGTTTCAAGGCTTATACTGCCTGTGTTAAGCATAAGATTATAATGATGAGGCTCTCCCCATTTTCCTCCGGTGTAATATTCGTAGTGATGAATACGGTTGCGGTTGATACGGCGTATTTCTGCTTCGGCATCTTCTTTTCTTATGCCATATTCTTCCGTACATCTTTCTATGGCAGAACCCATGTCGGAATAGCAGAAAATTTTCAGAACCTTAGGATAATCTTTCAGTATGAAGTCGGCACATCGTCCAACGATGATACACGGCTCTTTTTCTGCCAGTTCCTGAATAATCTTGCTTTCTGCCACGAATAGAACATCGTCCGATGAAAGGCTTCCTTCCAGTGGCTGTTCGCTGTTTTTCGACATGATACATTTCAGCCAGAATGACGGAATGGACTGTTCGTTTCTGGCAATGAAACTTTCATCCATACCGCTGCGTTTGGCTGCCATTCCGATAAATTCTTTATCATACAACTTTATTCCAAGCTCTTTTGAAAGCATCTCGCCAAGCAGATGTCCGCCGCTGCCATATTCACGGGCAATGGTGATGATGACATTTTTGTTGTTTTTCACATCTGCTGTCTTTTCACTGCTTGCAGGAATGATCCATTTGTCGAGAAATCTGTAATATGGACTGACGAAGTGAACTATAGGACCTACTATCAAAGCTGCAACTACCGTACCTTCGCGCACTCCGTACACTCCCGACATAAATATCAGCGACAACAGGCATGCCAAGGCTACCAGAGTGACATCAAATCCGAGTTTTATATATCCGAATTCACCCCGGAAACGTTTTGTTATGACCTTTACGAAGTATTCGCCGGACATCATGGCTGCATTGGCCTTTACCTCGAGTGCAATACCCACTGCCAATATTACGCAACCTATCAGCAGAGCTATAATCATACTGGGATATGTGGCGGGATTGAGCCAGAACAATACATAGTGCATACATATATCTATGAATATTCCGAAACAGAAAGATATCGGTATCTGCAGCAGGAACATACGCAGGTCTTCTTTCAGATCCTGACGTGTCATCATAAAAGGTTCGAGAACGACGAACAGTATGTTCAGCATGATAGTCCATTCGCCGATGGTAAAAGGGGTGAACATACTAAGAACGTATGTTACGCTGGTGATGGGTGATGTACCCAAAGCGGCTCTTGTGATAAAAGCTATTCCCAGTGCGTTGACAAACAGTGCTACGCAGAACAAGAGATAGCGTCTTAGAAGAAATTTATTCATAATTGTATTTGTCATTTGTAAAACAGCTGCAAAGTTCATCCTAAAATCTATAATGACAAATATAAAAGAACAACTTATTTTGGTTTAAAACGAAACAAAACGTATCTTTGCTGTAAAAATACAGATTATGGATGTCTCTATATATGAAGTTATGAAATCATTTGGAGTAACAGCAGGAAGTACCTGTTACTGTGATTTTGATATGCATCCCGGTGATTATAGCGGAATTATATTTGAAAGGGGATTTTTCTTTCTTCTCGTCATTAACGGAACAGCAAAGCTTTCTGATACCTATGGCAATTATGACATCTGCAGTGGAAATCTGGTTGTTCTGACACCGAGTACCACAAGCTCAATCGAACATTTTGATGCTGATTTTTCGTTGAAAATCGTATATATCGTACCTTCGTATTTTGACAGCCTTCCTGACGGGCAACCTCTGTATAATCAGGTGGCGAGGTATCTTGGCAATTATCGTCTTCCGGTGTTTATCCTTGAAAGTGACAGGTTTTCTTATTTGAAACAAACGATGGTGCTTTTTGGTGACAGGCTGAACATTATGAATGTATATCACGATGGAATAATACGAAACTTGTGTAATTTCTTCCTTTTACAAATGGCTGATGCTTTGTGTGTGGAAAACGATGATACTACGGTTTTTGTGAAACGTGAAAATGAAATCTTCCGTAATTTCAAAAAACTTCTGGTAGAGAATTATCGCAAACATCATTCAATAGGTTTTTATGCAGACAGTTTGAACATTACGACTACCTATCTCTCGCGAGTGGTTAAGAGTGTCACAGGCAGTACTGTCTGCTTTCATATATCGAAGATGCTTTGTTCTGACGCACGCCGTCTGCTTGAATGTACTGATATGGATATAAAGGAGATTTCGGACATGCTTGGTTTCTCCGACCAGTCCGTCTTCGGAAAGTTCTTTATGCGTAAGACAGGAGTCTCGCCTCTGAAATTCCGTATGAAGAACGATTTACAGAGGCTGGATAAATAGAGTTTTTTTATTCGCTTAATGAGATTGTAACCGTTACATCTCCGTTACCAAGAATTCTAATCAGCTAATCGCCTGAAGTATTGTCTATTTTTCCAAGTGGAGTCAGCGGGTATGTATTCGGAGCGTAATAAATCACGAAATACTGCCCTAGGTAGAGAATCAGGTCACCAGGTTGTGTGGTAAGCCTTTCGTTGCATTGTGGTAGGGTAGTTCCTATAGGGCCGACTTTCTCCATTCCGGCATAGTCATTCATGTTTATGGTCAGAGGTTCTTCTTTGAGCAGATTTACTAAAGCTCTTGTTGACACGTTGTCTTTTAATGTGGCTGTAAGAGTCGTTCCGTTTGCTTCGATTTTAATTGTTGAATTGCTCATACTTTCTTCAGTGTTATTGGGGTTATCGTCGTTTGTGTTTTCTCCGTTTTGTTCTTGGTTACTGTTTTCATTTGAAACTTCGTTGTTTGTATTACTCCCTGATGGTATTTCCGGTTCAGTACTGCACGCCATTGCAAACATGGAGTAGATGCAAATCCAAAATAGTAATCTTGCTTTTTTCATAATCATAGTCTTTATCATTTTGTACTGATACAAAGGTATTGACTTTACAATTAAGGCTTTATATACAGATTACTGATGATTGTACCAGAATTACGGTTTCTCTTTTATTTGCTTACATATAATCATTTAGTATCTTTGTAACATCATGGAAATACGTAAGATAGAAACAAATAAGAAAGAATATTTAGGTTTGCTGTTATTGGCAGATGAACAGGAGTCAATGATTGACCGTTATTTGGAGAGAGGCGATATGTTTGTTATGTTTAATACAGATTTAGAGCCTATTTCTTCCGCAGTTGTGACTGATGAAGGTGATAATGTATGTGAACTTAAAAGTTTGGCAGTCTCTCCACAATATCAACGAAAAGGTTACGGAAAGCAAATGATGGATTTCTTGTGTAAACGTTATGCAGACAAATTCAAATATATGATAGTCGGTACAGGGGAGAGTGCAGAGACTATGTCTTTTTATAAAGACTGTGGGTTCAAGTATTCTCATATTGTTCCTGATTTCTTTACTGCCAATTATGATCATCCGATTGTAGAAAATGGGATAACATTAAAGGATATGGTATATTTCAGAAAAGTATTGTCTGTATTAAAGGTCTGATATTGATGAATAGGGAAATCTGTTCAAAATAATAAAAATGAAGTTATATGGGTAATTTAATGTTACTTTTCCCAATATTCTTTATGATACATGAATTTGAGGAAATAATAATGGTTGAGAAATGGATGGGGAAATATCGTACTGATTTATATAGGCGTTTCCCTTTTTTGTCACATCGTATAGCTATACTAACAGAAATTGATACACGAAGTTTCTCAATAATAGTGGCAGAAGAATTTCTGATAGTATCTGTACTTACCATAATAAGTGTTATGACAGGTAATATTATATTTTGGTATTGTGGCTTGTCCGCATTCAGTATTCACCTGTTAATCCATTTATTGCAATTTATTATTTGGGGTAAATATATCCCTGCAATTGTATCTACTGTTATATGCGCGCCATACTGTATTTGGTCACTTTATGAAATATATCATATTTTGACCTCAGTAGAGTTTATTGCGTATTCCGTAGTAGGTTTCATTTTAGGTGGTACAAATCTGTTTTGTATGCATAAATTACTTAAACGTTATGGTAAAAGGTAAAATTATACAGAAATATTTACCAGTGGATTATGCTGATTGTTTTTATAAAACTTTCTTCATTTTATAGTTCGTCAGCTTCAAGCGATTTGCCAGTTGCTTTTGCTCACATTCCACAACATATCCTTTGTGCTCAAAAAATAGACGTGCAGTTTTACTTACTTCCGATGTAATTTCTTTTACTTCATATTGTCTTGCTATTTTTTCAACTTCAGAAAGAAGCATGGTTGCTACGCCTTTACCTTGCCAGTTCTTGTGTACAAACATGGAATGAAGATAGCCCTTGTTGTTCATTGAAGAAAATCCAATCAGACAGTTATGTTCATCAAACGCTCCTACATATTGATTAGAAGACAGAAGTTCTTTCCAGTGTTCTATGTCGTCACCGCATGAAGCCCAGTCTTCCACTTCCTCTTTTGTATAATCTTTAATATTGATGTTTAATACAGTGGAATGGAATAGGCTCTGCATATCATGTATGTCTTTATCTTCAAGTGAGCGAATCGTATATTGGGTTTTTAGCCATCTAATAACTCTACATGGGTTCCCTACGGCTATACAGTTTGCAGGTATTGATTTTGTAACTACGCTACCAGCACCGATAACACTTCCACTACCTATTTTTACACCTGCAAGTATAATACATCCACCTCCAATCCATACATTATCTTCAACTGTTATTGGTAAAGCTCTTGTCTTGAAAAACAGTTCTTCCGAATTTTCATTCCAATCATTAACGAAACGTTCTTCAAAATTAACTGGATGTGTTGCTGTATAGAATTGTACGTTAGGAGCTATTAATACTCTATTCCCTATATTAATATGATTTTCATCCATCATTGTGCAATTACTATTGATGATTGTCTTCTCACCAATGAATATATGCTTTCCGCATTGACAGGTAAAGTTATTCCCTACACTGGAGTGTTTTCCGATTTCTCCTAACATATTGCCTAATGTTTTCTTTCTATCATCCTCGCTCGTATTTACATTGTTCAGTATAGATAGATATTTTTTTGTCTGTGTTATCATTTCTAAAACTTCTGCATCCAGACGGTTACAAAGCTCTCCTGATAAAAAACGCTTATAGTTACTCATATCTTGATTCATATTTTTTATCATAATAAATTCCTCATCTGTTTCTCTAATGATATTAAATCCAAGTTCTAGATACATATTAGTAGCGTAGTTTGCTTTTTGTACGGAAAGCGATACTTGGTGGTAACTTTTATTTCTAAGAAGTTTGAGCATTTCTTTCATAAGCTCTGTGCCAATACCTTTATTGCGGTATTCTCTATACAAAGATATAGAAAGTGATGGAGTATTGTTGTCTATATGACCGTAGTCATTCATAATTCTTACCCATACAGCACCAATGACTTTATGGTCTGTTTCTGCGACTAAGCAATAATCGTCTTTATCCTTGCCAAAATCTTCTATATATATCTTCAGCTCCGGAATATCTATAACCTCTTTTGTCGGTGGTTCCACACCTTCAGGAATATAGATTGCCTCATAAAGAAAATCTCTCAATAAATAAGTCTCTTCTTCACGTAAAGGACGTATAGTATATTTTATTTGTTTGTCCATGGTTTTACTTTTTGTTCCAATCATCTTTGGTCAGTAATGTAAAATGTTCGGTACGTTCGTCTCCTAAAGGAGAAATCTTTCCTTCTTCTGTATGGTGATATTTGAAGCCGCATTTATCCATAACTCTACGTGATTTCGTATTTCCGTCATAATATCCGCACCATACTCTTTTTGTATCAAGTTCGTCAAAACAACGTACTAAAAGACGGTTTACCGCTTCCGGTATAAGTCCCTGTCCCCAGTAGGGAACGCCAATCCAATAACCTATTTCTGCATCACCTTCCTTCATATCCGCACTATGTACGCTGTCACCGAACATGATGCCTACACTGCCTATAGGTTCGTTTGTTTCTTTTAATACTACAGCGTAGGTTTCAGGAGCAGATAAGATGTTTCGTATTACATCTTTGCTGTTTTCAACTGATGTATGTGGTGGCCATCCTGCAATTGGTCCAATAGCAGGATCTTTGGCGTATTTGTAGAGCGATTCGGCATCGGATTCAGTCCACGGACGGAGGATAAGTCTTTGAGTTGTCAGATATTGATAACAGCCCATTACAACCTCATCCAAATTTGATTTGAATTCTAAATATTCTTTTACCGACAAAGGCCTTTCGGTTGTCATTACTATTAATTCATGGGGCTTAAATCCTTCTCTATAAACTGGATGGTGGTGATTATATATGTTTTCATAGAAACCATTTTTGATATAGAATCGCAGTCTTGCTTTTGATATTTCGTCTTTTATAGGGTCTATTTCCAGTATGACAGTTTTATTTACAGAATTTTTGAATAACTCTAAAATCTTACTGCCGTATCCTTTTCCTCTGATTTCTGTGTTTACAGCAAAATGTTCTATATAGACATATGTGTTGAAGTCCCAATAAGATATGAAACCTACGAATCTGTCTTCATCTAAATATGAAATAAGATAATAGTTCTCTTTTTCGAAAGCATTTTTTTGCTGTTCATTTGTCCTTTGTTCAAAGATTGGGAAACTTGTGGTATATAAATCTTTGAAAGTCTTGTATAATGTACAGTTGGAATTGTCTATTAAAACTGATTTCATAAATATTTGCTTTTAAATCGTTAATAAATTGTGTCTTATGTTTCTTTTATATGTTTAACTGACTCAATAAATTCATCCTTGTTCTTGCAACTGAACACATATTTCTTTCTGCTTGTACGAATGAAAATCAATTTGTTCATATTAGTTGCATACATAGTGTAGCTGCCTAACTTAGGATTTTTGAATCTTCCTAGATATCCGAACAGACCACCGCTGCCGAATATTCTAATTGAAAAAGCTGTTTCTGATTTTGGTATGGCTTTTATTTCTATAATATCCTTTATAGGTATATTAATAGCACCAAACAGTCTGTATAAAATTATTTTATCATTTTCAATAGTCAATCGTATCGGCATATAGCCTAATCCACCAATAATGGTAACTATAAAAACAACTATGAGCGTGTATTTAAACCAAAGCATTGATGATGGAAAATCATCAGTCCAGATAAAATACGTAGATGCGACCAAAATAATTATTATTATGGTTGTTATGACCGTAACTCCCAAGCTCCATGGACATGTGAAAGAAATTCTGTTGTTTTTCATAATGGTATTTGTTAGTTATCAATCGCTTTAAACAAAGATATAATAAAAAAGTGATATGAGAAAGAAACAGGTATATAACTATTATTTTGCGTAATAGGGTATAACTTTTTTGTATAAAAGGTTTTCGATAATATAATGTACATTTGCATTCGGAAATCAATTAACAGTTACATACTATGTATAAATCAATCCTTCGTCCTTTGCTCTTCCATCTAGATGCGGAAGAAATTCATGACAAAATTGTTAAAGCACTTCAATGCTATCGTCACTTGACCCCTGTAAGAATAATTGTAAGAGCATCATGTAATGCGGACATGGCAGGGTGGAAATGGAGAAACATGACTTTCAGAAACAGGGTAGGACTGTCGGCCGGTTTTGATAAGACTGCCAGCTGTTTTGATGAACTTGGCGATTTGGGCTTTGGATTTATAGAAGTCGGTACAATAACTCCAGCTGAGGTGAAAGGGAATCCTTCTCCACGTATATTCCGTTTGCCAAAAGATCAGGCTCTTATTTCACGAACTGGATTTAATAATCCAGGAAAAAAAGTATTCATGGAAAATCTGAGAAGGAAACAATCCGGAAAATACATTTTGGGTATCAACATTAACACAAATCATCCGGATAATGCGGAACAGGCAATAACGGAAATTCAGGATTTATACCGTAGTTTTAAAAATTATGCTGATTATTATACGATAAACTGGGGAAGTATTGCACCGGAAATATTGAGTCAAGTACTCACATCTTTATTAAAATATAAGCAGGAAATTAATAAACCGGTTTTCTTGAAATTGCCGGCAGATCTTCCTCTTGAAAAGGCTGATGACATTATTGGCTTTGCTGTAAAGCATCATATAGATGGCTTTATAGCATGTGGACCAAGTCAGGACCGTTCTTTGCTCACTAATTCAACTCAGGCAGAGATAACCAAAGTAGGTGCGGGAGGTATCAGCGGAATGCCTGTTATGCAGAAATCTCTGAAAGTGGTAAAATACCTGTCAGAACATACACCAAAAGATATGCTGATTATCGGTGCCGGTGGAGTTATGACTCCTTCTGATGCCCAGGCTATGCTGAAGGCTGGTGCCCATCTGGTGCAGATTTACTCTGCATTTATCTACGAAGGTCCTTTTGTAGTGAAGCGAATGGCTAAAGCCTGCAAATGACAATCCTCCCTGGGATTATCCGTGGTATTCGGTTATTATTTCACTTGCCCATTCAATTAATATACGGCTGTGTTCGGTAAAGTCGTTTTCTTGAAATTCAAATGATGCGATATTCAATATAGTGCGGTCTTTATCTGTTACATGTTCTGACAGGAGTTTCATTGAGTTAATGTAAGAGCCTGTATCAAGAAAATGTTTCATGCGTAAGGTGAAGCGTGCTGCTTTATACAGTCCGGATAACATGCTTGAGTCTTTTGCATGAAGAAAATTATGGGAACAAGCATGATATAGGTTACAAGCTCCCGTCAAAACAGAGCGGCGTATATCATCATCACTAAACATATTTTGCAGATATTCCAATGAACCTATTATAGGTTTTGTATCTAGGACCAGTTGAAGGAGATCTGATTTTTCCCAGTTTATCAGTTCTCTTTCTCCGGATACAAATCCGCATATCATGTCATGTTCCTCGAAAGAATCAAGCATAGACTGGTAATTCAGTAAGTCTTTAAAGTTTACTTCGTCAAGAATTATTACCACATCTATGTCGCTGTCGGCTGTTTGTTCGCCTCGTCCGTAACTGCCTTGCAGTCCGAAAAACTTAATTCTATTGCCGAATAGTAAGATGAGTCTCTCCTGAAATATTTCTAACCAGTGTGTTATGTTAAAATTATTGTTTGTCATGTTAGTCATATCTTCCTTCGCTTGAATTTGTATTTATGGATTTCAATATGGTGACACCTTTTTCAATGTCAGATTCGTTAATCATTACCTGTACTTGTTCAGCTGGTGATACAATAGGACCGTAACCGTTCCGTATATTATTTTTTAGGAAACAATTAATTCCATTGTCTTTTAGAATTGATTCCATTAATTGGCACTCCCATAATTCTCCGCGGTATAGCTCTACGATTCTGTCTCTTGTCTCATTTTTATATATAGCCTTTTTCCTTGAAATTATGACAGGGGCAAACATTGTAGTCAGGACTACCAGTATCCATAAATTCCCTGATAATGGATTATATGCCGCTATGAGTTCTTCTATTGGTACACCTGTTCCTATACCTGATGTAAATTCAAACAGAACAGTGAGTAACATCCATATTCCGCCAGTGATGTAACTCTCTTTTCTATTAAGAGTGACTAATCGGGGGAGGAGCAGCCATGTGATAAGCAATATTAATATACTGAGCAGGATACCGCTTGTGACGGTTGCTGGTGCGGTATCCAAATATTTGGTTAATACGTACTCCCTGAATCCACCATTTAGTATTGCTGCTGGTATGAAGCATAGCCATACGGGAAGGGACTTGAGATATTTCATTTGTATGATATTTTTGCTATTCTTTTTTTAATCTTTTGGTTTTTCAGACGCTTGTTTTCTGAATATTTGTGCAGCAATGCTACCAGAGAAATTGTGCCATACAGAGAATATTGCTCCTGGTACGGCCGCCATAGGAAACATTGCAAAATGTGTGGCTGCAAGTGATGTGGCAAGTCCGGAATTCTGCATACCTACTTCGATGGCAATGGCAGAACGTTTGCGTCGGTCACTTCCTGTGAGTGCTGCAAGACTGTATCCCAATATAAGTCCAAGTACATTGTGAAGAATTACTGCAATGCCTACAATCAGGCTACAAGAAGTGATACTTCTTGAATTATGTGCAATGATTATACCTATGATTGAAGTAATGGCTAAAGTTGAAAACATTGGTAATAACGGTGTTATAAGCATTGTCGCCCGTTTGAAGTAATGATTAAAGCCGAATCCCAATACTATAGGTAATATAACTACCTGTACGATACTCAGAAACATTCCAGTGATATCTATATCTATAGATTCGCCGGCAAGCAACCAAACTAGGGCAGGAGTTACTACAGGAGCCAGAAGGGTGGATACACCTGTCATTGCTACACTTAATGCTATATCGCCTTTTGCAAGATAGCAGATTACATTGCTTGCTGTACCTCCAGGGCAACATCCTACAAGTATTATTCCTATCGCAAGCCCTTGTGACAATGGAAGTAATCTGCACAGTAGCCATGCTAAAAAAGGCATGATTATGAATTGTGCCAGTTCGCCAATAATTATACTCTTAGGATTCTGTAAAACAGGTTTGAAATCCGACGGGTTGAGTGTCAGTCCCATACCAAACATTACTATTCCCAGCATTGGAGTGATAGCTGAAGTATTAATCCATGTAAATGATGCCGGAAAGTAGAGAGCTATTGCAGTGACTGCTATAACTATAATTGTGATATGTGCGGCAATCCATGCTGCTATTGTCATTATTTTATTTCTCATTATTAATTTCAACGTTCTCCCTGCTACTCATTACACAGAGTAGCAGGAGATGCTTTAGTATATTATTTCTGTCTGTGACACACAGTTCCTGTAGCCTGATAAGTAGGCATAACCAAGACCTCAGCTATCTGTACATGAGCAGGGGCTGAGGCTGCATAATAAACCACTTCAGCTATGTCATCACCTGTAAGCGGTTTCAGTCCGTCGTAAACGGCTTCAGCCTTGTCCTTGTCGCCACGGTAGCGGATAACGGAGAAGTTGGTTTCCACCATTCCTGGTTTGATATTGGTTACTCTCAGAGGAGTGTCAACAAGGTCTATTCGTAGTCCGTCCGACAGTGCTTTGACTGCGGCTTTTGTTGCACAGTAAACACTGCCGCCTGCGTATGCTGCGTCGCCGGCAATGGAACCTATATTGATGATGTGCCCGCATCCGCGTTCCACCATTCCCGGCACAATCATACGTGTCATAGCCAGAAGTCCTTTTATGTTGGTGTCTATCACTATATCCCATTCGTCCAAAGAACCCTCGTGCTCCTTGTCAACGCCCAATACCAGTCCGGCATTGTTTATCAGTATATCTACGTTTTTCCATTCTCCTAGAAGAGAGTCTATGGCATTACGCATTTCTTCACGGTTTCTTACGTCGAACGGGAGAGTTACGACTTCTGTTCCTGCCTTCTCAAGTTCCCGTTTCAGACTTTCCAGCTTTTCTGTATTTCGTCCGTTCAGTATAAGTCTGCTTCCCATTGCCGCAAATTTTCTTGCACAGCCTTCACCTATGCCGCTTGTGGCACCGGTGATTAAAATTGTTTTTCCTTGCATATAATATTATTTAAAAATCATACTTTTCAGAATCGTTCATCATTCGGCCTCTCATTCACAAATTCGCGAGGCTTTTCCGCCTTCAGTTTCGCACCGCAATATTTGCAGTATATTGCTTCGAAATCGTGACCGTCGCGATTGCAGCGAGGGCATTTACGCTTTTCCTGTTTCTTGTGTTCACTCACCATTGTGGCTGAAACTATGCCCGTAGGCACGGCTATAATGGTGTAACCTATCAGCATAATTACGGCAGATATAAATCTACCGACGGCTGTGACCGGGGTTATATCACCATAGCCTACGGTGGTCATTGTCACTATAGCCCAATATATACTGTTGGGGATATTGTTGAAGCCGGAATCCGGCACGTCACCTTCTATCATGTACATCACTGTTCCCATTGATGTGACAAGTATCAGCACGAAGAAAAAGAATATCAGTATCTTGGGTGCGCTTATCCAGAGCGAGCGGAGCAGCAGGTTGCCTTCATTAATGAAAGTGAAGAGCTTGAATATGCGGAATATCCGTATCAGTCGGAAGGCACGTATCACAAGGAGGTAGTGCGAGCCGGCTACGAAGAAACTCATATATACAGGCAATGTGGCAAGCAGGTCGACTATTCCGAAAAAGCTGAAAATATATTTTTGTGGCTTTTTCAGGCAGTATATTCTTGCCAGATACTCGAAAGTGAAAAACAGAGTGAGCAGATATTCCAGTATCCTTAATACCAGATAGGCGGAGTGGGGGAATATGTGCATACTTTCCAGTATGACTAGAAGTACACTCAGTGTTATGCTGCTGATAAGGATTATATCGAACATCTTTCCGCGCTTGGTGTCCGATTCGAATACTATAGAATATATCTTTTCTTTCAGCTTGTCGTTATGCATGAAGTCATGCCAGTGTTGATTTATAGTAGAAATGAATTTCATACGTTTTCATTTGTATTGTTAGCAGGAACAAAGTTAATAATAAATCAGTATGTACCTGTGATTAGGTATAAGAATTATTATGTTTAGACATAATTGCCGTCACACGCTCGTGTTACTCTCGTTACACGTTTGTGTAACGCTTGTTGCACGTTTGTGTTGCACGCGTCACACGTACGTGTGACACTGATTTTATCTTGATATCCTGACTATGCCTAAATTTACTTTACACTTTTATTGGTTTATTACTAAAAAAGTTCACTACACTTCTTCAACTTTCCTG
>CALUPA010000076.1 GCA_944322395.1 uncultured Phocaeicola sp.
AGGTTCCTGGCGGATTCGAACCGCCGTACACGGTTTTGCAGACCGCTGACTAAGCCACTCATCCAAGGAACCGGAAAGCATTTTTGATGTTGTTTTTCTCAAATGCGATGCAAAGGTACTGCTTTTTTTTAAATATGCAATATTTTTGATGAAAAAAATCTGCCTTTATTTACTTTTATAATTTATTATTTGTCATATTTGTTACTTGGCTATTTATGATGACTGTTGTATATCAATGCTTTATGATATAAATACCAGTCAGTCTCTATATCTGTGTTCTTTTTTAAAAATAGATGCTTTAATAAATTATTTATCTATCCTTTTATTGATTATACCTTATTTATATATATTTTGAATTTCTGTACTGTTAAGCATAATAAGTTCAAAATGGTATATTATATACTGTAAATATAAACGATTTATATATAAATGTAATTTGTGTTTTTATAAATATAAGTTGTATTTATAAGTATAAAGATTGTATTTACAGATAATGAAAGGACAAGATGTTTTAATGTAAGGGTATCGTATAAGATACAAAGAAGATTATTTCTTTTCGCAAGTTTTTTTAAGTGCACATCCGGCACATGAGTCGCATCCTGATTTGCCTTTACCGGACAGTAATCTATACATGCGTAGCCCAATGAAGGCTACGCATATAATTATTATTATTCCTATAATTATTGTCTGTATGTCCATTTATAAGAAGATTTTTCCAATTTGAAATACCAAAAATGATACTATCCATGCCAGTAGGGTGGTATATGTGGCAGCAAACAAGGCCCATTTCCAACTTCCGGATTCTTGCTTTATGGCTACTATAGTTGCCACGCAGGGGAAGTATATTAGTGTGAACAACATATACCCGAAAGCTACCAGTGGAGTGATATTCAGGCGTTCGGCAAGATTAGCGCTGTCCACTTCCTCATCGCCTGCATATAGCACTCCCAATGTGCTTACCACAAGTTCTTTAGCCCCTACTCCTGAAAGGATACCAATACCCATTTTCCAGTCGAAGCCAAGAGGTTCTATTACAGGTTCTATGGTTTTACCTATCTGACCTATGTATGAGTTCTCCTGTTGTTCTGCCTGTGTGGAGTATTGTTCATGGTTAGGGTAATATCCCAGGAACCATATGATGATGGATGCCACCATTATTATACCTCCCATTTTCTTGAGGTATTGCACGCCTTTTTCCCATGTATGTCTTAACACAGATTTTGCTGTAGGCATTCTGTAAGGAGGAAGTTCCATTACGAATGGTGCGTCATCGTCTTTTACAATGAATCTACTCAGCACCCTTGCCATTATAATGGCTAATATAATGCCTATGCTGTATATACCAAGTAATACTAGGCTGGCATGGCTTGGGAAGAAAGCACCAATAAGTATCAGATATATCGGCAGACGTGCACTGCACGACATGAGTGGGGTTATAAGCATGGTAACGAGCCTTGATTTGCGGCTTTCTATGATACGGGAACCCATTATGGCTGGTACATTACACCCGAATCCCATTATCAGAGGTATGAACGATTTTCCATGCAATCCCATCTTATGCATTATCTTATCCATGATGAATGCAGCACGTGCCATATATCCGGAATCTTCCATTATTGATATGAAGGTGTATAGTATAAGTATGTTGGGCAGAAACACTATTACTCCTCCCACACCTCCTATTATTCCGTCTATTACCAAATCCTTCAGAGGGCCTTCGGGCATGAATGATTCGGCTGTTTGTGATATTACACCTACCAGCCATTCGATGGCCTGCATAGGGTAGTCCCCTATGACGAATGTTCCTTCGAACATTATGTACAGAAATATGAAAAAGATAGGGAAACCCCATATTCTGTGGGTTACGATGCTGTCCACTATCCTGGTGAACATTTCTGTGTTCTGGTTATTGTCTGTATATGTTTCTTTCAGAGCACCGGATATGAAACCGTATTTGGCATCGGTAATAGCCTGTTCACTGTCTTCATTAAGTACAGTTCTAAGTCTTTCGGCTTCTTTGTTTCTAATGTCGATTATAGTGTCTGCATTGGGCATATCGGATATTATACGTCGTTCTATATCCTTGTCGTTCTCCAGCATTTTTATGGCAAGGAAACGTGTGGAGTATTTATGTCGGATATTTTCTATCTTACCTATTTCCTTTTTTACGGCTTCTATGCTTCTTTCCAGTTCCGGACCGTGATTGATATGGATATGTCGTATAAAGTTTTTCGGCGTAAAGTCGTTTTCTTCTTCCTTGTGACTTCCGTATTTATGGTCGGGCACATATGCATCATGCCATTTGCGGTATTCCTGAAGAGCTTCGTTCTGGATTTCTTCTTTCTGTCCCATAAAGTCGGCACCTTCGTACAGTCCGATTATGACATGAAACAATTCGTCTATACCTTCACCCGTGCGGCTTATCGTAGGTACGGCAGGAACACCGAGAAGCTGGCTCAGTTTTTTTATGTCCAGTTTGTTGCCGCTGTTTTGAAGTGCATCGTACATGTTCAGTGCAATAACCATTCTCACGTTCATATCAATCAGCTGTGTTGTGAGGTAAAGGTTGCGTTCTATGTTTCCTGAGTCTATAACATTTATTATCACATCGGGCGTTTCTTCGATAATATGCTTCCTGACGTATAGCTCTTCAGGACTGTAGGCAGACAATGAGTATGTACCAGGCAAGTCAATAAGGCGGAAGTGATAACCTTGGAAGTCGAAGAACCCTTCCTTGGCATCCACTGTAACACCGCTATAGTTGCCCACGTGCTCGTGTGATCCAGATGCTATATTGAACAAGGATGTCTTACCGCAATTGGGGTTCCCCACAAGAGCTACGTTTATAGTACGTCTTTTCCCTTGCGCAAGGGCTTTCATCTGTTCTTCTGTTACAGGAATATTTTCCGATATTGGGTCATACAATGATGTGGTAGAGCTTGTCTTTCTAGCTTCTTCCTCACTTATAATTTCTATCATTTCGGCTTCCTGACGGCGTAATGATATTTCATATCCCATTATCTTATATTTGATAGGGTCTTTGAGCGGAGCATTGAGTATCACTTCTACAGTTTTCCCTTTTATGAATCCCATTTCTATGATTCTGCGGCGAAAACCTCCGTGTCCCAATACTTTTACTATTACTCCTTTTTCTCCTGTTTTGAGTTCCGATAGTTTCATGATTCTGTTATTTTTCCGCAAAGATAGATGTTAGCAGCTGTTTATGCAAGTTATTTAGATTGTTTTTAAATAATAAAGTAGGAAGTATGGTGTCTTTTCTTCAACAAATATTATTGTTTGCATATAAAATGTAAGTTCATTTATATATAGTCCGTACAAAAATGCTACATTTGCAGTATGTTAAAGCATAAGATAGAAAGATATATAAATGAAAAGGAGTTATTCAACCATAATGATAAGTTGGTTGTGGCTCTAAGTGGCGGTGCCGATTCTGTAGCGCTGTTGAGGGTTCTGTTGTCGTTGGGTTATAGCTGTACAGCTGCTCATTGCAATTTTCATCTTCGTGCCGATGAGTCGGACAGAGATGAGGCTTTTGTTAGGGAGTTATGCAGTGACGTTTCTGTTCCACTTGAAGTTATACATTTCAATACGGTTGAGTATGCCACTAAACATGGGGTGTCCATAGAAATGGCAGCTCGTGAACTTCGATATTCATGGTTTGAGGATATCAGGCAGAAATATGGTGCATCCTATATAGCTGTGGCTCATCATAAGGATGACAGTGTAGAAACATTTCTGCTGAATCTTTCGCGTGGTACGGGAATAAACGGTTTGAAAGGTATAATGCCTAAAAACGGTTATATAGTAAGGCCATTGCTGGAAGTGGGCAGAAATGATATTTTAGATTATTTGCATGGCATATGCCAGAATTATGTGACGGACAGTACAAATCTGGAAAATGTGTATACAAGGAATAAAATCCGGCTTGACATTATACCGTTGTTCAAACAGATTAATCCTTCATTTTGTGATTCTGTTTATGAAACGGCTTCCCGTCTGGCAGATGTAGCTGCTATCTACCGTCAGGCTGTGTTATCTGCCATAGAGCGTGTAATGCTGACTCCATATTCTGTTTCTATAGAAAAACTATTGAATGAAATCTCTCCACAGGCAGTCTTGTTTGAATGGCTCTCGCCGTTAGGATTTAATTCATCACAGATTAAGGATATAGAAAGGAGCCTGCATTCGATTTCAGGTAAAATGTTTTACTCTGAAAAATGGGTGTTGCTCAGGGATAGGGACGTGCTCCTGATTAAAGAAAAGGATGATGAGGGGGCAGAATGCAAACTTTGTGTGAAAAAGTTTGCAGTTGAACATGGATTTGCAGTTCCCCGGTCTAAGGATGTAGCATATCTTGATGCTGATAAACTTTGTGGGGAGTTGAAACTAAGGAAGTGGCAATCAGGTGATAAATTTGTTCCTTATGGAATGAAAGGTTTTAAAAAAGTACGGGATTATTTGCGTGACAGAAAGTTCTCACTGTTTGAAAAAGAGAGTGTTATGGTGGTTACTTCGGGTGGAGAGATAGTGTGGCTGGTAAATGAAAGAACCGATAATAGATTTTGTGTAGATTTCAATACGGAAAATGTTGTTGAAGTCAAGGTTATGTCATAAAAACTAGCGGTAAATAGTTTTTTCTTATTCTTCTGTAATAAAGGAAACGCCTTAATAGATAATAAGATATAAGAATATAAGTTTTTGGTTAAAAGATGTAAAATAGGATGATAACCATGATGTAATTCCAAGTTTTTATATTTACTTTGAAAATACTAAGCGGTTTATAATAAACGGTTTTGGTTATTAAAGATTTAAAAATAATATTTTATGAACGAATTAATTGAAAAAATTAAGGAATTAAGCGAAACTTTTATGACTGAGGCAACTCAGCAGGCTGAAAAAGGTAACAAAGCTGCCGGAACAAGAGCACGTAAAGTTTCTTTGGAATTGGAAAAAGCGTTGAAAGAATTTAGAAAAGCTTCTTTGGAAGAATCTAAGAAATAATGTTTAAGCAACGTTTTGTTTAGTGGGGTTGTATTACTTCGGATTATAATGGAGTGATACAACCTTTTTGTTTAAATATTTTTATGACATTGTTATTGAAAAGTGTTTTACTAAACATATCTTCCTTATTTTTAAAGACTTGAATGATTAAGTATATATTATGGTAGTTGTTCGTTTGATGGATAGAGTTCTTGGTATAATTTCTCTGCTTTTTGTCGTTTTTTTCTCAATAGCATGTCATAAGCATGATGTTAAAGATGCGCAGATGTCTAAGATTGACTCGTTAAACAGTCTTTCTTATTCTTTTCGTTATAAAGATTTGGCACTGTCGGCCCGATATGCTGAACAGGCATATTCCATGTCTGTCGGGAATGGTTCCGATAATGCCAGGACTTTGAATAATATGGGTTTCTGTGCATTTATGAAGATGGACTTTGTAGGGGCTACGGATATGTTTAATACCGTTGTCAGCACTTCAGATAATGAAATAGAATGTTTGGTGGCTGATGTAGGACTTATGAAAATATGTCAGCGTACATCGTCCAATAAGGAGTTTTATGATTATAGGAATAGGGCACAGAGGCGAATAAAACGAATTAAGGAGGATAGGGTAGTAGAGAAAGATTCTGTTCTTTCTGCCAGATTTAATTATGCACTGTCTGAATTCCATATCACATCTGGCGTATATTTTTATTATTTACAGCAGGAAAAAGAATCTTTGGCCGAGATTGATGCTATAGATGTGGACAAAATAGAGTCTGATACAGCTCAGATGCTTTATTATATGTATATGAGGGGGTCAGGGGGAATGTATTCGGCACCTACACAAGAGGATGTTGTTGTGGGTGAATTTGAATATCTGGTAGATTGTCTTAGAATTTCTCACGAGCATGGATATCTGTATTTTGAAGCTAATGCATTGCAGGCAATGGCAGAAATACTGAACTTTAAATCGAACAGAGAGCTGCTATTAAGAAAAAGAAAAGCATGGCTGGAGGTTGTAAATGAAGACGATTGTGCAGTTGACAGTTTGCCTTTGAATATTGCTGAAAGAGCCTTGAATTTGTTTCAGAAGTATGGCGACTGGTATCAGGTTTCGGGAGCATACAGGACAATGGCTACGTATTATAATTATATAGGAATGCCTGAGCGTGCATTGCCTTTGCTTGACACAGCTTTACAGTACGTAAATAAACATCATGAGAAGTATTATTCCTGTACGGATACGACAGACAGATTGAAAACATTCAGAGAGGATTTCCCTTATTCGCTGGAACTGAAGTGGATAAATAACGATGGGATAAAGACAGTGCCAGAATGGATTGCAAGATTGAGGGAACAGCTTAGCCGTACGTATTCGGCAATGGGCATGAAACTTCAGTCTGATTATAACAGAAATATATATCTTGATATTCTCGACTATACACGTCAGGATAAGGAACTGGAAAGCAGGTATGCAGCCTTGGATAAGGAATCGTATTTACTGAATATTCTTCTTATGATGGTTGTTCTTGGTTTTTTTATTCTGGCTGTTGTGTTTGTTTTGCTGAATAAATTTTGGCGAATACGCAATAACCTGTATGTCGAGAAACTTAATAAGGTGCTTATGGTTTGCCGTAATATCACGGCATCTGTGCCTGTAGAGGCATCTGAGCCTGAAGAAGTGGTTGATATGGTGGAAAAGGCTGTACGCCTTGATGTGTTAAGCATAACAGCTTCGGATGATTTATGGATTGAACTAAATTCTTCTGGCAATGAAAACGGAAAGCCGGAATGGATACACGATTGTAAGGTTCCTGTTTTGGATTTGATAGCTCCTGGTAAAGAGGAAGCTGTGGGACGTTTGTGGCTCAAGAAGAACGGGAAGTTGCGACATGACGAGATGTCTATGCTGCGGCTTATTACACCATATATGGCGTGGACCCTCGAAAACGGACTTAACCTTATGATGTTGGCAGATACAAGGATTCGTTTGGAACAGGAGGAATACATCCACCGCATGCACATAGAGGAAAACAAACGGCAGAACGAAATAAAGAAAGCGTGTGTGTCAATAGTTAATGGTATAGTGCCATACATTGACAGAGTGATAAACGAAGTAGCTAAATTGCGAAATGCATCTTTTGCACAGGGTAATGATATAAGAAATGCCAAATTGCAATATATCGACGAATTGCTTTCTAAAATTAATGATTATAACGATATACTTGCTGTATGGATAAAGATGAAGCGAGGTGATATAAATCTTAATATTGAAAATTTCTCGCTTGAAGGTCTGTTTGCCGTGATATCAAAGGGAAGACATTCATTTGAAGTAAAGAAGCAACAGTTGTATATTGAAGACAGTAATCTGGTGGTAAAAGCTGATAAGGTCCTTACATTGTTTATGATAAATACGCTGACAGAGAATGCACGCAAATACACCCCTGCCGGCGGAAAGATAATACTTTCAGCTTCAGAGTGTGAGAATTATGTGGAGGTCTCTGTAAAAGATAATGGCCCGGGACTATCCAGCAATGATGTAGAACGGATATTGAATGAAAAGGTATATGATTCCGGTAGAATCGGAACTGATATTGCTGCCGACACGAATGAACTGCTGAGGCAGAAAGGACACGGATTCGGACTCATGAATTGTAAAGGTATTGTAGATAAATACAGGAAAACCAGTCCGTTGTTTTCTGTATGTAAATTTGGTATAGAAAGTGAACCGGGAAAAGGCAGCAGGTTTTATTTTCGCCTTCCAAAAGGTGTGAAAAGAATTTTGTCCATAATTGCAGTAGTGATTCCTTTTTCTCAGATATTTGTAGCCCCAGTGTCTTCGCAAGTAACCAGTGCAGACTCGTCACAGCTTACAAGCGACGGGTATGTGGTGACCGGATACGACAGTCTTCTGGCTATAGCAAATATGTATGCCAATATGGTATATAACTGTAATGTAAAATCGGAATATGACAAAGCATTGGTTTTGGCTGACAGCGCATTTCTGTATTTGAACCGTCACTACCTTAAATATTCAGGAAATAAGACTCCTTTGCTTGACACTGACAGTAAAGGTGAGATGCCCGAACTGGTATGGCTTAATGATAAATTCGATACAGATTATTACATAATACTTGATATACGTAACGAGGTTGCTGTGGCTAGTCTTGCTGTTAAGAATTTTTCGAAATATTATTATAACAACAAGGCTTATACGACATTGTATAAACAGATAAGTGAAGATAAGTCGTTGGAACAGTATTGTAGGAATATGCAGAGATCTGCCAATAATAAGATGGTGGCTATAATGCTTTTTGTAGTATTGATAATAGTAGGTCTGGTGGCATACTATGTGATATACCTCAGGCGTATGCTTCATTACAGATATAATATGGAGCAGGTTCTTACAATAAATCAGACGGTTTTTTCTGCATCAGTTTCCGGTGATACTCCAGAGAAAAATTCGGAAATATGCTCAAGGACAGTAAGCACGATTTTCAGGGATATCAATGAATTGATAACTATAAATAATCTAGTAATAGGTATTTATGACGAAACGGATAGTAAGCTCGAATTGTCATGGTATCGTGATTCTCAAGATGAGAGTCTTTGGGATAATCTTAATAAATCGTATATTCGCAAACGTATTATTTATGACGAAGATAAAAAGTGGATAATCTTACCCTTGCGTGTAGACACACCTGATGAAGTGAAATACATTGGAGTAATGGGATTGAGTTCTGATGAAAAGTCTATACGTGAAGAAGATAGGATACTGCTTGAACTTGTGAGTGAATATGTGGGTGTAGCTTTATATCATACAATAGTACAGGTAGAGAGGCGCTTTCAGGATATTGAACTGGCAAAGGATGAAGCTTCAAGAGCAGAACATGAGGAAAATACGCTGCACGTTCAGAATCTGGTACTCGACAATTGCCTTTCCACTATAAAACATGAGACAATATACTATCCTGGGCGTTTGAGAAAATTAGTAGAACAGATAAGAGATAACTATAGTGAGACTTCGAATAGTGAAGAAATGGAAAAGAGTCTTCGCGATATGGATGAACTGGTGAATTATTATAAGGAAATATTTACAGTCCTTTCGTCTAATGCTTCCCGAATGCTCGAAGGTGTCACTTTCAGACGTTCTCTTGTGAAAGTTCATGATTTATTATCTTATGCCGATAAATACTATAAAAAGTCAATAAAGCGCATGAAAGTTTTTCCTCTGTTCAGTATTGAGGTCAAAGATGAATGTGTAGTGACTGGCGATGAAACTTTGCTTCGTTTTTTATTGGAAAATCTTATAGATGAGGCTTTGAGATATAGCGAAGAGGGAGAAATAACCCTTGCAGTGAGTAAGTCAGACGGATTTGCAAGATTCGATTTCTTGGATAAGCGGCGTGTTTTCACTCAAGAAGAACTGAATCTGATTTTTTATCCTGATAATGCAAAAGTAAAGTTGTCTGAAAATGGTGATGTGCTTTCAGGGGCAGAATTTCTAATATGTAAACAGATAATTAGAGATCATGACGAATTTGGTGGTCGTAGAGGATGTCGTATAAATGCAAAAGTAGCAGATGACGGAAAGGGATTCTGTATATGGTTCACCATTCCTCTGAAAAACTGACAGCAAAAGATAAATTATAGAACTAAGTAAAAAAAGATTATATAAAGTATGGAAAAGTTTAAGGTAATAATAGTTGAAGACGTAAAACTGGAGCTGAAAGGTACTGAAGAAATATTTCGCCATGAGATTCCTAATGCTGAAGTTATAGGCACAGCCATGACGGAGGCTGAATTCTGGACACTGCTGGAAACAAAAATTCCGGATATGGTGTTGCTCGATTTGGGACTTGGAGGATCGACTACTATAGGTGTTGAAATATGCTCTCGTCTGCATAAAGAGAAACCGGAAATAAAAGTGCTTATATTCACAGGCGAAGTGTTGAATGAGAAATTATGGGTGGATGCACTTAATGCAGGTGCCGACGGCATTATCTTAAAAACGGGAGAATTATTGACTGCTGTAGACGTACAAGCTGTAATGGAGGGTAAAAAACTTGTGTTTAATTATCCGATTCTGGAGAAGATTGTAGCGCGTTTCAAACAAAGCGTGGCAATAGAGCAAAAACGTCAGGAAGCAATAATTGATTATGACATCGATGAATATGATGAACGTTTGTTGCGTCATCTGGCACTGGGTTATACAAAAGAAATGATAACAAATCTTAAGGCTATGCCTTTTGGAGTGAAGTCTATTGAGAAAAGGCAAAATGAACTTATAAACAGATTATTTCGTCCGGATGAAAGGACTGGAGTTAATGCATGTAGGTTAGTGACACGTGCTTTTGAACTCAGAATTCTTGATATAGATAATCTTGAGCCTGATGAAGAATAAAAACATAATACATCCTGCTACACTGTTTTTTCTTTTGTGGTGGTTTGTGGCTGTTATGTCATGGATTGGCAATGTCTATGCATGGGATGGCGTAAGGAATATAATAAGTACTGAGGCCTTGAGGTGGTTTTTGAGGTATACAGAAGAAAATCTCATGTCGTCTCCCGCTCTTTATATTGTAATTCTATTTTTTATATCAGCAGGGCTATTTATGCATTCTGGTTTGGGAAGTGTATTATGGCGTATCATTAAACAGGAAAGAAAACTTTCCGGAAAAGAAAAGAAATCCTTGATAGGTGCAACTTTGGTATCAGTCTTGTGTTTCAGTGTATATGCATTATTGGCATGGGGACCATGGAATATAGTTCGTGGAGTGACGGGCAGATATGTAGATTCACCTTTGCATGATGGTGCGTTATGTATATTGTCAATAGCTGTAAGTCTTACATCTATGGTTTATGGATATTCCTCTGACCGTTATCGTAATGATACAGATATTGTGAATGGCATGTCGTACATGTTTTGTCGTTTTCCGTCATATATAATATCATTATTTTTTGTTATTCAATTTATGGCTGCATTCATGTACAGTGGTTTACCTGTTTGTTTGGGAATGGATAATGAGATTTTAGGTTGTGTTTATTGGGCATGCTGTGTCCTTCCTTTCGTTTGGGAGGTATATATTAAGAAGTAATTAAATATAATTAAAATGGCACATATATAGCATACTGTTATATTTAAATGATATAATTTTGTAATCAATAATTTATAGTTTAAAACAATAATGAAAAAAGGATTATTATTTGCAGCAGCCGGTGTAATGGCATTGGTTGCTTGCCAGGAGAAAGGTGGGTATACCATCAACGGTACTATTGCCGGAGCGAAGGATGGCGATTATGTTTACATGCGTTATTACGATGGAAGAGAAGCTTTCACTTTGGATTCAGCCATTGTAAAGAACGGTAAGTTTGAATTCAAGGGAATGCCTGATTCGGTTTTTGCACCAAAATTCATCATCTATGGTAATGAGGCTCAAAACATAAATGCAACTGTATTTATTGAGGAAGGAAATATAAAAGTGGAAATGGCTGAAGGAAACTCTAAAGTTTCAGGTACTCCGTCTAATGATGTATTCGCTGGTTTTATTGAAAAATATGCAGATTTTGAAAATCAGATGAATGCTATAGCTATTACTTTTAATACTGATACTACTCTTACAGATGTACAGAGAGATTCTTTGGTTGAAGCACACAACAAAGTTTCCGAAGAGTGCATGGATTATGTATATAGCCAGACAGAAGCTAACCTCGATAATGCAGTAGGTGCTTATATGCTACAAACTAATGGCTTTTCATTCGATGTAGAACAGACAAATGCATTGCTTGGAAAACTTCCTCAGAAATATCTTGCGTCTTCTTCAATGACTCGTCTGAAGGAATATATCGACAATGCTATGAAGACTATTGTAGGAAAGAAATATATTGACTTTACTATGAATACACCTGAAGGTAAGTCTGTAAAACTTTCTGATTTCGTTAGCAAGAACAAATATACACTTATTGATTTCTGGGCTAGCTGGTGCGGACCATGCCGTCAGGAAATGCCTAATGTAGTAGCTGCATATAAGCAGTTCAAGAATAAAGGTTTTGGAATAGTAGGGGTATCGCTTGATAAGGATGTCGACAAGTGGAAACAGGCTATCAAGGATTTGAATATTACGTGGCCACAGATGTCAGATCTTAAGGCTTGGCAGTGCGAGGGGGCTACTTTGTATGGTGTACGTTCTATTCCGGCAACAGTGCTTGTAGACCAGGAAGGAAATATCGTTGCAAGAGATTTGCGTGGCGATGAGATAGCAGCAAAGCTTGGAGAACTTTTAAAATAATTATTACACATAACATAATAAAAAAAACGAAGAGACTATTTTTAGCCTCTTCGTTTTTTTTATTATGTTATTTTACATCTGCTGCTGCCGGCATCATGTCGCCTTTAACAATAAGACGTGTAATTTCGGATTTACCGTTTGTTCGTAATGTGATGGTTTTTTGGAATCTTCCCGGAAACTTGCCTGCACCATTGTAAGTAACAATAATTTCACCGCTTTCACCTGGTTTGATAGGCTCTTTGGGATACTGTGGAACTGTACATCCACAAGTCGCTATTGCTTGATGAATAACCAAAGGACCATCACCTACATTGGTGAATTTGAATGAACACGTCACTTTAGGACTATTTTCAGAGAAACTTCCAAAATCGTGTGTAGTTTTCTCAAATTTTATTTCTGCCGTACCTGCAGCCATTACCATTATTATGCCTACAAAAAACATTAATGTGGTAAGAATAAACTTCTTCATATATTTCCTCTTTTTATATTAATCGTTGCGAATTTAGTTTTTAATCCAATCTGTAAATACTTTTAATCACTTAAATTAACAGAACAAGGCTTAGGAATGTTCATTTTAACCTCGGTTCACCTGCTTTACTCCTTTCACTGTTCTTAGTTTCTTTATCAGAACCTCTAGTTTGGATATGTCGTCTACCATTACGGTAAGCATACCGGAAAATAGTCCGTCGTGCGAATCAACACTTATAGATCTCAGTAGTATGTTGTTTTCCTTATTGATGATTGAAGTGATATTTGTCACAATTCCTATATCATCATGACCTACTATTCTAAGAGTGATAGGGTACTGCTTGCCTTGGCTCTTTCCTGCCCATCTTGCGCGTACTATACGATAAGGGAAGCGTGCTTTCATTTCCGGGGCATTCGGACAATCGCAACGGTGAATCTTTATTCCCCCGGATATCGTAACGAAGCCGAAAACATCATCACCATATATAGGGTTGCAGCATTTTGCGAGATTGAAGTCTATTCCTTTAAGATTCTGGTCTATTACCAATACATCGTCTTTGAAATAGTCTTTGGTATCTGCTGTCTGTTGCAGGTTATATCCTTCTGCACTTCTGTAAATGATTTCTTCACGCTGTTCAGTCTCACGTTTTTGCATCTCCAGATATTTGTCTATAATAGTGTTTATATCACTACTTTCGTCGGAAATGCTTTTATAGAAATCTGTAACACTCTTGAATCCCATTTTCTTGATGAGTCTCATCAGTATGGATTCGTCATATTCTATTTTCTTGTTCTTGAATTTGCGTTCCAGAGTTTCCTTGGCAAATTGAGTTTGTCGTGCAGCAATCTCTTTTAGTGCCTGACGGATTTTTGTCCTGGCTTTCGAGGTCGTTACAAAATTCAGCCAATCCTGTTTTGGTACTTGAGTGTTGGATGTCATAATCTCCACCTGGTCTCCACTGTTCAAAACCTGTTTCAACTGGACATTTTTTCCGTTCACCCTTGCTCCGATACACTTGCTACCCAAGTTGGTATGGATGGTGAATGCGAAGTCAAGCACTGTAGCTCCCTGAGGAAGTTTGTAGAGGTCGCCTTTGGGAGTAAATACGAATACCTCATCTTTGTACAGATCGAGTTTGAACTGATCCATGGCTTCAATATCGCTGTCAGCATTTTCCAAAGTCTCGCGTATGGAGTTAAGCCATTCGTCAAGTCCTGTTTCGCCTTTTATACCTTTATATCTCCAGTGGGCAGCAAGACCTTTTTCTGCTATCTCGTCCATCCTTTCCGTACGGATCTGTACTTCCACCCATTTACCTTCAGGTCCCATCACTGTGATGTGGAGCGATTCGTATCCGTTGCTTTTAGGCACAGAGAGCCAGTCGCGCAAACGTTTAGGGTTTGGCAGATACATGTCGGTTACTATAGAATATGCCTGCCAGCATTCTTGTTTTTCCTTGTCCAGTTCAGAATCGAGGATTATTCTTATGGCAAACAGGTCGTATACACCTTCGAACGGGCAACCTTGTTTTTTCATTTTCTGATAAATGGAGTGTATGGACTTGGTTCTTCCTTTCATGTGGAATTTCAGTCCAGCATCTTCCAGTTTCTTTTTGATAGGCTCGATGAAGGCATCAATATATCTGTCGCGTGCCTGTTTTGTGGCGTTCAGTTTTTCTTTTATGTGATAATAAATGTCATGCTGGGTATATTTAAGCGAAAGGTCCTCGAGTTCAGACTTAAGTTTATATAAACCTAATTTATGTGCGAGTGGCGCATAAAGGTATGCTGCCTCATTCGAAACCATTATTCTAGCCTCATTATTTTCCGAGTCTTTTATCTGTCGCATTAGGTTTACCCTGTCGGCAATGATAATGAGAATAACTCTCATATCTTCTGCAAATGAAAGCAGAAGATTTCTGAAGTTTTCCGATTCAATAGTCGGGCTTTTTGCATAAAGCTCATTTATTTTTACAAGACCTTTGATTATTCCTGCAACGTCTTCTCCGTATTCGTTTTTTACTTCATCGAGTGTGCAAAGATTATATTTCACTGATTCGTGCAGCATTATACCAAGGATGGAAGCGCGACGCATTCCTATTTCTTCAGCTACAATAACAGCTGTCTGCATATCTTTTATTATAGGATTCATTCCGAATGCATTTCTTGGAATTCCTCCGTTTTTCATCACCTTTATTAAATGTGATTTTATTTTTCTGCAGTCATCTTTTTGTAGTGTGTCTTTAGATAGTCTTAATAGTTTTTTATATAATGCAAAGAGCAATTCCTTTTCATTACTGTTAAAAAAAGCTGTTTCTTCCATGACTTTATCCTTTTTCTTGAGTGTAAAGGTAGTTTTTTTCTTCATTATATTAGTTATATTTCGTCCTTTTTTATAATTTTGAGCAGATTTCTATAC
>CALUPA010000077.1 GCA_944322395.1 uncultured Phocaeicola sp.
GGCCCGTTCGTCTATCGGTTAGGACGCAAGATTTTCATTCTTGAAAGGGGGGTTCGATTCCCCCACGGGCTACAAAGAGTTGGACAATAAACATTATCAATAATGATTGTCCGACTCTTTTTTTATTTTCTGTTTTTTAATCAACACAACTGTAAGTACATACAAATTCCTCTGATACATCAAAATCTATACTCATCCCTCTTTTCTGGATAGTTTTACATTCATACGCATCCATAACCCCACTAAAAGCTTTATAGCAGGAATCTGCTACTGTATCAGGCCTTTCATAAAATAATACTGAATTTATACAAAGATGCTCCAAAAAATCCACCTCGCTGGAATTAATCATCTTAAAGATTGTCTCTTTTGCCGACCAAAACAACAGATACATATTTATTCTTAGCTTTTCTCTGATAGCACTATCCGTCATTACAGAAACCGTTCTATCAATCAGAGACATTTCTTCAGAAGAAACAAATCTGTCTACTACCTTTTTCACTCTATCTGAATTATATTCAATATCAATCCCAACTTCCTTATCGGGATGGATAATTACCGCTACAAAACCCTTTGTATGCGATATAGATATTTTACACGACAGACCATCAATATAAGGCTTGCCAGATTCGTGATGCAAAACACGGCATTCCATACCCATCAATTCACGAATAAGCACCCTTACCGCCAGGTACTCCAATTGACGCGACGGCGATTTATAATTAACAAATTCTTGTGTAAAAGATTTTTCAGTAAGCAAAAAACGGAGCTCCTCTGCGGTTTCGGTCACTCTCCATATTCCGCAAACAGCTCCGTTATATTTCCATTTCCTAAGTATAGGCATGTGTAAAATCAAAAAAATCAATTTTTATTTTCTTCATTATCAGAATCCGATTCCACCGTAACTTTAAGTTTGAGAATCCTTCTGGCATCCATCTCCATAATTTTGAAAGTATACTTTCCAAAGACTATTTCCTCATTCAGCGACGGGAACTCACCCTTAACGGCCAGAATAAAGCCAGCCAGTGTTTCAGCATCATCCGAAACCTCTTCAAACTCTTCAGGATCAGCCTTCATTATCTTATAGAAATCGGAAAGAAGTGTCTTAGCCTCGAACACGAATACACCTTCAGAAAGCTTTACATATGTTCTTTCCTCATCATCATACTCGTCGTTAATCTCTCCTACTATTTCCTCGATAATATCTTCCATTGTAACAATACCTGATGTTCCTCCAAACTCATCCACTACAATAGCCATATGAACCTTATTGGTCTGAAAGTCTCTCAGCAAATCATCTATCATTTTAGTTTCCGGTACAAAGAATGCAGGACGTATCAGTTTTCTCCAGTCGAAGTCATCACCTTTTTCCAGATAAGGCAGAAGGTCTTTAATATAGAGCACTCCTTTCACGTTATCCCTGGTATCCTGATAAACAGGAATGCGGGAATATCCGTTATCAACCACACACTTCAGCACTTCGGAAAATGTAGATTCTATATCAAGATCTACCATGTCAAGGCGCGACGTCATAACCTCTTTAGCAGTTTCCTCGCCAAAACGAATGATACCTTCCAACATATTACTCTCTTCGGAAATTTCATTTTTATCAGTTAGCTCCAAAGCCTGTGACAGTTCATCTACCGAAAGAGTCTGTGGCTTCTTGTATGCTATTTTATTGATAAAAACCGTTGAACGCACTAAAACAGAAGATAGCGGTTTAAACACATAACTTAACACATTCAGTACAGGAGCAGCCTTTCTGCTAAATGCCAGGGCATTCTGTGCCGAATATATTTTTGGCATTATTTCCCCAAAAAGAAGTAATAGAAATGTAAGAATTACAGTTATTACAAGAAACTCCAGCAATCTTGATCCACCAAAATCGACTACTGATGCAAAGAAAAAATTGCACAGCATAATAATCATTACATTGACAAAATTATTTGAAATGAGAATTGTCGCCAATAATCTTTCAGAATTAGCCAACAATGATTTAATACGTGTGTCTGCACTATGCTTCTCCTCTTCTATATCGCTTAAATCAGATGGCGTCAATGAAAAGAACGCAATCTCAGATGCCGATACAAAACCTGAAGCATAAAGTAATAACAATGCTAAAATCAAAGCAATAACAGCTCCTGCATCGGGAGCAGTAACGGTAACTCCGTTAAATAAATCCGCCAAGCGGCATAAATACGAATCCGGGTCCAAAGAATTTAAATTTAGTTAGACATAAGTTATTTTAGAATGGCAAATCATCTGACGCCCCATCCTGTACAGGAGCTTGCTGCATAGGTTGAACAGGTGTAGAAACAGGCTGTTGCGAAGGTACTGACTGCTGAGCGCCCTGCTGTGCAGAACGAGGTGTAAGCATTTCCATATTATCACCGAAAATTTCAACCACATATCTCTTTATACCATTCTGGTCGTCGTACGAACGTGAACGGATTTTTCCTTCAATATATAGTTTATCTCCCTTACGGACATATTTTTCTGCAGTTTCAGCCAGCCCTCTCCACAGAACAATGTTATGCCATTCTGTACGTTCAGGTACTTGAGTACCATTTGCCAATGTATAAGCACGGTCTGTTGTCGCTAACGGGAAAGTAGCCACAGCTACTCCACTATCCAAATACCTCACTTCAGGATCCTTCCCTACATTACCTATTAATTGAACCTTATTTAAAGACATATTCGAAAGTTTTTATAATTCGCACCAAAAATATAGAAAAAAAATGAGAAACCAATCATTTTGCAACATTTAATTGCTTCAATATGGATAACTATTCCTAACACATAATAAATCAATATGTAACCTAATCATAAACATATGTCTGCCGACTAGTGTCGGCAAAGCAACTGACATCAGTCGGCAATTCTTCCGACTCTTGTCAGCAGCTCTGCTGACTATAGTCGGCAGATAAATACATCAGGAAACAAATGTAAAACAAATAAGTTTAAAGGATAAGAAGAACATTTCCGCAATTATATAGATTATGTATATATAAACGAAAGAACGTCCTTAAACATCGCGATTGCAGATATGTAACAATTCATCCCAAGATTACGACTAAATATGCCCCAAATTGAAGACAGTTTTAAATTCTCTTTAATTGTTTACTTGATATAAAAATGCTATATCACAACGGCAATAAAAGCTGTTATGAGTCTGAACGAACAAAAAAAACACCGTTTTTCTTAATTTTATTGTAAAAATGTCGCCAATAAATTTCTTAAAGAACAAGAAAAGCTATATATTTGCAGACCAAAAATTTAGATAAAGTATAACACAATAATTATTATTAGCGAAATGACTAAAGCAGATATTGTAAACGAAATTGCGAAAAAGACAGGTATCGACAAAAACACAGTACTGGTAACTTTGGAAGCGTTCATGGGTTCAGTAAAAGAATCGTTGTCTAACGAAGAAAATGTTTACCTGAGAGGTTTCGGTAGTTTCGTAGTTAAGAAGAGAGCACAGAAAACTGCTCGCAATATATCAAAGAACACTACAATAATCATCCCGGAACACAATATTCCGGTATTTAAGCCAGCTAAGACTTTTACACTTTCAGTGAAGGAATAATTAATTTTAGTATTAACCCTATAAAAATTTTAAAGCTATGCCAAGCGGAAAGAAAAGAAAAAGACATAAAATGTCTACACACAAGCGTAAAAAAAGACTAAGAAAGAACAGACACAAAAGCAAAAAATAATTGTTAGTCTGTCCCGACTTCAATAAAGAACAAACTTGCAAAGCACTGTTAAAGTCTTTCAGGTTTGTTCTTTGTCTTAATTAAGAATTTAAACATTTTCCATTAAACCAAGAAAAAGTGACAAGCGAATTAGTAGTTGACGTACAGCCCAAAGAGATTTCGATAGCTCTGCTAGAAGACAAAAATTTGGTAGAGTTTCAGAAAGAAGAAAGAAACCTTTCTTTCTCTGTTGGGAATATGTATGTGGGCAAAGTAAAAAAGCTTATGCCCGGTCTCAATGCATGCTTCGTGGATGTCGGCTTCGAGAAAGACGCATTCCTTCACTATCTTGATTTGGGACCACAGTTTTATTCTTATCAAAAGTATCTAAAGCAAGTTATAAGTGACCGTAAGAAACTTTTCCCAATATCCAAGGCAAACTCTCTGCCGGATATTGACAAAGACGGTTCAATATCAAATGTTCTTCAGCAAGGTCAGGAAGTTATAGTTCAGATTGTTAAAGAACCTATCTCTACGAAAGGACCACGTCTGACATGTGAACTTTCATTTGCAGGAAGATATTTGGTACTCATACCGTTCAACGACAAAGTTTCCGTTTCGCAGAAAATCAAGTCAAGCGAAGAAAGGACACGATTGAAGCAATTACTACAGAGCATCAAGCCTAAGAACTTCGGTATCATAGTAAGAACCGTTGCAGAAGGAAAAAGAGTGGCAGAACTGGATGCTGAACTGAAAGTATTGCTAAAACATTGGGAAGAAACTATAACTAAGGTGCAGTCAGCCACAAAACTGCCCACACTGGTATACGAGGAAACAAGCCGCACTGTTGCAATGCTGCGAGACTTGTTTAATCCATCGTACGAAAATATTTATGTAAACGACGAAACAGTTTACAACGAAGTAAAAGACTATGTAGCCCTGATAGCTCCCGAACGCGGGAACATTGTAAAACGTTACACAGGTCAACTTCCCATTTTCGACAACTTTGCCATCACTAAGCAAATAAAATCATCATTCGGTAAGACCGTATCCTACAAAAGTGGGGCTTACCTCATTATTGAACATACAGAAGCGCTTCACGTAGTGGACGTAAACAGCGGAAACCGCTCAAAATCCGCCAACGGACAAGAGGCCAATGCCTTAGACGTGAATCTGGGTGCTGCCGATGAACTGGCACGCCAGCTCAGACTCAGAGATATGGGTGGTATTATAGTTGTCGATTTCATTGATATGAACCTTGCCGAGAATCGTCAGAAACTATACGAACGCATGTGTCAGAACATGCAGAAGGACAGGGCAAAGCATAATATTCTGCCATTAAGTAAGTTTGGCCTTATGCAGATTACACGCCAAAGAGTTCGTCCTGCAATGGATGTAACCACCGACGAAGAATGTCCTGTATGTTTCGGTAAAGGAAAAATCAAACCTTCGATACTTTTCACAGACTCTCTAGAGAGTAAGGTAGACTATCTGGTCAACAAATTAAAAGTGAAGAAATTCACGTTGCATATTCACCCGTACGTAGCTGCCTATATAAACCAGGGAATGGTTTCTATCAAGCGTAAATGGCAGATGAAATACGGATTTGGTATCAAAGTCATTCCTAATCAGAACCTTGCAATGCTGGAATATAAATTCTATGATTCAAAAGGTGAAGAAATAGACATGAAGGAAGAGTTTGAAATCAAATAAAAAAGCAAAAAAGGAATCAAAGCTGCATGGTCCGTCCTAAAACAAATAAAGGACACCATGCAGCTTATTTTTTGCCCTGTGATATAATATACTCTTGCATCATCCAACTAAAAATGCCATCTTTGCAACAGAAATAAAATAACAATAACCATAGACACATGAAAAAAACATTATTCACTGCAGCTCTCGGAGCAATGGCTATAAGCGCAGGAGCACAGCAAATTACAGATTCTGATTTGAAAGACATACAGTCATCATTCGTGATGGACGCGTCAACAAAAGCACTTCAGAACATTATCACAAACGAAGCTAACCTGAGAAAACTATCTCTCAACAGAGATATCCAGGGAGAAACAGACCATTATTTCAAATATAAAGTGGATGTTAAAGGCATCACAGACCAGCAGCAGTCAGGAAGATGCTGGATGTTTACTTCCATGAATGTTCTCCGCCCATCAGTAATGAAGCAGTTCAACATTAAGGAATTCGACTTTTCGCACAACTATAACTATTTCTGGGACATGTTTGAAAAGAGTAATCTTTTCCTAGAAAATGCTATAGCTACAGCAGACCATGATATGCTGGAACGCGACGTTGAGTTTTATTTCAGAACTCCTGTAGGCGATGGTGGTGTCTGGAACCTTTTCTATAACATCGCAAAAAAATACGGAGTTGTTCCTCAGAGTGTGATGCCTGAGACTGCACACTCAAACAATACCTCACAGATGCGTTCTGTACTCAACGAACGTCTGCGTACAGGCGGCTACGAACTTCGTACTTTGGTAAACGAAAAGAAGAGCAAGAAAGAGATAGCAGAAGTAAAGAAAGCTATATTGAAAGATGTTTACAGAATACTTTCACTTTGCCTCGGTAACCCTCCTAGCCAGTTCGAATGGAGATACGAAACATCCGATGGAGAAATCAAGACCCTAAAAACCACTCCTAAAGAATTCTTTACTATGATTACACCGGAAGACTATAATCCGGAATCGTACATCATGATAATGAACGATCCTACTCGTGAATACTATAAGGTTTACGAAATAGCAAACTATCGCAACACATACGAAGGTGTGAACTGGGTATACCTGAACTTGCCTAACGATGTGATTAAGAAAGCTGCTATTGCTTCTATCAAAGGTAATGAGGCTATGTATGCATCAGTGGATGTGGCTATGTATAATTCAGCCGATGGTGTATGTCACCCTGAAATGTTCGACTACTCATCACTCTTCGGAATAAAACTTGATATGGACAAGAAAGCAAGAATACTTACAAGAGAAAGTGGTTCTGCTCACGCCATGTCTTTGAGAGCTGTTGACACAGACGAAAACGACAAGCCACTGAAATGGCAGTTTGAAAACAGCTGGGGTTCGTCTGCAGGTCATAACGGTTTCATGACTTTCACCGATAAGTGGTTCGATGAATATCTGTTCCGCATCGTGATAAACAAGAAATATCTTGACGAAAAATCCTTGAAGGCTACAAAACAGAAACCAGTAGCACTTCCAGCTTGGGACTATATGTTCTAAAATCCTAATTATTAAGATATAACAAGAGCCATATCATAACCTCTTTAAACGAAAGGATATGATATGGCTCTTTCATATTTCCTGCACGATAAAAATATCTTACATACCCTGAAGTCTGTTCATAAGCGAGTCGCGAAGAACAGTATAAGCAGCCATATTCTGCTGGCTTACAGGTTTCTTGGGCTGAGACTTGATAGTAAGCGGATTAATAGGCTTACCATTCTCGAATACACGAAAATCAAGATGTGGTCCGGTAGAAAGTCCAGTGGAACCTACATAACCTATCACTTCTTTCTGCTTAACAGAAGAACCTACCTTAAGACCTTTTGCGAAACGTGACAGATGCATATATGTAGTGGTATACACACTGTTATGCTTGATTTTTACATAATTTCCTCCCCCATTTGCCTGATAGCCTTTAGCAATAACCTTACCGCTACCAATGGCATAAACTGGAGTTCCCGTTGGAGCTGCATAGTCCACACCATGATGCGCTCTATAGCGTTTCAACACCGGATGATAACGGCTGTTAGTAAAACGCGAAGATATACGATAGAAATCCAGCGGAGCTTTCAGAAATGCTCCTTCAAGACTGTTTCCTTTTTCGTTATAATACAGTTCCTCGCCATCCTGAGTGAACGGAATAGCGTAATACGTACTGTCCGAGGCACGGAACGATGCAGCAAGCACATGAAAGTTCTGTAAAGCATTTCCATCTACATATTCCTGTTCGTATATCACACGGAATTCATCTTCCTTCTGAAGTCCGAAGAAGTCGATTGTCCAGCCAAATATATGCGAGAGGATTATTGCAAGCTGTGGCGAAGTATTACAGTCCTGCATAGCCACCCACAGCGAAGACTCTATCTTTCCCTTTGCCTCTTTAGTTCTCCACTCCACCGGATTCTGTCCGCGCGTAACCTTATATTCTCCTCTCAGGTCAAAAACGACATATGATTTCGGGTCTTCCTCATATACAAAGAATTTTGGAGTTGCAAGGCTATCCTTCGATGTAAACATGGCATACGCTCTTCCACTACGTATTTTCCTAACATCAAAAACTCCTTCCGTCTTAAGATTGAGGTCATGAATATTCTGTGCACTCAGTCCATGATCAGACAATATAAACGACAGGTTCTGGTTTGGCTTCACTATGCCATACTTCACATTATATTTATCCACGGGAATACCATATTTATAAGTGATTTCTTCTACTTCGACAGAATCTGTCACTTCCACTTCATCGAGCGACATTTCTTCACTATCCATCGAGTGATAGTTATTTACTGTCAGTACAGCCACAAGCACCACCGCTACAGCCACCAGAGCCAATATTATTTTCTTCTGTTTATTCATATTTGTTCCAGCTGCTTATTGCATTAATATCTTTTCTGATTTTGTTTCTTGTCTCACTGTCAGGATAACCCAATGTAATAAGGAGCGGCACTCTCTTGCTACCTATTCCAAGCAACTTCTTCACCTTTTTTTCATCGAACCATCCAAGGATACATGTTCCCAGTCCAAGCTCGGCAGCCTGAAGACAGAAATTCTCTACTGCAATACCAACATCAAGAAGGGAATACTCCTTATCCTTGATTACACTACCTATACGTGCAGTAAAGTTCATCTTCTCCAAGACTACAGCCACAATTACCGGACACTGTACAGCAAATTTGTTCATTCCCATGCCGGCAGCAGCCGATGCCATCTCATGAATCAACTGCGAATCATCCACAACAACAAACTTCCATGGCTGACTGTTGCATGCCGATGGGGCCAGTCTTGCAGCTTCAAGGCATTTTATAATCATTTCTCTATCTACAGGATTATTCTTATACTTCCTGTCACTCTGGCGTTTCTTTACTAAATCTAAAAAATCCATATATTATCATTTTAATTATTACAACTTAAATGGACATGGAGAAACTATTTCTATCTCCTTATCCGATATCGGATGTTTGAATACTAGTCTTGATGCATGAAGACACAATCGCGGAGCCGATTCAGGATTACCATAAAGCTCGTCTCCCGATATAGGACAGTTCAATCCCAACACATGAGCCGAATGTACACGCAACTGATGGGTGCGCCCAGTATGAGGCTTAAAGATTACTTTTGACCGACCATCCTTTACGTATTGCACCTTATATTCAGTTATTGCAGGCTTACCATTCTCAAAGTCTACCATTTGTCGCGGTCTGTCAAGCGGGTTCAGACATATAGGCAAATCTATGATTCCACATTCCTCCTGAGGAACTCCATCCAAAATGGCTGTATATTCCTTCGAAATACTTCTTGTCTCGAAAAGAGACTGTAATCCGGCATGTACATCCTTATCCTTGGCAGAAAGAAGAATTCCAGATGTAGCCATATCAAGACGATGAACTACTAAGGACCCTGTGGCATCTGGATACATCAGTCTTAATCTCTGCTGTACAGAATCCAAGTCATTCTTTCCAGGCACAGAAAGCATACCCGACGGTTTCTCTACCGCCACTATCCATTCATCTTCATACAGAATCTTAAGCGGAGTATCCTTAAACAGATTCTCTGCCAATGGATTAGGTTCCACATCAAGCCCCACCAGCATATGTTTCAATATAGGCTCACATTTTCCTTTGCAAGAAGGATAAAAATAGCCGTCGTGACGAATCTCATCCTTAGGCGACATTCCGCACCAGAACTCCCCCATAGCCAGTGGCTGCAAATCATGCAGGTAGGCATACTGCAAGAGTTTAGGCAAAGCACACTCCCCTGCTCCTGCCGGTGGAAGCCCCTGGGGAGTATCTTTAAATATCTCACAAAGATCCTTGCGTTCACCTTTGGCATTCAGCATATCAAACTGCTTGAAAAGCCACAACTGCAATGCAGCCGAACGAGTCTTTCTCTCTTGCTTTAACTGCAATATCTCAGCGTCATAACCCTTTACTCTCTGCTCTGTATCTTTCAGCTTTTCTTTCCATGAATTTTCCAGTCTCTTATATTCAGCCTTCTGGAACTGACTCTCACGAATCATGGTATCAAGTTCTTCTGGCGAAAGATTACCATTAGCACGTTTTTCATCCCTATCTTGTTTGCTTTTCTTCAGTTCCTCTTTGGCAGATGACAGAGAAGAAGAGGCTAGAAGTTTCGTCTCTTCCAGTTCCTTCTTCGACATGAGATAAGAATCACCGTTCGATATATCTCTGATACGTCTGTTCAAGGCTGATATTTCTGCTTCCTCCTTCCGGAAATAGCCGTCAGGGTTAAGAAGATCATACACAGGAGGAACAAAGAAATCATGCATATTGCTACCGGCAAGATTTCCTGAGAAGGCAGCCAGATATCCAATATTTCCATTCTGAGTCCTTACTATCAGGACACCAAACATCTTGCCTTTACCGATTTCTTCCTGCCAGTCATGGCGAGTGGATAAATAAGACCGAACCTCACCCGCTGCAATTCGTGTCAGCGGATGAGGTGTATAATGAAAAGGAAAAGTAAATTTCTCCGGCAGAGAAACTCCCTCTATATTCTGTTTGAAAAAATGAATCACTTATATTTACCCTCCAAATTCAAACAAATGATGAATTACAAATTATTAATCCAATTGGAAATATCCTTCATGACTTCCTCTGAACAAGTCTCTTCTATATTATAGTAATCTACAGCTGTCTCAGGCTTACACTGCTGAAACAGGTGATTGAGTCCCGTATATTCCTTTATAAGATTCTTTGGATTCTTATCATTCAAAAGTCGTCTGATATTACCCAGATTACTCTCCGAAATAACCTGAGCATCATAGCTGCCGTTTATTGCCATTACAGGTATGGTTATTTTCTTTAAATCAGTCTCAGGATTGTAATCTACAAAGTACTGCAACCACGGTTTCTGAGGCTGCATGGACATTTCCTTTCTTACAGTGTTTACACTTACATTTGCCGGAATACCTTTCAACTTCAGCAAAGCATTCTGCTGCTCAGCCAGCAGAGTATCACCCTTGATTCCAGGTCCTGCCATACTTACTATGAAATCTGCCTTCTTATCTGCGGCAAGCATAAAAGCTATCATTCCACCCTCACTATGACCAAGGACACCAACCTTTCCGAATTTTCCACTATCTCTAAGCCATTGCAAACCACAATCAGCATCCTCGGCAAAATCCTTGGAAGTTGCATTCATGACATCACCACCAACAGATTTACCTACACCCCTGTCATCGTATCTCAAGGAAGCGATACCACATTTGGCCAGATAATCGGCTATCACTAGAAACGGTTTATGTCCAAAAACCTCTTCGTCTCTGTTCTGCGAGCCACTGCCGGTAACCATTATCACCACAGGTACTTTCTTATTCGGATTGTAGCCTACGGGATATGTAAGTGTTCCTGACAGTTTTGCATTAGCATTCACATTACTGAAAGTAACCTCCTCAGTATTGTAAATATACGTGACTGACGGTTCCTGAGGTCTGTTTGGCTTACTAGCGTCGCCCGACTTGAGTTCAAGCGGGAAAGACATACCGAACTGATTGAATTTTCCTTTTATTGTACCATCAATAAGCTTTCCATTATAAGTCATGTTTATGGCAGACACACTCAATGAAACTGAATCCTCTGTCAACACCTGAAGATTTGCAGGAATACCGACAGCACTTTGTGCCGGAACATCCATCTTACACGACGGTTTGCCGTCTTCTTCTTGCTGAAAATGAAAAACGATTTCCAGTTTCTGATTTGCCGCAGTGAGCAAACCTTTCCACGTACCGCTTATCACCTGTGAGTAAGACACAGATGCAACAGACATAAGCAATGCAAATAAAAGAGTCTTTTTCATTATAGAAATTCCGTCTTTACAAATTAATATAATCCAAATAGAGCTTAAAACATCTCTCTCTGGCGGCAGAAACATCCTGCAAATTTCTCGTCCACATTTTCTATAGGCTGACGGAACAGTCCATATACTGAAGAACCGGAACCGGACATTGAAGCATACACAGCACCAAGATCATACATCTTGTCCTTAATGGCAGCAATCTCAGGATACAGCGCAAAAACACTATCCTCAAAATCATTAACCATCACATCTTTCCATTTTTCTACCGGCATTTTGATTATTTCCTTCAGAGACTGTTCCGGTCTGTGAGGCTTGATTTTCGAGAAAGCGTCACGTGTTGACACGAAAATATCCGGCTTGACCAATACTATATAATAATCTGTCAACGATAGCCTTACAGGTTCAAATATATTACCTATCCCTGTAGCAAACACAGGCTCGTTGCGTACAAAGAAAGCACAATCTGCCCCAAGCTTTGCTGCATATTCTTCCATCTTCTCCAGACTTAATCCTAATGCAAATTTCTCATTGAGCATCTTAATCATAAAGGCACAGTCTGAAGAACCGCCTCCAAGTCCTGCCCCACTCGGTATATGCTTGAAAAGATGAATATCTACAGGAGGAATATTGAAATCCTGTTTCAGAAGTTTATAAGCCTTAACCACAAGATTATCATCAGGATTGCAGTCAAGAGCATTACCCTTCATACTGATTTTATAATCCTTTCCCTCCTCTTCCAAAGGTTTAACCTCAAGGGCATCCTGAAGATTGATAGGGAAAAATACTGTCTCAAGATTGTGATATCCGTCCGGGCGCTTTTCGACGATGTTCAAGCCCAGATTTATTTTGGCATTTGGAAATGTTATCATTGTCGTAGAATTTATAATTTTTTCAAATATAACACTTATGTTTTAATTATTTGTTTCTGATGGCGAAAATATAATAGACCAATATTGAAAGCAACATCGCTGCTACAGATATTCCTATAGCAGGATTTGCCCAAGGAAAATTGATGGACAATGCATTGAAAACGAGCATCAGGCAGATAAGAATATTTACAATTCTCATCAACCGGAGTGCCATTATGTATTGCTTTACAATATTCTGCCTGGATATTCTCACTGGGAAACGAATATACTGTACCGGAGCGTATGCACTGGTAAACATCAGCAAATAAACTAAAAGATTAATCAGGAAACCTATCAGCATATCCTTGTTTTCAAAACCATCATTTATCACAAGATATATACATCCCACTATTACCATCAGTGCCGAAACTGCCTCCAACACCCTGTCAATCAAAGAAGGATGATATTTGATGTTTATATCCTGTCCCTCAGCAGAATATGGCCCGAGGTTTATATTAAAGAAACGTATTCTAATCTTTTTCATCGTCCGTCACCCTTTCTTTCCTTGTTTTCTTCAGTCGGCCACTTTTTCGCAAAGCCTCGTTGATTATCCACTGAAGCTGACCATTGGTACTGCGGAATTCATCTGCAGCCCATTGCTCAATGGCTTCCATAGTTTCAGAATCCACACGAAGCACAAAACTCTTTATAGAACTTTCCTTTTTGGCCATTGTCAAAATATATTACTGTTTACTTTTAAAATATGAATAATAATCATTAAATGCCAATACTGTAAAAGATAATCCTAAAAGACAAGCTTCAACCATCCAATCTTTAATCATATCAACTAAAGATGAGAAGAATCTTACCGTTCCGTAATCTATCCAGTCAAAAACGAGGCACAGCAGCAATATCAGCACTAAATGGGCAATAAATACCAATAATGCAAAAAGCACCCTGTTTCTTAAATATAACCTACTCAGAAGATTATTCAAGACAACAACCTTTTGGACATCAACAGGTCTTTTATATCGGTAGGCATTATACAACGTAAACGATAAAACAAGAACTATCGCACACAGCATAATTGCGAAAAATAGCGTTTTGTTAGCAGACTCTATAGCATTCATACTATACTTCACCAAACCAAATACAACCAATAGTACTGTCGCCACCGCACCCATAACCATAGGAATGAAAGATGACACTTTGGTTGAGCACTTATACCTGACAATCTTCTTTAGTCCCATAGTTTAACATATTTAATTAATGATGTAATGTTCCTGTATTAACAACCGGCTGTGCAGCTTCATCAGCACAAAGAACGACCAGCAAATTGCTTACCATTGCTGCTTTGCGTTCCTCATCAAGTTCTACAACTTCTTCTTCAGAAAGTTTATCAAGTGCCATCTTAACCATCGAGACCGCACCTTCAACAATCTTTTCTCTTGCACTGATAATGGCAGTAGCCTGCTGACGACGCAACATCACAGCCGCAATCTCAGGAGCATATGCCAGATAGTTTATCCTTGCCTCAACGATTTCAATACCTGCCATAGCCAAACGTTCATTCAGTTTCTGTTCCAACTGGTCGTTTATTTCCTCACCTCCAGAACGCAAAGTAAGCTCATCTGTTTCAGACTCATTATTATCGTATGCATACTGCCCTGCCACCTGACGCAAAGCTGCATCACTCTGTATACGGACAAAGTTCTCGAAAGCATTCATACGGCTACCTACAGTACTTCCTACTGTCACTTCCTTGCTATTGGCTGTCGATGTACCAGCCATAGTCTCTGAATCAATATCAAACATAGCCTTATAAGTATCCTTTACTTTCCAAACAAGTACAAGGCCTATCAAAACCGGATTACCTATCTTGTCGTTCACCTTGATAGGCTCTACATCAAGATTTCTTGCACGCAAAGAAAGTTTCTTCTTATCCATAAAAGGATTAACCCAAAAGAAACCAGTTTCCTTGAATGTTCCTTTATATTTTCCAAAGAAAACCATCACTCTTGCCTCATTTGGTTCAAGCTGCATATATCCACCAAATAGTATCAGCCATTTCAAAACACACAGACCACCAATCACGTACCCAAGAACATGACCTGTGAAGAAACATGCTACCGCAACTCCGGTAAGCACCACCAGATGTAAAAACAGGGCTAAAAAGCCATTCATCTTGAAACCTTTGAAAACGAATTCTTTTGTGTCCATAACTTTAAGATTAAATGATATTATTTTGATATCACAAATATATGGATTTAATTTTACTTACAAAAGATTTTAGAGATATTTTTTTATTCGCTACGATATAATGACTTTCTTAATTTAAGACTCCACAAAAACTTATAAAAAAAACGCGGTGTCATTTGAGATAAAATGACACCGCGTTTTCATCAAAACGACTTGACGTTTTATTTTAACGTCTAAGAACGAGTGAGGTGTACTGAATTTAGTTGACAGGTTAATAATTAAAATCATATATAGGTTTACACCTTTTACATGTTAAGACCA
>CALUPA010000078.1 GCA_944322395.1 uncultured Phocaeicola sp.
TGGCAGATGAGATAGTTGAAAAGGCAAAGAGCGAAGGCAGAACATTCTTTACAGGCAATCCTCAGGACAATTATCCTGACCAGCTTGACAAGTATCGTCAGATGATGGCTGAGAAAGGATGGGAGACAGGTCTGGATGATGAGGAACTGTTTGAATATGCTATGCATCCGACTCAGTATGAGGCATATAAGAGTGGAAAGGCTAAGGCTGACTTCCTGGCAGATGTAGAGAAACGCCGTGCTGAGGCTGAAGGAGCTTCTATGCCTAAGGAAGGTACTCAGGTACTCACAGTAGATGTGAACGGAAAGCCTTATCGTGTGACCGTAGCTTTTGGTGACACTGCATTGCCAGCACAGTCTGCATCTGCTGATAGCGTTCAGCAGGCTGCTGCATCTGGTGAAGGTAAGGATGTGCTTTCTCCGCTTGAAGGAAAATTCTATCTTACCAAATCGGCTCAGGAAACACCTCTGAAGGTGGGCGATAAGGTTAATCCTGGTGACACTCTCTGCTATATTGAAGCTATGAAGACTTATATAGCTGTCAATGCCGAGTTTGGCGGTACTGTTACTGCCATCTGCATGAACTCTGGCGATTCTGTATCTGAAGATGATATATTAATGAAGATAAAGTGATAGATGTATGGAAGAGATTTTTGAACGATTATACGACATGACTGCGTTCAGCAATATCATTGCCGATCCGCGGTTCCTTATAATGTATGCCATAGCTTTCGTACTGCTTTATCTGGGTATAAAGAAACAGTACGAACCGCTGTTGCTTGTGCCTATAGCTTTCGGAGTGCTGCTTGCCAACTTCCCGGGAGGAGAGATGGGAGTGATACAGGCCGACGAGAATGGTATGGTTATGGTGAATGGCGTGATGAAGAATATATGGGAAATGCCTTTGCATGAGATAGCTCATGAGCTGGGACTGATGAACTTCATTTATTATATGCTCATCAAGACAGGTTTCCTTCCGCCGGTAATATTTATGGGTGTGGGTGCGCTGACAGACTTCGGACCTATGTTGCGTAACTTGCGTCTTTCTATTTTCGGTGCTGCTGCACAGCTTGGAATTTTTGCAGTTCTTATAGTTGCAATAATGGTTGGTTTTACTCCTCAAGAGGCTGCTTCGCTGGGAATCATTGGTGGTGCCGACGGACCTACAGCAATATTTACAACAATCAAGCTGGCTCCTCATTTGCTTGGCCCTATAGCTATAGCTGCTTATTCTTATATGGCTCTGGTTCCTGTAATAATACCTCTGGTGGTAAAGTTATGGTGTAGCAAAAAAGAACTTAGTATCAATATGAAGGAACAGGAAAAGAAATATCCTCCTACTATTGAGATAAAGAATATGCGTGTCCTGAAAATAGTATTCCCTATAGCGGTAACTACTATCGTGGCATTGTTCGTTCCAAGTGCCGTTCCGTTGGTGGGTATGCTGATGTTCGGTAATTTGGTAAAGGAAATAGGTTCGAACACTTCACGTTTGTTCGATGCAGCATCAAACAGCATAATGAATGCCGCAACGATTTTCCTGGGTATCTCTGTAGGAGCAACCATGACAACAGATGCATTCCTGAACTGGACAACTATCGGTATTGTGATTGGCGGTTTTCTGGCATTCGGACTTTCAATATCGGGCGGTATTTTCTTTGTTAAGATATATAACCTTTTTACAAAGAAAAAGATCAATCCGCTTATCGGTGCTACAGGTTTGAGTGCAGTGCCTATGGCAAGCCGTGTGGCAAACGAGATAGCATTGAAATATGATCCTAAAAACCACGTCCTGCAATATTGTATGGCAAGTAATATTTCGGGAGTGATAGGTTCTGCGGTAGCGGCAGGTGTACTTATTTCATTCTTAGGATAAAATGTTTTAATCGTCTTTGTTAAAGTTTTTTATACGGAAACTGCACAATATTAAAGAAAAGTGAGCAAATGTGGCATATATTGTAAATAAAGCAGTATATTTGCAGACGTAATAACAAATTTAAATATATGAGTTATAATTTGCTTAAAGGAAAGAGGGGTATTATTTTTGGTGCCCTGAACGAACAGTCAATAGCATGGAAAGTTGCTGAAAAAGCTGTTGAAGAAGGTGCGATAATCACATTGTCAAACACTCCTGTAGCAGTACGTATGGGTGAAGTATCTGCTTTGGCAGAAAAATTGAATTGTGAAGTTATACCTGCCGACGCAACAAGCGTAGAGGATCTTGAGAATGTCTTCAAGCGTTCTATGGAAGTATTGGGAGGAAAGATAGACTTTGTTTTGCATTCTATCGGTATGTCTCCAAATGTTCGTAAGAAACGTACATACGATGATTTGGATTATGATATGTTGAACAAGACTCTTGACATTTCTGCTGTATCATTCCACAAAATGATTCAGGCTGCCAAGAAACTTGATGCAATAAATGAATATGGTTCAATCCTGGCATTGAGTTATGTCGCTGCTCAGCGTACATTCTATGGATATAACGATATGGCTGATGCTAAGGCTCTGCTTGAATCTATAGCACGTAGCTTTGGATATATCTACGGACGCGAACACCATGTACGTATCAACACTATTTCTCAGTCGCCTACTATGACTACTGCAGGATCAGGTGTAAAGGGTATGGACAAGTTGTTCGACTTTGCTAACCGTATGTCTCCTCTTGGTAATGCATCGGCAGATGAATGTGCAGACTACTGTATTGTTATGTTCTCTGACCTGACCAAGAAAGTTACAATGCAGAACCTTTATCACGATGGAGGTTTCTCAAGTGTAGGTATGAGTCTTCGTGCTATGGCTACATATGAGAAAGGTCTTGATGAATATAAAGATGAAAATGGTAATATTATCTACGGATAATTGATTCGGTTAATGAGATACATTTTAATCATAATATTAAGTTTATTAGTGCTTTCTGCCTGTCGTGATGATAGGCAGGAAGACTTTTTTTTATCTGAAGGAAGAGTAAAAATACATAGATATGACAGGCTGCAGTTTGAAGCTTCGGCATTGAACAGCTTTACTTCACTGCAGAAAATGAACATGAATTTCCCTCATGCTACAAAACTTCTCATCGAGGATGTGCTGGCATTGGGCTCGGTTGATGATGAGAAAATCAATGACCGTCTGTGTGCTTATTATTCCGATACTTCTCTTGTAAATCTGATGCTTGATGTAGAAGATAAGTATAAGGACCTCGGCAGTTTTGAAAAGGAGCTGACAAAGGGATTTGTGTATTTGAAAAAAAGGATTCCTTCACTTGTTATTCCTGCAGTGTATTCTCAAATATCGGCATTAAACCAGTCTGTAGTGGTTTCAGACAGCCTTATTGGTATAAGTCTTGATAAATATATGGGTGAGGATTATCCCATGTATAAACGCTATTACTATAGTTATCAGCGTGCTTCAATGAAACCGGAAAGGATAGTGCCTGATTGTTTGTCATTTTATTTGTTGAGTCTTTATCCTTTTCCGTGGGATAGAAATCACCGTACATTGTTCGACCTGATTATGTATAGAGGGAAAATAGCCTGGATTACGGAAAAGGCTTTGGGATGCGAAGATTTAGGAGTAAAGATTTTGGGATACGACGAACAGCAGCTGGAATGGTGTAACAAGAATAAGAAACAATTCATAGAATGGATTAATAAGACCGGACATTTGGAAAGTACAGATCCTATGATTATACGTGCTTACCTTCAGCCTATGCCTAATCCGGTATTGAAGGAAGGTGTACCTCCAATGATTGGAATCTGGTTAGGTATGCAATATATTGATGAATATATGAAAAAGAACTCTAGTGTTACTCTGGAGGAACTTCTTGAAAATACTGATTACGAGGGAATGTTGATGGATATTGACATTTAGTGTTTTGATGGATTATATGGAAACAGCATTATATCTATTGCCGGTAACACTGGGAGATACTCCAATAGAAAAAGTTCTTCCGGCATATAATAAAGAGATTATTACAGAGATAAAATATTTTATTGTAGAGGATGTGCGTTCTGCACGCAGGTTCCTGAAAAAGGTGGACCGCTCAATTGTAATTGATGATTTGACATTTTTCACCCTCAACAAGCATACTTCGCCAGAGGAAATATCAGGTTTTCTAAAACCATTGGCTGAAGGAAACTCTATGGGTGTTATTTCTGAAGCTGGTTGCCCTGCTGTGGCTGATCCGGGAGCAGACGTAGTTGCTATAGCGCAGCGCAAGAATTATAAGGTGGTTCCACTAGTAGGTCCGTCTTCAATAATACTTTCAGTGATGGCATCAGGGTTCAATGGGCAGAGTTTTGCATTCCATGGTTACCTCCCTATAGATGCTAACGACAGACTCAAAAGACTTAAAGAACTGGAAAACAGAGTTTATTCAGAGAATCAGACACAGTTGTTTATAGAGACTCCATACAGAAACAACAAGATGATGGAGGATATAATCAAGGCTTGCCGTCCGCAGACAAAGCTATGTATTGCTGCCAATATTACTTGTGAGGGAGAGTACATAAAGACACGAACATTGAAGGAATGGAATGGAAAATTGCCGGATTTATCGAAAATTCCGTGTATTTTTCTTATTTACAAATAGAACTCTTTCCATAGGCTGGCGGCATCCTTAAGATGTTCCAGCTCTTTTTTTATGCATGGATTTAACAGATTCATATTGTTTTCTATTTCTTCGAAACTGAAGAATTTGCCGTCTAACTTTATATCGTCTTCGGTTTTTATAGGAAGTATGAAGAGAAGAATGTTATTACAGATTCCACATGAACATTCTTCGCTGTATTGCAATATGAAACGTGGTTGTACGCTTGTTCCTATAATTCTTTTGACGGTTTTTATTGCATATTTTTTACTGTCATCAAAAGTTCCTTCAAGATTTCTTTCGATTGGAATATCCCATACAGGTGAAGGTAGATTCTTTAAAGACAACAGTAGTCTGCCATTACATATCGGTGCAATGCGAATTATGTTATGCCTGGTTTTTTCAATTCGTGCTACGATATGTACACCTAATGTATTTACTGTAAGGCAGATTATATATATAGATACAGGTACAATGTTTATCATGAAAAAACGTCCTTCCGGACTCCAATCATGATTCAAGGTTTTTATAATATAAAGGATAATGAGATGGATAGATGATAGTATGATGATTATTTTTGTTTCAAACTTGTATGAAAAGCATATCCTTATTCCCAATTTACTTACGATGTCTTTATATAATTCTGGAGCTGTATAGTATATAAATGCAAATGTCATAAGCGAGAACTCTACAGTAGGAGTGATGGTATTAAGAGGTACATATTTGTATCCCCAAAACAATCTGAGAAAAAAACATGTACCTATACCTAATGTACCTAGTAGTAGAAAAAAATTCAGGTCCTTCATCTTGATAATGTTGTATGTAAGCATTATTAAGCTTAAGAACAATCCCACAACAAGCATTTCAGTGTTAGGGAAGAAATGCAGACCAATTAATGTAATAATTATGGGTAAAAGTCCTATTGATACAATTTTATTTTTCAGGTTCATGCTCATGTCTTTGTTTGTCTTCTTTCATTATATATCCAAAGTTTCAACAAACAAAACAGCATGATTGTTCACTTATGTAATATGTGTTTTTCTGCATGATATGATGAACGTACCAATGGACCACTTTCTACAGTCTTGAAACCTTTGTTTTCCCCTATTATTCTGTACTCCTCGAATTGTTCTGGGGTTATGTATTCTGCAACAGGATAGTGTTTGTGTGATGGCTGTAGATACTGTCCGATTGTCAGAATTTTGCAGCCGGCTTCAAGCAGATCATCCATAGTATGGAGTACTTCTTCTTTTGTTTCACCAAGTCCTACCATAATTCCTGATTTGGCTGTCATTCCGCTTTCTGAAATCTGTTTTATAACGCTGAGGCTTGTATCATATTTTGCAACACTCCTTACCAGCGGACTAATTCTTCTTACTGTTTCCATGTTGTGTGACAGGATATCGGGTCTTGCAGATATTACTTGATTGATGAGTTCTGTTTTTCCTTGAAAATCGGGTATAAGTGCTTCGATGGTAGTTTCCGGATTTGTCTCTTTAATTTTTATCAGTGTTTTATACCAGTGTGAGGCTCCCAAATCTTCAAGATCGTCTCTGTCTACAGATGTGATAACGGCATGATTCAGCTTCATAAGCTTTATGGAGTCTGCCACGTTTGCTGGTTCGTTTTCGTCCAGCGGTAGTGGCTTCCCGGTACAAGTGTTGCAGAATTTGCATGAACGGGTGCATATAGCGCCACAAATCATGAATGTAGCTGTTCCTTTACCCCAGCATTCTCCCATATTCGGACACCGTCCGCTACTGCAAATAGTATGTAACTTGTGTGTGTCTACAATTTTTTTTGTTTCTGCATATCTGGCATTTGCTCCGATACTGATTTTAAGCCATTCTGGTTTTTTGATGTGTGTCATAGTATGTTTTTTTAGGTGATGATAATAAGAAGACGAGTTGACAGAACTTATTTAAAGTCATGTCAACCCGTCTGTTCAATTACAGATTGTTTATAAAGAATTCACTGACTCTTGTCATGAGATGATGTCTTGTGTTACCTCCGAAAATGCTGTGATTGCGGTTAGTATAAATCTGCATATCAAACTGTTTTCCGGCCTGTACAAGTGCTTCTGCGTATTCTGCACAGTTTTGGTAGTGAACATTATCGTCAGCCGTTCCATGTATAAGTAATAAGTGTCCTTTCAGGTTTGCAGCTCTGCTGATAGCCGAACCAGCTTCATATCCGTCACCGTTTTCTTTAGGTGTACGCATAAATCTTTCTGTATAAACTGTGTCGTAATATTTCCAGCATGATGGTGCTGCTATGGCTACTCCTGCTTTGAAAGCTCCACTTCCGTCGCTCATTGACATCAGTGTGTTGTAGCCTCCGAAACTCCATCCCCATATACCAATCCTCTTACCGTCAACGTATGGCAGTGAACTGAGGTATTTGGCTGTTTCAACCTGGTCTTCCGATTCTTTGACACCTAGATACATGTATGTACATTTCTCGAATTCTGCTCCACGTCCACCTGTTCCGCGTCCGTCTACACATACCATGATGTAGCCTTTATCGCACATGTAAGCTTCGAACATACCTCCATCGCTGAAACTTCCAATTCCCCATCTGTCAAGAACCTGTTGCGAGCCTGGACCACTGTACTGGTGCATGATTACCGGATATTTCTTGTTTGGATTGAAGTCTATCGGTTTCATTATCCAACCGTTCAACTCTGTTCCGTTACTTGTCTTGAAAGTAAAGAATTCTTTTTGAGGAAGGTTCAGTGATTTTGTTTGTTCTTTAAGTTCCTTATTGTCAAGTAATGTCACTATTTCCTTGCCCTTATTGTTGTTGATGGTGATAAGGGTAGGGGTATTCATATTTGAGAAGGTATTGATGAAGTACTCCATATTGCTGCTGAAGATAGCATTGTTTGTACCTTCTCTCTTTGAAAGTTTTGTTACTTCTCCTTTCTTGTTGACTTTAAAAATGGCAGTTCTTAAAGGGCTGTTGTCATATCCTCTGTAATAAAATTCATTTGTTTTTTCGTTCCAGCCAAGGAAGTCGGTTACTTCATATTTACCTTTTGTGATTTGTCTTACCAGGTTACCGCCTATTGTGTAGAGATACAGATGGTTGTATCCGCCTCTTTCACTCATCATAACTATATTGTCTGTATAAAACTTGATGTTGCCATATGCTGATTCCTTGACATATTGTTCTGCCTCGTCGCGTATAGCCAGTTTACAGATACCGCTTCGAGGGTTTGCCATGTACATGTCGAATCTGTTCTGATGACGGTTGAGTGTCATTATAGCTAGCTTTTCAGGGTCTGAGGTGAACTTGATACGAGGTATATATCCGTCAGCATCAAGAGGTAAATCCATTTTTCTTGTAACCTTGCTTTTTATATCAAAAGTATGTACGGTAACTTTAGAGTTGACTTCTCCTGCTTTTGGATATTTGTATTCGTAGGCTCCAGGGTAGTATTCATATTCGCTTTTTTCAGGCGACATACCTTTATACCAAGGGAAAGAGAATTGTTTGACCTGACTCTCTTCAAACTTAATATAAGCAATCATCTTGCTGTCTGCACTGAATTCAAATGCTCTGTTGAATCCGAATTCTTCTTCATAGACCCAATCAGGAATACCATTCAGAATTTTATTGTATTCTCCATCTTCAGTAATTTGAGATTCACTGTTTCCAAACAAAAGTTTTACAAGGAATATATTATTGTTTCTGACAAAAGCAATCTGGAATCCATCTGGAGAGAACGTTGGAACTTGCTGTGGACCTTTATTTGACAACGGTTCCATCTTGTTGTTCTTAACATTATAAATGTAATATTCAGCTGTGAAAGAACGTCTGTATATTGGTTTTGTCTCTGTTTGAATCAGTATAAGCTTTTCGTCAGGCGACATTATATAATCGTCGAATGATTTAAGTTTACATTCGCGGGCAGTAGTTACATCGAATATCGTGCCCACTTCTTTTCCTGTTTTGAATGAATATTTTACAATCCTTTTCTTATCGGCACTGATTTGGGTATAATGTTCGCCGTCGAGCATTGGTCTTAATCCGTAAATGCTTTTTGCACGGTAAGTGCCGTTGGCTACATCTTTCAGTGTAACTTTTTCTGCATGAATACCGAATGTAAGTCCTGCAATCAATAGCAATAATGTGAATAATCTTTTCATGTGTAAATAAATTTAGTGTTATATATTCTCTTCTTTGTCCGTTTTATTATCGGTTATTTTTGTGTTATCATCTATTGATGGTTCAGTTGCAGTTTCAGCGTCATCGTCTTTGATTTCTTTTTGTTCATCTGCAGCTGTTTCATCCTTATCTTTAATACCAAACAGCCATCTGAAGAATCTTACGAAAATATTTCTCTTCTTTACCTTCGTCTTGTTTCCGTCTGATGTTTGTTCTTTATTCAGTTGTTGTTTGATAAGAGTAGTATCCTGGGCAATGCTGTCGCTCTTTGATATGATACTGTCTGTCAGTATGCTGTCATTAATCAATGTATCAGACAATAACGTGTCAGGAATTGCAATGATACTGTCATTAATCAGTGTCGAGTCGCTCTCCAGTGTTACTGGCTTGAGAGGTATTGAATCAACTACTACTGGTTTAGGTATAGGAATCTTGAATGCAATTGGTACAGAGTATTTACATCTTACTTTCACTCCATGATCAGATGCAGGTGTCCATCTGGGCATTCCTTTTATCAGGTTCATGGCTACAGAGTCAAGTGAAGCTTCAAGTCGTCTGACAACTCTTGGGTTGGTTATATCGCCATTCTTTTCTACTACGAACTGCATGACCACTACGCCTTCAATCTTATTGTTCTTTGCTTCCTCTGGATATTTCAAGTTGCGGTCTATGTATCTCTTGAAATATTTCATTCCTCCCGGATATTGAGGCATAGTCTCTACGCTTGAGTATATCTTCTCACCACTTTTCTTTCGCATTACTACGTTGTATGCATCGTTCTGATTCATCAAAAATGGAGTAACTGTCATAGACAGGTTTTCCATACCGTTTGCCCTTATTATTATGTAATGATTGAAATCAGCATCTATGGCAAACAGACCTATTTCATCAGTAACGGTATATTTGCCTGTTCCCTGAATGCTAACAGTGGCTCCAGTTATAGGTTCTCCATCTTCGGTAGTTACTATACCTTCGATGTTGAAAATACTGTTTTCCTGTTTAAACCTTAATATATCATCTTTTGAATCTATGCAGAAGCTTAATTCGGTTTTATCTTTGTCTAGTGTAAATGATTTTTCAGGGTTTTTGGTATCTTCGTTCAAATATATATTTGCAGTTCTCTTGTAGTTTTTCGGGACTTCGTACTCAAAACTGATAATACCACATGTGTCAGCTTTATACACTTCACTTCTTCCTGCTATTTTCAGAAATACTTCTTTTTGTGGTTCTCCTATGGAATTTTTTATTTCTACTTTAAATTTTGTCTTTATCTCTTCATTGATATCGTTTGTAATAGGATATGCACTTATTTTAAATGTAGCGAGCAATAATATGGCTATGATGTAGAGATGTATTCTTTTCATTGATTTCATGTTAATAAAAAAGCTTTGCAAATGTTTTTTAAACCATTTGCAAAGCTAATAGTATTCTCTCTTATAAGTATAAGATGAATTGTTAATAATGATGAACTTTCTGTCTGTTACTTGATAATATCTTCTTTTTTCTTAAGACGAAAATATTTTCTTACTCGTTTTAGTTTCTCTTCTACATGACTGTGGCTTATCTGTATTTGTCTGCGGTAAACTATACATGTGGTAATGAAATATATACCGGCATGTATCCACAAAGCTCTGAATTCAGGAAGGACATCAGACAGTGTAGCTCCCATACTGTTGATTCTTACAAATCCGTTTATGCCGAAAGTGGACGGGAATATCCATGAAATGACTTTCCAGAAATCTGGAATGGCTGCTCCTGGCCATGAAATTCCGGAGATGAACAGCAGAGGAACAGATGTAAAAACATAAATCATCATACACGATTCTCTGTGATGTATGAAAATAGAACATGTCATGGCAAAGAATATACAAGCCAGCAGATACGGAAGTATAAATACCAATAAAGTTATCTGGTCCGGTATCTGAACCAGGCTGAACATTTTTGGTACTGCACATAGTACATAGGCTGATACCATGGAGTATATAAGGAAGTAGGCCAATGATTTGCCGAGTACTATTCGTAAAGTTCCATTGTATTTTCTGCTTAATGGCACCAGGTCCTGATATCTGTTTGTTTCTCTCGCTGTTCCGGCTGATAGGCCTATACCCAGCAGCAATGTTTGCTGAATTATCAATATGAGAACTGCCGGAATGAGGAAACTAGCAAATCCGTCCTGAGGGTTGAACAATGATACTTCTTCGTATTCGAGTGGGGCAGTACTGATTTCATCCTGACGTGCAGTGCTATTTCCCATTCGCTTGATTTTTATATCCTTGTTCATTTCAAGCGATACGTTGGTTGTTGCCATCAGCAGAGATTTATAATAGAGCAAGCCACTCATGTCACTGAAGATGCTTACAGAAGTCTGTTTCCCTTGCGAGATATTACGTGCAAATTCTTCAGGAATATATATTATTCCGTACACTCTTCCTTCTTCAATAAGGTTTTGGGCTTCCTCCATATCGGCACAATATGATTGCACTTTGATGTCCGGAGTTGCATCTACCATACGTATAAACTCTCTGCTCATAGACGAACGGCTATTGTCTACTACAGCAGCTGGTACGTCTCTGACCACCTCTTCCGTGTAAATAAATGCATATACCAGTGGATACGCCAGAGGTACAAGAATGAAGAATATAAGTACCCCCTGATCCTTGAATACATTTTTCAATTCTCGGGCACAAATATGGAACAGACTTGATAATCCCTGACGGACAATATTTCTAAACGGTTGATGTTTCATAATTCAATATGGTATTAAGGGAGATATACATATGTCTCCATTATCTGCCTTAGTTTCTTCAGTACAAAGAAAGGTAATAGCAGGAACAGCATTAGTGCAACTACCGAATGCCAGGCATATATTATAGGATATCCGTTAAGTGCCTGATTTACGTATAGCAAGAAGTAATGTCTCAACGGAAACAGGTTGCTCAGGGCCTGTAGGGTAGGGTGCATAGCCATTACGGGAAATGTAAATCCTGATATTGAGAATGATAATACTCCCCATAGTGATGCAGCACTCAAGGCAAGACGCATGGAACCGAACAGTCCGTAAAAGAAAATACCTACAGCCTGCGATGCCAATACCAGCAGTAATCCTGCCATTATCATAGAAAATATACCTCCATGACATGGGAAATGCAGAAATCCGTACAGATAAATATTATGGAATGTTGCCATAATAAAGAACACCAGAGTCTGAGGAAGAATCTTTCCTATCAGAGCCGTAACAATAGAGTTGTCTGCCAGTGCCATCAGTTCTTTTCCTGTATTTTCCTTTATTTCTGTACCTAATGTGTATGCTGTGGTCATGAATATCAGCAGCATAAGTACACCCGGGAAAAGAGTGTTGCACAGATATACTGAGTAGTTCAGCCAAGGATTGTTTATGGCGTGCGAATCTATTACGATAGGTTGCAGAAAAGCCATTGCCTGATCTTCAGTAGCACCTTTGGCATAAAGAGTTGCTCTTCCCACAGCTCCACCGGCAAGCTCAGACATTGTTCTCATATCCCTATATATCAGTGAGCCTGCAATAAGATATGAGTAGTTTGCATAAAATGAAACTTTAGGTTGTCTGCTGGCTAGTGTTTCTTCTGTAGTACCTTCAGGAATGTAGTAGAAAGCATATATTTCGCCTTTCTGTACGGCTTTACGTGCTTCTGCCACACTACTGTATTGTGCAACTATCTTTGTTTGCTGGAATGCGTCCAGATTTCTGATTATATTTCTTGTGGTAGATGTATTGTCGAGGTCCACCACCCCGGCAGGCAAGTCTGTCGGTAGTCCGTTACTCATCAGAGTAGCGAAAAACACATAACAGAGTAGAGGTGCGATAATCATACAAAACAGATACATAGGTTTTGTAGCTATACGAAGCACCTCACGCCTCATTATCTTTATCAATTTATAGGCGGTATTCGACATATTTTATTTATTTTTCAATTATGGCAGACATTCCCGGACGCAAGTTCTCAACAGTATCTATTGCTTTTGCTCTTACCTCAAAAGTCTTTAGGTCGAACTGTCCTGTAGTTTTTGTAGCTTTCCATGCCGCATAGCTTCCAAGGTCTTTCATGTAGTAAACCTTAAGAACAGCATCCTTTTCAAGAGCAGGGATGTAAGCCTTTATTTCTCCACCTACAGTGAAGTCTTTAAGCAAGTCTTCTCTTACGTTGAATGTAACCCACATGTCGTCCAGTTGTGTTATATTCATTATAGGAGCTCCTGTACCTACCAGTTCGCCCACTTTCGGGAAAATTTCTGTCACTTCGCCGTCTGCAGATGCAACCAGATAAGTTTCATTGATGTATGACGAAACTTCAGCCACTGCACCTTTTGCGCGTTCCACTTGTGCGGCTGCCATAGCTTTATCTTCAGCCTGAGCACCGTTTTTTGCCATTGTATATTGTGCATTTGCAGCCTTCTCTGTTGCTTTCATAGCTTCGTACTGAGCTTTGGCTTCATCTCTTTTCTGTTCTGAAACCACTCCCTGCTCAAACAGATTATTTACTCTATTATAAGATTTTTCGGCAATTTCCAAGCCAGCTTTAGCCTTTTGCCACATTTCGAATGCAGCCTGGAGCTGTTCTGCGCGAGTTCCTTTGTTTGCTTTCTGGTTCATGGCAAGTGCAGCCTGTTCTGCAGCCTGTGCCTGCATCAATTTTGCCATAACGTCCGGTGCTTCAAGTATGGCAAGCGTATCGCCGGCTTTTACCTGATCACCCTCTGTTACGAAATATTTCAAAATACGTCCGGGTACTTTACTTGAAACTCTGTATTCAGTAGCTTCGGCTTGTCCCTGGATTATTTCGGGACCTTTACCAAGAGTGAAGAATCCAATAACGCTAACGATGACAATAGCAGCCACCAATGTAAAAAATGCCAGCAAAACGTTGCTGTGTTGTGATTTATCAGCCATATCTTTTTATTATTTTAATGTTCCCATTGATTTTTGTAAATACAGTTCGCTCATTTTCATATCTATCTGAGCATCTATTTTGCCTGATTGTGCAGAGAGCCAGGCTGTTTGCGCTTCAAGAACGTTGCTTGTAGGTATTACGCCTTCCTTAAAGCCAAGGGTGGCAAAACGAAGATTCTCTTCTGCCTTATCCATGTTTTGTTCTGCCATATGAAGTTGTTTGGTTGCTTCATTCACTTTATACGAACTTTGTGTTACCTGCAGTTCTACTTTTTCCTTTATATCTTCAAGCTGGTATCTTGCGATGTTGGCCTCTGCTTTGGCTGCTCTTACCTTGTAGATACCCTCTCCCCAGTGGAATACAGGAATCTTGAGTACTACTCCGGCAGCCCAGAAACCTCTGAACTTGTTTTCAAATCCATTGACAAGCGATGGATTTGTTACTGCATAGTTTGCTGTAAGTGCGAGTGAAGGAAGAAATTCAGAACGTACTACATTTACTTTCTGTCTGTATATCTGCGATGCCAGTTCAAGACTTTTAAGTTCATGCCTGTTGGCCAATGCTGTGTTTACATTACTTTCTGTATATAAATTAGGCAATGTAAGGTTTTCCATATTCTCGTCAGCCAGTGATATATCAGTGTCAAGTGGTAGACCGCATATCTGGCATAAAACCATTTTTGAAAGGCTTAATCCATTTTCCACTTTCAGAAGTGTTACTTCTGCTTCATTTTTCTTTACTTTGACACTAAGGCCGTCTGCTTTTGTGGCGACACCTTCAGCCACCATTTTGTCTATATCCGAATCAAGAGTTTCCAACAGTTTGAGATAACTTTCAGCAAGTTTTTTCTTGTTTACCAGAGATACTACTTGCCAATAAGCCTTATCAGTATTCAGGATTAAATCTTCCATTCCTGTGGCATGTTGCATCTGAGCAAGCTGTTCGGCATATTTTGTAATCTTGTTGTAAGCTATGATTTTTCCACCCATGAACAATGGTTGGGTTAGAGTAGCAGCACCGGCAAACATGTTTCTTGTGTCCGTACGGAAAGCGTCAACAAATCCTTGTCCAACTCCGTTAAGACCGGCTGTCAGTCCCGGTATCATCCCTTGAAGCGGTTCCAGTAATGATGCCAGAATAGGATTAGATGCGGCTATCTGCTGAAATTGTTGTTGCAATTGCGCTCCGGTTGCAGTACCGATGTTACTGATTGAATTTTTTTGTTCGTCACTGAGTAATGAAATCTCCTTTTGCGTACGCATGTAGGTTGCCATAATGTCGAACTTGGGCAGATAGTTCGTAAATGCAGCCTTTTTGTTATAATGGGCGGCATTTATTTTCTCCTGTGCTATACGCAGTTCCTTGTTATTCTGGATAGCAAGGTTTCTGCAACTGTCCA
>CALUPA010000079.1 GCA_944322395.1 uncultured Phocaeicola sp.
TATTCTTTTTGCAAAGCTTTTGAAAACCTTTTCTTTTTATTCTCTATTTTTTCTTATAAATTTGCAGCCTAAATTTAGGAAGGCTATATGCCAAGATATAAGATAATTAGATAAAACAACATAAACTATGAGTAGTAAATTTACTGAATATTCTCAGCTTAACCTGTCTGAGGTGAATAAAGAAGTGCTGAAGAAATGGGATGAGAATGATGTATTCTCAAAGAGTATGACAGAACGTGAAGGCTATCCTTCGTATGTATTCTATGAAGGTCCTCCTTCGGCTAACGGTATGCCTGGTATTCATCACGTTATGGCTCGTACTATCAAGGATACATTCTGCCGCTTCAAAACCATGAAAGGTTTTCAGGTAAAGCGTAAGGCAGGATGGGATACTCACGGACTTCCTGTGGAGCTTGGTGTGGAAAAGGCTCTTGGAATCACTAAAGAGGATATCGGTAAAACTATTTCGGTGGCAGAATATAATCACCACTGCCGTACAGATGTCATGAAATTTACTAAGGAGTGGACTGACCTGACTCACAAGATGGGTTATTGGGTAGACCTTGAAAATCCTTATATCACATACGATAACCGATACATTGAAACTTTGTGGTGGCTCCTGAAACAGCTTTATGGAAAAGGTTTGCTGTATAAGGGATATACTATCCAGCCATATTCTCCTGCTGCAGGTACAGGACTTAGTTCACACGAACTTAACCAGCCTGGTTGCTATCGTGATGTGAAAGATACAACTGTTGTAGGACAGTTCAAGATGAAGAACCCAAAACCGGAAATGGCACAGTGGGGTACTCCTTATTTTATAGCATGGACTACTACTCCATGGACTTTGCCTTCAAATACAGCTCTTTGCGTTGGTCCAAAGATTGATTACGTAGCTGTACAGACTTATAACGGTTATACAGGAGAGAAGATGACTGTAGTTTTGGCTAAGGCTCTTCTTTATACTCATTTCAACAAGAAAGCAGAAGAAATAGCTCTTGAAGATTATAAGCCGGGAGACAAACTTATCCCATTCAAGGTCGTAGGCGAGTACAAGGGTACTGACCTCGTTGGTATGGAATATGAACAACTTATCCCATGGGTTAAGCCTGTTGAGGCTACTACAGACGGATGGGTTGAGGCTTCTGCAAAGGCATTCCGTGTAATTCCTGGTGATTATGTTACTACAGAAGACGGTACAGGTATTGTACATATCGCTCCTACATTCGGTGCTGATGACGCGAATGTGGCACGTGCTGCAGGAATTCCTTCATTATTTATGATTAACAAGAAAGGCGAGACTCGTCCTATGGTTGACCTGACAGGTAAGTTCTATCTGTTGGAAGAACTTGATGAGGCTTTCGTGAAGGAATGTGTAAACGTGGATGCTTACAAAGAATATCAGGGACGCTGGGTTAAAAATGCATACGACCCTCAGTTTACGGTTGACGGCAAGTATGACGAAAAAGCTGCCCAGACAGCAGAATCGCTTGATATCTATATCTGCATGATGATGAAACAGAATAATCAGGCGTTCAAGATTGAAAAGCATGTACACAACTATCCTCACTGCTGGCGTACAGACAAACCAGTGCTTTACTATCCGTTGGACAGCTGGTTTATCCGTTCTACTGCTGTTAAGGACCGTATGATAGAACTGAACAAGACTATCAACTGGAAACCGGAATCAACAGGTACAGGACGTTTCGGCAAGTGGCTTGAAAACTTGAATGACTGGAACTTGAGCCGTTCTCGTTATTGGGGTACTCCGCTTCCAATCTGGCGTAACGACGAAGGCGAAGAGTTGTGCATCGGTTCTGTAGAAGAACTTTATAATGAAATAGAAAAATCTGTAGCTGCAGGTTTCATGACTGAGAATCCATACAAGAAACTCGGTTTCGTTCCTGGACAGTACAGTAAGGAAAATTACGAAAAAATTGATTTGCACCGTCCTTACGTAGATGATATCATTCTTGTTTCTGAAAGCGGCAAGCCGATGAAACGTGAAACGGACCTTATCGACGTTTGGTTTGACTCTGGTGCTATGCCATACGCACAGCTTCACTATCCGTTCGAAAACAAGGAAATAGTAGACAACCGTTCTTACTATCCGGCTGATTTTATTGCTGAAGGTGTTGACCAGACTCGTGGATGGTTCTTTACTCTTCATGCAATTGCTACTATGGTGTTCGACAGTGTAGCTTATAAGAATGTTATCTCTAACGGTCTTGTGCTTGACAAGAACGGAAACAAGATGTCTAAGCGTCTTGGTAATGCAGTCGATCCATTCGCTACAATCGAGAAGTTCGGTTCCGACCCATTACGCTGGTATATGATTACCAATGCTTCTCCATGGGATAACCTGAAGTTTGATACTGAAGGTGTAGACGAAGTAAGACGTAAATTCTTCGGAACACTTTATAATACATATTCATTCTTTGCACTTTATGCAAATGTCGACGGTTTCTGCTATGCAGAGAAAGATGTTCCAATGGAAGAACGTCCTGAAATCGACAGATGGATATTGTCATTGCTCAACTCATTGATTAAGGATGTTGATGCTTGCTATAATGATTATGAGCCGACTAAGGCAGGTCGTCTGATTACAGACTTTGTGAACGACAACTTGAGTAACTGGTACGTACGTCTGAACCGTAAGCGTTTCTGGGGAAGCTCAATGTCTACAGACAAGCTTTCTGCTTATCAGACTCTGTATGTATGTCTTGAGACAGTTGCAAAACTGATGGCTCCTATTGCTCCGTTCTATGCAGACCGTCTGTATATGGACCTTATAAATGTAACAGGACGTGACAGTGTAGTTTCTGTACACCTTGCTAAATTCCCTGTTGCTGACGAAAGTCTTGTGAACAAGGAACTTGAAGCACGTATGCAGATGGCACAGGACGTTACATCAATGGTACTTGCGCTTCGTCGTAAGGTTAATATCAAGGTACGTCAGCCACTGCAGTGTATCATGGTTCCTGTAGTTGATGAAGAACAGAAACGTCACATAGAAGCTGTGAAGGATTTGATTCTTAGTGAAGTCAACGTTAAGGAAATCAAATTTGTAGAGGGTGCTTCAGGCGTATTGGTCAAGAAGGTTAAGTGTGATTTCAAGAAACTTGGTCCTAAGTTCGGAAAACAGATGAAGGCTGTTGCTGCTGCTGTTGCAGAAATGTCGCAGGAAGCAATTGCTGAACTTGAAAAGAACGGTTCATATACATTCGCTCTTGATGGTGGTAATGCTGTAATTGAAATTGCTGATGTGGAAATCTTCAGTGAAGATATCCCTGGATGGTTGGTTGCCAACGAAGGTAGACTGACTGTAGCTCTTGAAGTGACAATTACTGAAGAGCTCAGACGTGAAGGTATAGCACGCGAACTTGTAAATCGTATTCAGAACATCAGAAAGAGTAGCGGATTCGAAATAACTGATAAAATAAATATTACTTTATCAAGAAATTCCAATACAGATGATGCTGTAAATGAATATAATAATTATATTTGTAACCAAGTTTTGGCTAACTCACTTGAACTTGTAGATGAAGTTGCTGAAGGTACAGAACTCAACTTTGATGACTTCTCTTTGTTTGTGAATGTTACCAAACAGTGATAAATGTTCCCATCTGCCGGATGTTGTAACACCTGGCAGATACTATTATTAATTTTAAAACTTAAACACTATGGCTGAGAAAACAAGGTACTCGGACGCTGAACTCGAGGAGTTCCGTGCCATTATCATGGAAAAGCTTCAGCTCGCAGAACGCGACTATGAGAAACTTAAGAGCAGTATTATGAATACTGACGGTAATGATACAGACGATACATCACCTACATACAAGGTGCTGGAAGAAGGTGCCAGCACATTGTCGAAGGAAGAGACAACCCGTCTGGCATCACGTCAGCTTAAGTTCATTCAGAATCTGCAAGCGGCTTTGGTGCGTATAGAAAATAAGACGTATGGTGTTTGCCGGGAAACTGGTAAGCTTATTCCAAAAGAACGTCTTCGTGCAGTACCACATGCTACATTAAGCATTGAAGCTAAACAACAAGGAAAGAAGTAGTTTTTATTGTCTTATTTAATTGAGAATCGAATCTTTTTCGATTCTCAATTTTTTAGGATGATTTTCTATTTAGTAGTGTATTGAGTTTTTTTTGATAATACATCTTTTTATATGAATAAGATCTTTTCTCAAGGTAAAATGGCGGCTGTTATTGTGGCTGTAGTGTTGATAATAGACCAAATTATCAAAATTTGGGTTAAGACGACTATGGCTTTGCATCAGAATTATAAGATAACAGACTGGTTCTATATATATTTTACGGAAAATAATGGTATGGCATTCGGACTGGAGATTTTTGCCAAGTTGTTTCTTACCATATTCCGTATTGTGGCCGTCATACTGATTACATGGTACATATATAAGTTGGTGAAACAGCCTAAAAAAGTGAAAAATGGATATATAGTGTGTCTTTCGTTAGTTTTGGCTGGTGCAATAGGAAATATCATAGACTGTGTGTTCTATGGAGAAATTTTCAGTGAAAGTACAAGAACACAGATTGCTAATTTTGTCCCAATCGGTACCGGATATGCGGATTGGCTTCATGGTAAAGTAGTGGATATGTTTTATTTTCCAATAATTGATACATATTGGCCTGAATGGATGCCATTTGTTGGAGGAGAACATTTCATATTCTTTAGTCCTATATTCAATTTTGCAGACGCAGCCATAAGTTGTGGAATCATAGCTTTGCTTATTTTCTATAGCGGATACCTGAATTCATTGTCACATATCGAAAAGAAATAATACTTAATCTTATGAACAAATATTTACGTTTGTTGCTTTTGGGAACAGTTTTTATGGGAGTTGCTTGCGGAAAGCAAATACCAGATGATATTATACAACCATCCGAGATGGAAGAACTTCTGTATGATTATCATCTGGCTCTTACTATGGGAAATGACTTGAATTATTCCGACAGATACAAACGTGAATCATATAAGAATTATGTTTTTGACAAGCATGGTGTCACTGAAGCAGAATTTGATTCTTCTATGGTTTGGTACACGCGAAACAGTAAGGTGTTGACTGATATATATAAGAATCTGCAGAAACGGTATGAACTGGCTGAAGAACAAATGAGGTCAGAACTGAATAAGCGTAGTGGGCAGATTATGGTGTCTCTTTCTGGCGATTCTGTAGATGTATGGTCGGATAGAAATGTTTATTGGCTAACGAATTCTCCTTTGACAAACAGGCTTAATTTTGATCTTAAGGCGGATACAACATTCCATGCAAAAGATCTTTTGGTATTTGAAGCTGAATATAACTTTTTGTCATACCAGAGAAATAAGGCAAAAGCTGTAGTTGCTATTAATATAACATTCAAGAATGATAGCATATTGGGCATATCCAAAGTTATTGACCGTTCCGGCAAAGAACAATTGGTATTGCAGCCTGATTCGGCCTATGAGTATAAAAGTATAAATGGATTTGTTTATTTCAGTAATCCTGATAGTGCTGATGTCTCTTTGTTATTGAACAATATAAAGTTTGTCCGTTATAGGGAAAACAGTTTTAAATCTTCTTCTACTGTACAGGTTGCAAACAGTAGTAAAAATAAACAGGAAGATATAAAAAATGATAATAACGGAGTAATGAAAAGGGAAGAGGTAAAAATATCTGATAGAAAAATACGTACAACAAATATTAATGCAGTGAAACAGGGTACAGCAGAGTAACATGAAAAGATTTGCTTCTCACAGATTATATATTCCACATCTTGATTTGTGGTTAAGAAATCATGTCGTAGAGATTGACGATATAACAGCTAGTGTTATCAGATACTATCCTTTTACCGAAGAAATCAGTTTTACAGAATGGCTTAATGGCCTGATTGTTTTGTCATGTGATGCACCTGAAATTTCTTTAGAAAATGAATTGAATGTTTCTTCTGAAGCTACTGTATTGTGTGTTGATGAGAAGAAAAATATAAGGAGTGTTTTATCTTCTGTTTATGATAAAACACCCCTTGTTCTTAAAGCGTATTATATAACTTCATTTAATGTATTAGAGGGTTCCTTTGCTCGAGATAGCAGGGTTTTGCCTTTGATTTAAAGTTGTCGTCTTCTGAATTCTGAACAAACGATTGCTGTCGCAACCGCAACATTAAGAGAGTCTGTGGTTTCATTTCCTTGAGGATAATTTGGAATGAGAATTCTTCGGTTAATGAGTTCTGAAACTTCTTTGCTAATACCGTTCCCTTCGTTTCCCATAACTATCAATCCATTTGATGACAGTGTATTGTTATATATATTGTCACCATCAAGGAAAGTTCCGAAAACAGGTACATCATTAAGGCTTGAAATAAGTTCCTTGATATTGCAGTAGTGAAGTTTTACTCTTGCAAGAGCTCCCATAGTAGCTTGAACGGTTTTGGGGCTGAACGCATCTGCAGTTCCGTGTGAGCAATATATGTTTTTAATACCAAACCAGTCGGCTATTCTGATAATTGTTCCAAGATTGCCAGGATCCTGCACATCATCAAGGGCCAGACATAATTCGTTTTTGGGACAATCCATTGATAAAGTATATGATGGAATCTCGAATACGGCCAACACGTCCTGTGGTGTTTTTAGTAGACTGGCGCGTGAAAGTTCATCTTTTTCTACATATATTTTTTCATCAGCGATAATATCTTTGTTAGTATCCATCCATTGTTGCGTGGCTACCAGTATTCTGCACTTAAAGAAATTCGAAAGATCAGAGACCAATTTGTTCCCTTCTGCCAGGAATACTCCATTTTCTTTCCTGAATTTTTTCTGTTCAAGTGAACGTATAAATTTTATTTTATTCTTACTTATCATATAGTGGATTTGAACTATTTTATTGGCAAATCTAAGAAGATATTTTCAATTATCAGTTATCTTGCTGTTTATAATTGGAGATTTTACATTTTCATATATGTAGTTAGTGGAATTTTGTGTACATTTGCAAATAAAAATTACTTGTCCTGATGGCTAATTTGCTTCGCATATATATATATATTATAACTGTAGTATTTGTGTTCAGTGGATGTTCCGTAAGTAAATTTATACCAGAAGGAGAATATCTGCTTGATGAAGTACATATCAGTAGTGACAATAAAGAGTTAAAGTCATCCGAGATGTATTCGTATGTACGCCAACGACCAAATGCAAAATGGTTCAGTCTTGTAAAATTACCAATGTATATATATTGCTCGTCAGGGAAAGATTCTACTAAGTGGATTAATAAAATCCTTCGCAAGGTGGGGGATGCGCCTAGAATTTATGATTCCAAGATGGCGGAAGAGACTCGTAAACAAATTCTTAGTGCGGTTCAAAACAAAGGTTATCTTGGTGCACAGGTTGCTCTTGAGGAAAAAGTCAAGAACAAAAAACTGGATGCATATTACAAAATATCATCCGGTAAACCATATAGTATATCTAAGATAAGTTATAATATTCAGGATTATGTTATCAGAGGATTACTGATGAATGATTCCGTGAGTAGTGGTCTTAGGGAAGGTATGCGTTTCAATGTTAATGTTTTGGAAGAAGAGAGAAACAGAATTACCCAATATCTTCTCAATAGAGGTTTTTATAGGTTCAATAAAGATTATATAACCTTTCAGGCCGATACGGTGAATGGCACTTTTCAGATTGATTTGCTGATGAATATTGATTTGAATACGGAACGAGCCGGTGATGAAGGTACATTACATCGTCAATATAAGATAAGGAATGTGAATTATCTAATGGATATTGACAATGTTCCGGGTGTTCAGTCAAACAGTATGTCTGATACTGTGAAATATGACGGTATAAGTATACTATACGATGATAAGTTGTTTCTTCGTCCTGGGGTAATTGCTTCTCATAACAGACTTATCCCCGGAAAGTTGTATTCCAATCGTGACGTAATGGCTACATATACATCTTTATCACGCTTGGGTATATTGAAATATTCTAATATCAGGTTTGTAGAACATCTTGAGAATGATACATCGTATTTGGATGCTTACGTATCGTTATCAAAAAATAAGAACAAGACGCTTTCTTTCCAGGTTGAAGGTACAAACTCTGCCGGTGATTTGGGAGCGGCAGCTTCTGTTACCTATACACATAGAAATCTTTTTAAAGGATCGGAAACCTTCAATATTAAGTTAAGGGGAGCTTATGAGGCTGTTACAGGACTTGAAGGATATGCCAATAATAACTATACCGAGTATGGAATCGAGACCGGTCTGGAGTTTCCGGAGTTTATGTTCCCTTTTCTCAAATCTGATTTCAAGAAAAGTGTCAATGCAAGATCGCAGGTCAGTGCAAAATACAATTGGCAGATCAGACCTGAGTTTGAAAGAACATTGGCTTCTGCTGCATGGAGTTATAGGTGGAATAGTAGAAAAAGGGCCAGTCACAGGCTTGATGTACTTGATATAAACTACATCTATATGCCATACAGATCGAAGACATTTATTGAGTATCTTGATTATATGGATGAGATAAATCCGTTGTTGAGATATAGTTATGAGGATTTGTTTATTGTCAGACTTGGTTACACATATACTTATAACAGTGCAGGAGTGTCTACGCAGCAGACTGCAAAGAAGAGTTCCTATTCCATTCGTTTCAATATAGAAGAGTCTGGAAATCTGATTTACGGTTTTTCAAAATTAATACATAAGAAACCATCCGACGGAGAATCTTTCAGGATGGGAAATATCAGTTTTGCCCAATATGTAAAGGCTGATTTAGATTTTGCAAAAAATGTAATGATAGATGACAGAAACTCATTGGTCTTCCATATTGGAACAGGTGTTGCCATACCATATGGAAATTCAAAGAGTTTGCCATTCGAAAAACTTTATTTCTCAGGAGGTGCAAACAGTGTAAGGGGATGGAGTGTACGTTCTTTGGGACCTGGTAGATATAGTGGAAAATCAGGTTCTTTGGATTATGTAAATCACACTGGAGACATAAAACTTGATATGAATGTAGAGTATCGTACACACTTGTTCTGGAAGTTGAATGCAGCAGCATTTATTGATGCTGGTAATGTGTGGACTCTGAAAAGCAGGTATTCTGACTCCACAGGACAGTTCGCTTTTAACCGTTTCTATAAGGAAATTGCTGTTTCTTATGGATTAGGAATACGTTTTGACCTTGATTTTCTTATTTTAAGATTTGACGGTGGTATGAAAGCCATAAATCCTATGGGAAAAGGAATTTACAGATTTCCTGTTATAAATCCTGATTTGTCTCGAGATTTTGCTTTCCATTTTGCTGTCGGATATCCGTTCTAATAAAAAATATAATATATATGGCAAAGATTGTTTCTAAAATTTATACACGTGATGAACTGAAGGAATTGGAGGAATGGTTCAATGGTAAAGAATTGCCTGATTCAATTCAATTGGATAAAGCAACATATATTCCCAATCTTAAGGATACTCTTGCCAAACTATTTGTGCAAGCTGATATAAATTGCGATAATCCTAAAATGCAGGGACCTATTTATCTGCTTGAGCGTCTTAAGGCTAAGCTTGAAGAAACTCAAAACTGAATATAATTGCATAAATCAAAAACATGTACTAACTTTGTCGTTCAAAAGATTAAAATATTCATAATATGTTTAGAAGTCATACTTGTGGCGAGTTGAGACTTGCCGATGCAGGCAAAAATGTAACGCTTTCCGGATGGGTGCAGCGTACACGCAAAATGGGAGGAATGACATTCGTTGACCTCCGCGACCGTTATGGTATCACACAGTTGGTTTTCAATACCGATGTTAATGCCGATCTCTGTGAAAAAGCTAATCATCTGGGACGTGAGTTCGTTATTCAGGTAAAAGGTACCGTGAACGAACGTTCAAGCAAAAACAATAATATTCCTACCGGTGATATCGAAATCATCGTTTCTGAGCTTAACATTCTGAATTCTGCTCAGACTCCTCCTTTCACAATTGAAGACAATACTGATGGCGGTGACGATCTTCGTATGAAGTACCGCTACCTTGACCTTCGTCGTACTGCAGTGCGCAAGAACTTGGAATTGCGTCACCGCATGACAATGGAAGTACGCCGCTATCTTGACAGCAAGGGATTCCTGGAAGTGGAAACTCCTATGCTTATCGGTTCTACTCCTGAGGGTGCCCGCGACTTTGTTGTTCCGTCACGTATGAATCCGGGACAGTTCTATGCACTTCCACAGTCTCCACAGACACTTAAGCAGTTGCTTATGGTTTCTGGTTTCGACCGTTATTTCCAGATTGTGAAATGTTTCCGCGACGAAGACCTTCGTGCCGATCGTCAGCCTGAGTTCACTCAGATTGACTGCGAAATGAGTTTCGTAGAGCAGGAAGATATCATCAATACATTCGAAGGTATGGCTAAGCACCTGTTCAAGGAATTACGCGGTGTTGAGCTTACTGAGCCATTCATCCGTATGCCATGGGCAGACGCAATGAAGTATTATGGTAGCGATAAACCAGATTTGCGTTTCGGAATGAAGTTTGTCGAACTGATGGATTTATTGAAGGGATATGGTTTCTCTGTATTTGACAATGCTGCATATATCGGTGGTATTTGTGCCGAAGGTGCTGCTACATATACACGTAAGCAGCTTGATCAGCTTACTGACTTTGTAAAACGTCCTCAGATTGGTGCTAAGGGATTGGTTTATGCACGTGTTGAGGCTGACGGCAATGTGAAGTCAAGTGTTGACAAGTTCTATTCACAGGAAGTACTGCAGAAGATGAAAGAAGCATTTGGTGCTAAAACGGGTGACTTGATTCTTATCCTGAGTGGTGATGATGTTATGAAAACTCGCAAGCAGCTTTGCGAACTCCGTCTTGAAATGGGTAACCAGTTGGGATTACGCGACAAGAATAAGTTTGCTTGTCTTTGGGTTGTTGACTTCCCAATGTTCGAGTGGAGCGAAGAAGAAGGTCGTTTGATGGCTATGCACCACCCATTCACTCATCCTAAGGATGAAGATATCGCACTTCTTGACACAGATCCTGCTGCAGTTCGTGCAGATGCTTACGATATGGTTATCAACGGTGTTGAAGTAGGAGGTGGTTCTATCCGTATCCACGATTCTCAGCTTCAGGCCAAGATGTTCGAAATACTTGGTTTCACACCAGAAAAGGCACAGGAACAGTTTGGCTTCCTGATGAATGCATTCAAGTTCGGTGCACCTCCTCACGGTGGTCTTGCTTACGGTCTTGACCGTTGGGTATCACTCTTCGCCGGTTTGGATTCTATCCGCGACTGTATTGCATTCCCTAAGAACAACTCTGGTAGAGATGTTATGCTTGATGCTCCTGGATTTATCGATCAGAAGCAGCTTGACGAACTTAACCTTATAGTTGATATAAAGGAAAAGAACTGATAAAAATTTAGTTATAAATAATAAGGCACGGATATAGGAGTGTTTCGGCTATCCCTGTTTCCGTGCCATATTTTTGATTTTAGTTGATGAAAGAAACAGTACGTATCATAAGATTTGTCATAGTCGGTACTCTTAATGCAGTGATTGCAGCATTAGTAGTTTGGGTACTTATGCATATTTGCAGACTTGATTATATGATTGCAAATATCTCTGCATATACAGCTGCACAGATAAACAATTTCTTATGGTGCAAGTACTGGATATTTCCTCTTGACAAGGAAACAAAAAAGAACAGCATCCAGCGTCAGATACTGTTCTTCCTTATAGCTTTTGTTATGGCCTACAGCGCCCAGTTTGTATTCCTTCTTATATTGGTGGAACTTCTTCATTTCAATGAGTATATGGCTCAGTTCCTAGGACTTTTTGTTTATGGTGCTGTAAACTTTATTAGCAATAAAATGATTACTTTCAAGTAAGTAATATGGCATCAGTTTATGCCATATTGTTCAAGTCTTTATCTTCCAGATAGCTCATTTTGTTTTTTGTTATTATATCTCTGGTTTTTTCAGCATCATCTGTGCGGAATACAAGGATACCCTTTCCTGCTAGTAGGAACGAATACAGGTATGATATGCCTATTCCTGCATCAGTAAAGCTCTTTATGGCATCTGCGGCTCTACCGGGATAATTGTCGAGTGTTATTGCAAATACTTCAGAAACATTTGCTGATATTCCAGCCTTGCTCAGTGTCTGGAAAGCCCTTTCAGGATCCGAGCATATTATTCTGTAAATACCGTATTCCACTGTATCGGAGATAGTTGAGGCTATTAACTGAATTTCAGCCTCTTTCAGCAGTTCGAGAACTTTGAGTAGGGTTCCCGATTTATTTTCTACAAAAACAGATAATTGATGTACTGTCATGATGTATATGTCTTTAAATTAATGTTTTGCGTAAATCCTTAACTCTCACTGCTTTTCCTTCCTGTTTTGGCAAGCTGCCTTTAGGGACAAGTTTCACTATTGGTGTAATAAGAATTTCGTCCTTCAACTGGCGTGTAATTTCCTTTGTAAGTTTCTGCAGTGAGCCGAAATCGTCTGTAAATTCGTTCAATTCCACTTCTACCGTCATCTCGTCGTTCGCGTCGAGGTTTGTCAGAGTAATCAAATAGTCCGAACCAAGTTCCTTGAATTGCATCAGTATGGTTTCTATCTGGATAGGGAAGATGTTTACTCCCTTCAGTATGATCATGTCGTCGCTTCTTCCTTTCATGCGGTCCAGACGCCTGTGGTGACGTCCACATTTGCATTCTCCCGGTAGAAATCTTGTAAGGTCTCTTGTCCTGTATCTCAGTAGTGGCATTGCTTCACGGTTTATGGTGGTGAGTACCAGTTCGCCCACTTCTCCGTCGGGTACAGGTTCAAGAGTCTCAGGCTCTCGAACCTACATATTCAAAAAATATCATAAAATTGCAAATTACTGATAATCATATACTATTTGGAGTGCATAGTAAATCTAAATCTTTCTGAATATCTTTTGCTATTCCAAATATTGGGTGTATATTTGGGTGTAGAATTTCAATGTAGCCAAATGGGATTCCGACAAGCAGCGAGTAAAGAACGGGTGTACCAACAAATTAAAGCAAAGTGCATCCGAAATAAATGCGGATCTGCTGAAATACTATGCCGAAATTCAAAATGTGTTCAAGGAGTTTGAGGTGCAGGAAACCATGCCAACCACCCAACAACTAAAGAATGCGTTCAACCTGCGGATGAAGAATGCCAACGAAGAACAGCAGGAAGAAGCACGGATAAGTTTTTGGGAGGTGTTCGATGAATTTGTAAAAGAATGCGGCAATCAGAACAACTGGACTGAATCCACATACGAAAAGTTTGCAGCCGTAAAAAATCACCTTAAAGAGTTCAAGGAAGACGTAACCTTTGAGTATTTCGATGAGTTCGGTTTGAACGAGTATGTCAATTTCCTGCGAGACAAAAAGGATATGAGAAACAGTACCATCGGCAAGCAAATGGGATTTCTCAAATGGTTTTTACGGTGGAGTTTCAAAAAGGGATATAACCAGAATATAGCATACGATACGTTCAAACCGAAATTGAAAACCACACCCAAGAAGGTAATCTTCCTGACATGGGACGAATTGAACAAGCTGAAAGATTATCAGATACCCAAAGACAAACAGTATCTGGAACGTGTCCGGGATGTTTTCCTGTTCTGTTGCTTTACCAGTCTGCGTTATTCAGATGTTCGTAACCTAAAGAGAAGTGATGTCAAGTCCGACCACATAGAAGTTACCACCGTTAAAACGGCAGATAGTCTGAGTATTGAACTGAACAAGTACAGTAAAGCCATACTTGAGAAATACAAGGACATCCATTTTGAAAACCACATGGCATTGCCTGTTATCAGTAATCAGAAAATGAATGATTATTTGAAGGAACTGGGAGAACTGGCAGAAATTAATGAACCTGTACGTGAAACCTACTACAAAGGAAATGAACGTATAGATGAAGTTACACCGAAATATGCATTGCTCAGCACACATGCAGGAAGAAGGACATTCATCTGTAATGCGCTGGCTCTCGGTATTCCTGCGCAGGTTGTAATGAAATGGACAGGGCACAGTGATTATAAAGCCATGAAACCCTACATTGACATAGCCGATGATATTAAAGCTAATGCGATGAACAAGTTTAACCAACTCTAAATATATTACTTATGTACGAAGATTATACAAGACAATCCCTGCCATCCAAAGAATATAGGGAGTTATTAGGTAGTGCATTATGTGTTTTTAATTCCAATAATGCATTTATCATAGAGAATATCCTAAGAGAGGATGGCGGAGCTAATTATAATTGGTATGATTTAATAGACAGAACATCAGGAAATCTATCGAAGCCTATTTCAGACACGATAACAAATAAAGCCGGTTCTAAGATTGCGACTTTATTTAACCAACTGGTAACTCAAAGAAATAGAATAATACATAGTTTCCAAATAACAGATAAGGATGATGAACAAAAACTTGCAACTAAGGATAAGAAAAACAATCAATATGTAATAACTAAAGAAATTCTGTTAGAGTTCATTAAAAATAACGAAGAATTAAGTACTGAACTACATAAGTTCAGAGGGCATTAAATTAAATCATATGGCAGGAAAGATACAGACGATGATTCCCCAATACGGAGAACTCAACAGAATATACAGAGACTATATAGATAATTACGCATTCTCTTTTGACAGGCAGAAATTCATATCGGATTTCTATCAGGAGTATAATGACATGAAATCCTTTGAAGCCGCCATACTTGAACTGGTACTTGACAGACAAAAAGAGCAGTACACCTTGATACTCAACAGTCTGAAAACTGAAATAGAGAAGAGCATACAGGCTTATGAGAAACGTCCATTAAGTGACAGAGCCATAGAACGTGTTTGCTATCAGCACATGGAAAGGTATTCTCAGGAAATTGAAGCCCAGCTGGATGTTACAAGAAGCCTGAGCAAGCCGCTGAATGAAGCCAACAACAGGTATGATTCCATTGGTTACAGGGAGCATACAGCCGAAGAGGAAA
>CALUPA010000080.1 GCA_944322395.1 uncultured Phocaeicola sp.
AAACAGTCGCAACCCTTCAGACAGGTAAAGAAGGACGTTCTTATACTAAGGTTATCAAAATGGTTAAGTCACCTAAAACTGGTGCTTACGTTTTTGACGAACAAATGGTTCCTAACGAAAAAGTTCAGGACTTCTTTAAGAAATAATTTTAGCGTAACAGCTATTAAATGATATTTTGAAAGTTCCCGCCAATAATAACGGTGGGAACTTTTTTTATATCTAAGAAATTAGTTATATCTTTGTGTCATAAATAGATAAATATACAAGTATGGGAATTTTTAGCTTTTTCTCTAAAGAAAAGAAAGAAACTCTGGACAAGGGATTGTCTAAAACTAAAGAAAGTGTATTCGGAAAAATAGCTCGTGCCGTAGCTGGTAAGTCTAAAGTTGACGATGAAGTGCTTGATAACCTTGAGGAGGTGCTGGTTACTTCGGATGTCGGTGTTGAGACTACGCTTAATATCATAAAGCGTATAGAAGCAAGAGTTGCGAGAGATAAGTATGTAAATACTCAAGAACTGAATAATATCCTTAGAGAAGAAATTGCAGCTCTGCTTACAGAAAACAATACTGTTGATACCGAGGATTTTACTCTGCCTGCAGGTAAGAAACCGTATGTGATTATGGTTGTAGGGGTGAATGGTGTGGGAAAAACTACAACCATTGGAAAACTGGCGTATCAGTTTAAGAAAGCTGGAAATTCAGTGTATCTTGGTGCAGCAGATACATTCCGTGCGGCGGCCGTTGAGCAGCTTGATATTTGGGGTGAACGAGTAGGTGTGCCGGTTATAAAACAAAAAATGGGAGCCGATCCTGCATCTGTAGCTTTTGATACTTTAAACTCTGCAGTTGCTAATAATGCTGATGTTGTGATTATAGATACTGCAGGGCGTCTGCATAATAAGGTAGGACTTATGAATGAGTTGACCAAAATAAAGAATGTTATGAAGAAGGTAGTTCCAAATGCTCCTCATGAGGTGCTGTTGGTGCTTGACGGGTCAACAGGGCAGAATGCTTTCGAACAGGCAAAACAGTTCACGTTGGCTACTGAGGTTAATGCTATGGCTATCACTAAACTGGATGGTACTGCAAAAGGTGGTGTGGTGATAGGCATCTCCGATCAGTTTAAAATTCCTGTGAAGTATATTGGATTGGGTGAAGGAATGGAAGATTTGCAGGTGTTCCGTCGTCGTGAATTTGTAGATTCGTTGTTTGGTTCTGAAGGAAAATAAATGAAGAAAAATACTATAGATATTATAACTCTTGGTTGTTCCAAGAATCTGGTGGATTCTGAAAAGCTGATGAGACAGCTTGAAGCTAATGGATATAAGGTGACGCATGATGCGGAAAAGCCACATGGTGAGATTGCAGTGATAAACACTTGTGGATTTATTGGTGATGCAAAAGAGGAGTCCATCAACATGATACTGGAATTTTGTCAGGCTAAGGAGGAAGGAAGATTAAAGAAGCTTTATGTGATGGGGTGCTTGTCTGAACGTTATCTTAATGAACTGAAGGTTGAGATTCCTCAGGTAGACAAATTTTACGGTAAATTCAATTGGAACGAACTTTTGGATGATTTGGGAAAGATATATCATTCAGAGTATGCAATTGAAAGGCATCTGACAACTCCTAAGCATTATGCTTATTTGAAAATATCTGAGGGATGTGACAGAAAATGTTCTTATTGTGCAATCCCTATTATTACAGGACGACATGTGTCAAGACCAATGGAGGAAATCCTGGATGAAGTGAGACTGCTTGTTTCGGAGGGAGTAAAAGAATTCCAGGTTATTGCCCAGGAACTTACTTATTATGGCGTGGATTTGTATAAGAAACAGATGTTGCCGGAATTGATTGATGCCATGGCCAAGATTCCGGGCGTGGAATGGATTCGTTTGCATTATGCCTACCCAGCTAAGTTTCCAAGAGACTTGTTCCGTGTTATGAGGGAGAATGACAATGTCTGCAAATATATGGACATCGCTCTTCAGCACATAAGTGATAATATGCTGACAAGGATGAGAAGGCATGTTACTAAGGAAGAAACTTACAGGTTGATTGAGGATTTCCGCAATGAAGTTCCTGGTGTACATTTGCGCACTACTTTAATGGTTGGTTTCCCGGGAGAGACAGAAGATGATTTTGAGCAGTTGAAGGAATTTGTCAAGATCGCCAAGTTTGACCGTATGGGAGCTTTTGCTTATTCTGAGGAAGAAGGTACTTACTCGGCTGAGAATTACGAGGATGATGTTCCTCAGGAAGTTAAGCAGAGAAGACTGGACGAGCTTATGGCACTGCAGCAGGAAATTTCCGCCGAATTGAGTCATAAAAAGATAGGGCAAACATTGAAAGTTATTATTGACAGAAAAGAAGGTGATTATTATATCGGTCGTACAGAGTTTGATTCTCCCGAAGTGGACCCGGAAGTGCTTATTAAGTATGATGGAAGAAAATTGAAGGAGGGAAACTTTTATAATGTATTAATAGAAGATGCTGACGATTTCGACCTTTATGGGAGGATTCATGAATGAATGGTGACGAATTTTTGAGATTATTGTCGGAGAAAACCAATCGTGACGAAAAAGAAACTAATCGTTTGGTCTTATCGTTGGCTGATGTAATCGTAGGAGGATTACAGGACGGTAATAGTGTGTCCTTGCGCGGATTCGGTACCTTTGAAGTTAAAAAAAAATCTGAGAGAATAGTAGTTAATCATACGACGGGGAAACGTACACTGTTCCCGCCTAAGCTTGTTATAGGATTCGGACCATCGGCATCGCTGAAAGAAAATATTAATTTGCTCGGTGATAAAAAGTGACTAATGGATGATAAACTGACAATAGATGAGCTAATAGCCAGATTGGCAGCAAAACAAAATATGGGACAGACAGATGCGGAAGCATTTGTCTGTAGCTTTATTGTGTTAATAGAAGATGGGTTGAGAAGGGATAAGTATGTAAGGGTAAATGGTTTTGGAACTTTTAAACTTATTGATACGGATTTGAATGATGGGCGAATTGTGTTTGTTCCAGATGCTTCTGTCAGAGATGCTGTGAATAAACCATTTTCGCATTTTGAACCTGTCGAGCTAAAGGATGCAGTGAATTTTGATGATTTGGAGATAGAGATAACACCTGCTTCTGATGAAATACGTTCTGTATCGGATAACGTAGAAATACAAGAGGAATCGGTTTCTGGTGGTCAAGATGGAGTGAGTCTTTCAAGTGAAATGTCTGAACATAATGATGCTGAAGAAAATGATAGACCGGATGTGATAGAATGTGATTATAAACCGGGTGATGCTAAGGCTTCTCATCAGTGGTATTTACTTGCAGCGATACTATTAGCCGGAATTGTGATTGGCGGTGGAATTATGTGGGGAGTTCTTTCTCATAAATCAGAATCTGTTGCATCGCTAGGTGTCGAGAATGGAATTATTGATAGGGAACATATTGATGTTTTGTCAGACGATTCTTTAAAAAAGGACTCGTTAGCAGTATTAGATGAAAAAATACAGGATACAGTTGTAGTGACACAGAAAACCGTTGATTCTATTATTAAAGTTGCCACTGAAAATAAAAATGAAATAAAATATCTCAGTGATGAAGTGGCGTACAAGATAAGTGGTACAATAGAGGAATATAAAATAACTTCGGGTAGTACTCTTTCGAAGGTTGCTTATCGTTATTACAGGAATAGAAAATTATGGCCTTATATTGTCATGCATAATAAAAGTATTATACAGGATCCTAATAATGTCCCTATAGGTACGGTATTACGTATACCTGTACTTACTCAGGTAGAATGATTGGTTTAAAAATATACAGCATCTGTAGGATATAGTGTCCTCCGTGATGCTGTTTCTTTGTTTTACATATACTATTTGTTTTTAAATTCATCGGAATAAGATAAAAAAGACTTAAATAGATGCATTGGTATGATTTTTTAATAAATATTAGTTGTGTCTGTTAACTTAAAAACGTAATTTTGGGTGCACCAAAAAGGAATTGACCTTAATTGGCGGATATAATATAGAAAATGAAATTAATAAAATAAACAAGAAATTATGGCTGAAGCTATTGATATTCGTGCATTAAACGAATTGATTGAACGTCAGAGTGCGTTCGTTACTAACCTGATGACAGGTATGGATCAGGTAATTGTGGGACAGAAACATTTGGTTGAATCATTGCTGATTGGCTTGTTGGCAGACGGACATATATTGCTGGAAGGTGTGCCTGGATTGGCTAAAACGTTGGCTATTAAAACTATGGCATCACTGATAGATTCAAAATATAGTCGTGTTCAGTTTACTCCGGACTTGTTGCCTGCCGATGTTATCGGTACTATGATTTATAGTCAGAAGGATGAACAGTTCATCGCAAAAAAAGGTCCAATTTTTGCCAATTTTGTATTGGCCGATGAAATAAACCGTGCTCCTGCTAAAGTACAGAGTGCTTTGCTTGAAGCTATGCAGGAACGTCAGGTTACATTGAGTAAAGAAACGTTCCGTTTGCCGGAACCTTTCTTGGTTATGGCAACTCAGAACCCTATCGAACAGGAAGGTACTTACCCGTTGCCTGAAGCCCAGGTGGACCGTTTCATGCTGAAGGTTATTATTGATTATCCTAAACTTGAAGAAGAAAAGAAGATTATCCGTCAGAATATATCTGGCGAAAAGGTGGAAATCAAACCTCTGTTGAAAGCAGAAGATATTATCGAAGCCAGAAAAGTAGTAAGACAGGTTTATCTGGATGAAAAGATAGAACAGTATATAGCTGATATCGTGTTTGCCACACGTTATCCGGAAAAATATGACTTGAAGGAACTTAAGAGTCTTATCGGTTTCGGTGGCTCTCCTCGTGCTTCTATCAATCTGGCTCTGGCTGCCCGAAGCTACGCATTTATCAAACGAAGAGGATATGTAATCCCAGAAGATGTCCGCGCTGTAGCTCACGATGTATTGCGTCATCGTATTGGTCTTACATACGAGGCTGAAGCTACTAATGTTACATCAGATGAAATCGTAAGTAAGATACTTAATAAAGTTGAAGTGCCTTAATTTAGAAACCTTTTTTGAAGAATGGAAACTACAGAATTATTAAAGCGTGTACGACAGATAGAAATCAAGACCCGTGGACTGTCTAGCAATATATTTGCAGGACAGTATCATTCTGCCTTTAAGGGTAGAGGTATGGCTTTCTCCGAAGTGAGGGAGTATCAGTACGGGGATGATGTGCGCGATATAGACTGGAACGTTACAGCACGCTTTGACAAGCCATTCGTAAAGGTATTCGAGGAGGAACGCGAACTGACAGTTATGTTGCTTGTGGATGTATCCAATAGTCTTGACTTTGGTACTTCAAAGCAGATGAAAAAGGATATGGTGACGGAGATTGCTGCTACAATAGCTTTCTCCGCTATACAGAATAACGATAAGATTGGGGTAATATTTTTCTCTGACAGGATTGAGAAATTTATTCCGCCTAAAAAAGGACGCAAACATATTCTATATATAATACGTGAATTACTTGATTTCGAACCGGAGAGTTCGCGTACTGATTTGCATTGCGCGATTGAGTATCTGACGAATGTATTGAAGAAACGTTGTACCGCATTTATGTTGAGCGACTTTATTGATGACAAGGATTTCAAAAATGCATTGACAGTGGCAAACAGAAAACATGATGTGGTTGCTGTGCAGGTTTATGACCGCCGAATGGAAGAGTTGCCTGATGTAGGACTTATGTTAGTACGTGATGCGGAAACCGGTCATGAGGAGTGGATTGACACTTCGTCTAAATCGCTGAGAAAAGCACATCATGAGTGGTGGATGGAACAACAGAAAAAGTTGAATGACACATTTAATTTGTGTAATGTTGACTCTGTCTCTGTGCGTACAGACCAGGACTATGTAAGGGCTTTGCTTAATTTGTTTGCTAAAAGAAACTAATGGTCAGATGAAGAATAATTTATTTAAATTCAAAAGATTGGTGCTTGGTGCGTTCTGTTTTGCTTCTATGTTGTTGGCATGTTTGCCTGTAATGGGACAGCAGGTTACGGTAAGAGCAAGTATCGATTCGTTGCAATTGCTTGTTGGAGAACAGACAAAGGTGCATCTTGAAGTGAGCATGGATGCTGACAGAAAATTGCGATTGCCTGTTGTCAAGGATACACTGGTAAGGGGAGTTGAAGTGTTGGATATAGCAAAGCCTGACACCCAAAAATTGAACGATGGCAAGAGATGGGTTGTAACTCAGGAATATACAATTACTTCTTTTGACTCGTCTTTCTACTATCTTCCTCCGCTGGAAATTATGGTGGATGACGAAAAATATCGTTCTGAATCATTGGCTCTAAAAGTGTATTCTATTCCTGTTGACACCTTACATCCTGACCAGTTTTTCGGACCTAAGACTGTGGTGGAAGTGCCTATAGAATGGCAGGATATAGACAGCATGGTTTATTCTATAATTCTGATGTTGCTTTTGGGAGCAGTATGTGTGTTCCTGGTCGTAAGGTTGAAGAATAATAAACCTATTATCAGAATTATAAAGATTGAACCTAAATTGCCACCGCATCAGGAGGCTATGAAGCATATCGAGGAAATAAAAGCCAACAAGAATGTACAAAGAGAAGATCCCAAGCTATACTATACTGAGTTAACAGATGTTATACGTACATATATTATGGAAAGATTCGGTTTTAATGCCATGGAAATGACATCAACCGAAATAATAGAGCATCTGTTGCAGGTAAAAGATAAAGAATCTCTAAAGGACTTGAAATATCTTTTCGAAACGGCCGATTTGGTGAAGTTTGCCAAACATGCACCTATGATGAATGAAAATGACATGAATCTGGTGAATGCAATAGACTTTATCAATGAGACAAAACAGGAAGAGGATGTCAATGCGAAGAAGGAACCTACGGAGATAAAAGTAGAGGAGAAACGCTCAAAACAAGGAAGAATAGCATTGATGTGCAGTATTGGTGCTACAGGTGTTGGAGTAGCTGTGTGCTTATACATTGTAGTCAGATGCATAATTGATCTCTTCTTTTAATGTTTAAATGTATGAAGTTATGATTTTTGCTAATATTGAATATCTGTTTTTATTAATTCTGCTGATACCGTATATTGTATGGTATATTATGCGCAGGAAACGAACAGAAGCCACTCTGCAGGTATCAACTACTCGCATGTATATGAATGTGCGCAAAAGTTGGAAGGTATATCTTATTCATGCTCCGTTTTTGCTTCGTTTGTGTACCTTTGTTATGATTGTCCTTGTTCTGGCAAGACCTCAAACTACAGACAACTGGCAGAATACCGAGATTGAAGGTATTGATATTATGCTTGCAGTGGATATTTCTACAAGTATGCTTGCAGAGGATTTGAAACCGAATCGTCTGGAAGCAGCTAAGCAGGTAGCAGCAGAGTTTATCAACGGACGTCCTAACGACAATATAGGTCTGACAATTTTTGCTGGCGAGGCTTTTACCCAATGTCCGCTTACTGTCGATCACGGTGTTTTGCTTAACTTGTTTCATAGTGTTAGTTGCGAGATGATATATCGCGGTATGATAGAAGACGGAACAGCTATCGGTATGGGACTGGCTAATGCTGTTACCAGACTGAAAGACAGTAAGGCTAAATCAAAAGTTGTAATTTTGCTTACTGATGGTGTGAATAATCGTGGTGAGCTTTCGCCGCTCACTGCTGCCGAAATAGCGAAACAGTTTGGAATAAGGGTATATACAATTGGCGTTGGTACTAATGGCACAGCTCCTTATCCTATGCAGACATATGCAGGAGTACAGTATATACAGACACCTGTTGAAATAGACGAACAGACCCTGACCCAGATAGCTGCCGAAACCAATGGTAACTATTTTAGGGCTACAAGCAATTCCAAGCTGAAAGAGGTGTATCAGGAAATAGACAAGTTGGAGAAAACAAAACTTAATGTTAAGGAATTCAGTAAGAGGAAAGAAGAGTATGAGATTTTTGCTTTTGTAGCATTCTTGTGCATTCTGCTTGAATTGATTTTACGTAACACGGTTTTGAAAAAAATACCTTAAAAGAGATTTGCCATGTTTAGATTTGGAGAACCGATATATTTATATTTGTTATTGATAATTCCTTTATTGGTCGTATTTTATATATTTACCAATTACAGGAGAAGGAAAAAATTACGCCAGTATGGAGATCCTGAATTGATGGCGCATCTTATGCCCAATGTTTCAAAATATAGACCTGACGTAAAATTTTGGCTGGTGACAGTTGCGTTGGCTATGGTTATTTTCATGTTGGCACGTCCTCAGTTTGGTTCTAAGATGGAAACAGTGAAACGTCAGGGTGTTGAAACAGTTGTGGCGTTGGACATTTCAAATTCAATGCTGGCCCAGGATGTTACACCTAGCCGTCTGGAAAAGTCTAAGAAACTTGTGTCAAGACTTGTAGAGACATTCAATAATGATAAGGTTGCTATGATTGTATTCGCAGGCGAAGCTTTTACCCAGCTTCCTATTACTAGCGATTATATATCAGCAAAGATGTTTCTTGAGACTATTTCACCTTCACTTATAACCACTCAGGGAACAGATATTCGTGGCGCTATTGATTTAGCAATGAAGAGTTTTACTCCCAATGAGGGTGTAGGGCGTGCTATAGTTCTTATTACTGATGGTGAAAACCATGAGGGTGGAGCAGTGGAAGCTGCACAACAGGCTGCCGAAAAAGGTGTAAGAGTATTTGTCCTAGGAGTGGGCTCGCCAGATGGTTCACCTATTCCGGTAGAGGGTACAAATGATTTCCGTCGCGACAAGGATGGCAATGTGGTTGTTACAAAACTTAATGAGCAGATGTGTCAGGAAATTGCCAAGGCAGGCAACGGTATGTACGTAAGAGTGGATAATACGAACAATGCTGAACGTGCTCTAAATGCCGAGATAAACAAACTGGCAAAAGCAGATGTAGAAACTCAGGTATATACAGAGTTTGATGAGCAGTTTGATGTACTTGCATGGCTGGCACTGATTCTGCTTGCAGTTGACGTGATGTTGCTCAACAGAAAAAATCCTTTATTTAAGAATGTGAAACTTTTCAAACAGGATTGATTTATGTGGTGTAGTAAATTATATTTATTCGGAATATTACTCTTTACTTCAGCGGTGTCTTATGCACAGAAAACCGAGAGAGATTATCTCAGAAACGGAAACAAACTGTATAACGACAGTCTTTTTGTGAAGGCTGAGGTCGATTATAGAAAGGCTTTGGAGATTAATCCGAAATCTGCTGATGCCATGTTCAATCTTGGAAACTCGTTGCTTATGCAGCAAAAAGCCAAGGAAGCCATGGAGCAGTTTGAGGCTGCCGCACGTCTGGAGAAAGATAAAGATAAGTTGGCACATATATACCATAACATGGGTGTCATATTGCAGTCTTCGAAACAGCTTCCACAGTGTATAGAAGCTTATAAGGAATCTTTGCGAAATAATCCAAAGGATGATGAAACTCGTTATAATCTTGTGCTTGCGCAGAAACAGCTGAAAGACCAACAGCAACAGCAGCAAAATCAGGATCAGCAGAAAGATCAGAAACAGGATCAGAAACAAGACGAGAAGGAACAGAATAAGGATCAGCAGGACCAGCAACAACAGCAACAGCAGCAAAATCAAAATCAGCAACAGCAGCAACATAATAAAGATGAAATGTCGAAAGAGAATGCCGAACAACTGCTGAGAGCTGCAATGCAGGATGAAAAGGATGTGCAGGACAAGGTGAAGAAACAGATGCAAGTTAGTGGAAAGAAACTTGAAAAAGACTGGTAATTATTCCTGTTTCTGATTTGATGTGTTAATTAGTTGAGAAAAAATAAATTATAGAATGATGAGAAAATACATTTTCTTGATATTGATGATTACCGTATCATTGCAAATGTTTGCCAAAGACGAGGTAACATTAAGGGCTTCTGCTCCTGAAGTAGTGGTCAACGGTGATCAATTCAGGCTTACATACACTGTAAACTCGCAGGATGTAAAAGATTTTCTGGCTCCACAAGCCAAAGGATTTGACGTACTTATGGGACCTAGCCGTTCGCAGCAGAGTAGTACTCAGATTATAAATGGTAAAGTGTCATCCAGTCGTTCCATCACATATACTTATATTCTGATGGCTGTATCGGAAGGTACATTTAATATTCCTGCTGCAAGTATAGAAGTGGATGGTGAAAAGATTTTTTCGAATCCACTTACTATCAAAGTCCTGCCAAAAGATAAGGAAGATTCGAATTCTAATCAAGGTCAGGGAAATAGTGGGATATCTTCTAGAAATCAGAAGTCTGGCGGTAGAATTACAGACAAGGATTTGTTTGTACTTGCTACGGCAAGTAAGACCAAAGTTCATGAACAGGAAGCAATATTGGTGACTTATAAGGCTTATACTACAGTAGACTTGCGACAGTTGTTGGGAAAGATGCCTGATCAGCAGGGATTCTATGTTCAGGAGGTGGAATTGCCTACTCAGAAAACCTTTAAGTTGGAACATTATAAAGGTAGAAACTATAATACTGTGGTTTACAGACAGTATGTGTTGTTCCCACAGAAATCCGGAAAACTGGAAATACCGGCTGTGACATTCGATGCTGTTGTAGCACAAAGAATAGCTGTATCTGACGACCCTTTTGAAGCATTCTTTAATGGGGGTGGTTATGTGGAAGTCAATAAGAAGATTGTAGCTCCTAAGCTGGTGATAAATGTAGATCCTCTTCCAGCTAAACCGGAAGGATTTTCTGGAGGTGTAGGTACTTTTTCTTTAAAATCGGACATCAGTACAACTGAGTTAAAGGCAAATGAAGCTGTTACCATTAAATTGACTATCAGTGGTACTGGTAATATGAAATTAGTCAGTGCACCTGAAGTAAAGTTCCCTCATGATTTTGAAATTTATGATCCTAAGATTGAAGACAATTATGAGTTGACAGCCAATGGATTGAGCGGAACAAAAACGATTGAGTATCTTGCGATACCTCGTCATGCCGGCAATTTCACTATACCTCCGATAGAGTTCAAGTATTTTGATATCAAATCTGGACAGCATAAGACTCTCACTACAGAAGCTTATGAACTGAAAGTTGCTAAAGGTGATGGTAGTGCAACCGGACAGCAGGTGATAGCTGATTTTACAAACAAGGAAAATGTCAAGGTTCTTGGAACTGATATATTGTTTATCAAGACTGGAGATACCGTGCTCAGACAGAAAGGTAATTATTTCTTTGGCACTACTTCATATTATTTATGGTATATCATTCCTTTCCTTTTGTTTGTAGTATTCGTTGTAATCTATAGAAAGCAGGTTATTGAAAGTGCAAATGTTGCTAAGGTGAAGACCAAGAAAGCAAATAAAGTAGCTACCAAACGTATGAAGTTGGCTGGCAAGTTGCTTTCCGAGAATAAGGTAAACGAGTTCTATGATGAAGTCTTGAAGGCTTTATGGGGATATATAAGTGATAAGCTTAACATACCTGTATCTAAATTGTCAAGAGACAATATCGAGGCAGAGCTGTCTGGTCATGGGGTTCCCGAAGACTTGATAAAGGAATTCATAGGTGCATTGTCTGAATGTGAATTTGCAAGATACGCTCCGGGAAATCAGAATGAGGCTATGGATAAGGTTTATTCTGTATCGGTAGATGTGATAAGCAAGATGGAAAACTGTATTAAACGTTAAAACATATAGGAGATATATACAATGAATAGAATGTATGTTTTGTTAATGCTTCTGGCATGTGTACTGTTGCCTGCCAATGCTTCTTTAAAGACTGAGGCCGATAAAGCTTATCAGGAAAATGATTTTAAAGGAGCTATTGAAAAGTATGAAGCTATTCTTGAAGGAGGTCAGGAATCGGCTGATGTGTATTATAATTTGGGAAACAGTTATTACAAGAATAAGAACATTGCAAAAGCTGTATTGAATTATGAACGTGCATTGCTTCTTTCACCTGGAGATGAAGATATAAGGTACAACTTGGAAATGGCTAAAAGCAAGACTATTGACAAGGTTACACCGAAGAGTGAAATCTTTATCGTTACGTGGGTAAGTTCCATTCGTGACTTGATGAGTGAATCTTCTTGGGCTGTGTTTGCCATTATATGTTTCGTATTGTTTCTTTTGGGTACATCAGCATATATTTTTGGAGGAAAGATTGTCATTAAGAAGACAGGTTTTTCTTTAGCCGTTGTGTTTTTGGTTCTTACAGTTGTAGCAAATATGTTTGCTGATTCGCAGAAAGAGAAGTTGGTAAATCGTACTGGTGCCATCATAATGCAACCATCTGTTACTGTAAAGAGTACACCTGATGATAGCGGAACAGACTTGTTTGTTTTACATGAAGGTACAAAAGTGTATATAAACGACAATTCCATGAAAGGATGGAAAGAAGTCAGTCTTGAAGATGGATCAAGAGGGTGGGTTTCCACAGAGAGTATAGAGGTAATTTAATCTGAATATATAAATTCATATATGGACATACAGCAATTGATAGATATAGATAAACTACTGTTATTAAAACTCAATGGTAGCGATTCACTATTTTGGGATGGTTTTATGTATATAGTAACTAAGACCAAAACCTGGATACCTGCAGCTATTGCATTGCTGTATGTCATTTTCAAGAATAATAACTTAAAAAAGGGAATAACAATACTCTTCCTTATTGCTTTGGTAATAACTCTTGCAGACCAGATAGCTTCAGGGCTGTGTAAGCCCTTGTTTGAGAGATTCAGACCATCCAAAGATCCTGAATTTATGTATATGGTTGATGTGGTAAATAATTACAGGGCAGGAGGAAGATATGGGTTTATCTCTAGTCATGCAGCAAATACATTTGCTGTAGCCACTTTCATCTCATTGCTTATCAAGAACAATAAAATGACAATAATGATGTTTTTATGGGCTTTGATACCTACTTATTCACGTATGTATTTAGGTGTTCATTATCCTGGTGACATCTTTTTTGGAATGTTGGATGGAGTTTTTTCCGGTTGTTTAGTCTATTTTTTGTATAGAATTATATTAAAGAAACTCTATCTGAAACCTAGGTTCATATCTACTCAGTATACAGAAAGCGGATATGACGTGAAGAGTATAGATATAGTAGTCTTAGTTCTTTTGTTGACTTACTTTTATGCAGTGATATACGGTATGATTATATCTCAATCTTTATATTTTTGAAGATTGTGTATGACAAATTTATGCTAAAAGTCTTTTTTTGATAAAAAGTACATTATTTTTTGCTTGTCATATATTTTTTTTATATATTTATCATCGAGATAATAAACGTGTTGTTTAATGCTTAAAACTTGATTACTATGACAAGGACTATTACATTTAATGAACTGAGAAACATAAAAGATTCTTTACCTGAAGGAAGTATGCATCGCATAGCCGATGAATTAAATATATCAGTAGAAACAGTAAGAAACTTTTTTGGTGGACAGAATTTCAAGGATGGCAAATGCGTAGGTATCCATCTGGAACCAGGGCCTGACGGAGGTTTGGTGATGTTGGATGATACTGTCGTTTTGGACAAGGCATTGGATATCCTTAGAGAAAGTGCTAATAATTAATTTTTCAAGATAGCTATAATAGTTGTGTAGGAATTAGTCTGCAAACTATTATAGCTATTATTTTTTATAATTAAAATCTTATCAATATGGAAGAAGAAAAACTTGTAACCCTTGCTATATTGACTTACTCAAAAGCTCAGATACTAAAGAATGTATTGGAAAATGAGGGTATAGATGCCTATATTCATAATGTGAATCTCATTCAGCCTGTTATATCTTCAGGAGTGAGAATAAGAATTAAGGAAAGTGATTTACCTCGTGCGCTTAGCATCATAGAGAGTTCTGCCTGGTTGGCCGAGGATGTGGTGAAAGAACATTCACAAGAAATAGAAAAACCACGTAAGGCGCCTGTAATATTGATACCTGTAGACTTCTCACCAAACTCGTTGAAAGCATGCCGGTTTGGACTTAATTTTGCTGCACAAATTAAGGTTGAAGCTGTACTTATGCATGTGTATTTCAGTCCGGTTTATATGCCTAGTCTGCAATATGCAACAGAAGGATATGGTATGCCTTATGAGGCTGAATTAGGCATTAAGAGTATGCTGGATAATGTACATCAGCGTTTGAAGGAATTGACTGATAATATTGATAAACTGATGGCTGATGGGGAATTGCCTAAGGTTAAGTATTCATGCTTGCTTCGCGAAGGAATTCCAGAAGAGGAAATATTGAGTTATGCCCGCGAGGAATCGCCATTAATGATTGTTATGGGAACACGGGGTGAGAACATGACAGAGTATGGTCTCATGGGAAGTGTTACGGCAGAAGTTATAGAACGTAGTCCAGTCTTTGTCTATTCTATACCTGAGGAAGCTAAGTTGACTAATTTTAAAGAGATACACAAGGTAGCTTTCATTACTAACTTCGATCAGAGGGATTTGATTTCATTCGATTCTTTGATTACTACATTTAAAGATTATAACTTTGAAATATACTTTATACATCTGAATTCAAATGAGGAGAGAAAAATGTGGAATGAAATCAAACTGTCTGGAATAAAAGAATATTTTCATAAACAGTATCCTAATCTGAGCATTAATTATAGTATTGTAACCGAGGACAGTTTCTTCAACAATCTTGACGAGTACGTGAAAACTGAGAATATAGATGTATTGTGTGTTTCAAATTATAAGAGAAATGTCTTTGCACGTTTGTTCAATCCTAGTATAGCCAAGAAAATGATATTCCATTCCAGGACTCCTATCTTGATTATTAAATGATGATATAAACAAAAAAGATGATGAAACAAATTCATCATCTTTTTTTGTGTGACCGCGACAGGATTCAAACCTGTAACCGGCTGATCCGTAGTCAGCTACTCTATTCAGTTGAGCTACGCG
>CALUPA010000081.1 GCA_944322395.1 uncultured Phocaeicola sp.
CATTCTTCTTTTGAATACTTTTTATATTCACGCATGTTACTAAATAATTTGTGTCAACTTATTTAGTACACTACAGTAAGTTTTTCTTCTGGATTGAAATGTTTTGTGATGTATATACGGGTGTCGTTATGTAATGATAAATATAGATTTGTTTTATATTTATTTTTGTAATATGGTGTCACGGTTTTATATTTGTTTTGTAATATTGATTTGTAGAGACAAAATGTTATTTTGCTGATTTTTGTGGCTCGTTTTTTCTTTAGAATGTTGTACGATGTATATGAAATATAAATTTACGTAGATGAAAAAATGCAGAATGTCAAAATGTCAATGGTATTCTTATTATGGTAAGTTTTGAAAAAAACTGATGGAGATATATTTTCAGAATCTTTTAAAGCTAGATAAACCTTAATTTTTTTTATCTGTGCCCTTTGTTTAATAATGAAATACAAGTTTTTTGAACAAGCCAATTTTTAGTTATCCTATAAAATATTATATTTGCATAATAATTGAGTATTAACATCTAAACTATTCATAATATGAAATATATTTCTCCCGGTTCATGGTTCTCGCTGGAGTATCCGGCTGGATGGCATGAGTTTGAAGATACAGAAGACAGTTTCTTGTTTTATAACCCTGAAAAGTGGAATGGAAATTTCAGAATATCGGCATTCAAAGGACAAGATAATAAGTATGCCGAAGAGTGTATGGATTATGAATTGAAGAACAACAGAACTTCAAGGCAGGTGAAAGTAGGAGAGTGGCAGTGTGTATACTCTACTGAGAATTTCCAGGAAAACGGCAATTGGTATACTTCTCACTTGTGGATTACGGGTAAGGGAGAAATTTCTGTGGAATGTTCTTTTACAGTGGCCAAGGGAGAAAGTATCAAACCGGCTGAAAGCATTATTGCTTCATTGAAGGTGAGATGTGAAGGTGATAAACTTTGGAAGGAAATAATACCTGTTAGAGTTCTTGAAATCAATGCCATTAATGAAAGCTTCGACTGGGCTGTAATGACCATCAAGAAACAGCTTACTAAGGATTTTACTTCATCAGAGGCGGATATAGCCAGCATTCAGAAAGTGATGGATAGTGGTAAGTTCAACAATAGCCAGCGTCAGGCATGGGAGTCGTTCGGAATGGCTTTCGGTGCTATACTGGTAAATGAAATGGACGGAATGGAATGGGTTACTGTGATTGATGGTCAGAAAGAAACGCCGGCACTGAAATTTGCTGATACAGATGTAATGGTATATCCGCAGCAGTTGGTATGGAATAGAGTAAGAAACGGAAAGTCGTGCAGTCTGAAAGCTGAATTCGATAAAATAAAGGCAGAGGTGGAAAAGACGATTAATAATTAACAATTAAAAATTAATAATTGGTTACGGTTTTCATTAATTGATGAACTGGCAACCAACGGTCAACGAAGTTAAACTCACAAACTTATATCTTTAAATGACTCCATATTTACAGGTAGAAAATCTAACCAAATCGTTCGGTGATTTGGTCTTATTTGATTCTATATCTTTCGGAGTTGCCGAGGGACAGCGCATTGGTCTGATAGCGAAGAACGGCTCCGGAAAAACTACGTTGCTTAATATTCTTGCTGGAAAGGAAGGATATGACGAGGGGAAGATTACTTTCCGTCGCGACCTTCGTGTGGGCTATCTTGAACAGAGTCCGCAGTATCCTGACGATATAACTGTGCTCGAGGCATGTTTCTATCATGGAACTCCGGTGGTGCAGCTAATAAAGGAATATGAAAGGTGTATGGAGACCGAAGGAAATCCGGGACTTGAGGATTTGCTGGCACGCATGGAACACGAAAAGGCATGGGACTATGAAAGAAAAGCAAAGCAGATTCTATCGCAGTTGAAAATCAGAGACTTCAACCAGAAAATCAAACAGTTGTCTGGTGGCCAGCTTAAGCGTGTGGCTCTGGCTAATGTGTTGATCACTGAACCGGACCTGATTATACTTGATGAGCCTACAAACCATCTGGATCTTGATATGACAGAATGGCTGGAGGAATATCTCAAACGCGGAACTTTAAGTCTGCTTATGGTGACTCATGACCGATATTTTCTAGACCGTGTATGCTGCGAGATAATCGAACTTGACAACAAGCAGGTATATTCATATACTGGAAACTACAGTTACTATCTTCAGAAACGCCAGGAGAGGATAGATGCCGCCAATGCTGAAATAGCGAGGGCTAACAACCTTTACCGTACTGAACTGGAATGGATGCGCCGTATGCCCCAAGCTCGCGGACACAAGGCGAGATATAGGGAGGAGGCTTTCTATGAGCTTGAAAAGGTGGCTAAAAGACGAATGAACGATTCGAACGTGAAGCTGGATGTGAAGGCTTCATATATCGGTTCGAAGATATTCGAAGCAGACCATCTATATAAGAGTTTCGGCGACCTTAAGATTCTTGATGATTTCTCATATATCTTTTCACGATATGAAAAAATGGGTATCGTGGGGAATAATGGTACTGGGAAGTCCACTTTCATAAAAATACTTATGGGATTGCAGCAGCCTGACAGCGGTCGTCTGGACATAGGAGAGACTGTACGTTTTGGTTACTATTCGCAGGAAGGACTCCAGTTCGACGAGCAGATGAAGGTGATAGACGTGATTACAGATATTGCCGAGGTGATAGAACTTGGTAACGGCAAGAGACTTACTGCATCGCAATTCCTGCAGCATTTTCTTTTTACACCAGAGACTCAGCATAGCTATGTATATAAGTTGAGTGGTGGTGAGAGACGACGTCTGTATTTATGTACAGTACTGATGCGTAATCCTAACTTCCTTGTTCTGGATGAGCCTACAAACGACCTTGATATTGTGACATTGCAGGTATTGGAGGAATATCTTCAGAATTTTAAAGGATGCGTGATTGTGGTGAGCCATGACCGTTACTTTATGGATAAAGTTGTAGACCATATCCTAGTGTTCAACGGTCAGGGTGATATCCGCGATTTCCCGGGTAATTATTCTGATTATCGCGACTGGAAGCTTGCAAAGCAGGACCGCGAAAAGGAAGCTGCCAAACCAAAGGAGGAAAAGACACAGAAGGTGCGCTTGAATGAGAAACGCCGTATGACCTTCAAGGAGAAGAAGGAATTTGAACAGCTTGAAAAGGAAATAGCCGAACTTGAGGCAGAGAAGAAGGCTATAGAGGATGCTCTTTGCAGCGGAACATTGAGTGTGGACGAACTCACAGAAAAGTCAAAACGTCTGCCGCTACTTACTGACGAGATTGATGAAAAGACTATGCGTTGGATGGAGCTAAGCGAAATAGAGGGATAGGATATGGATTTCCGAAAAAAACTTCTACAGCGTTTGAGTCAGGATGATATACATGAAATATGCTTTCTCACTCAAGGACCGGACAACGACAGTCTGAAGGAAGAACTATATACCCTGATGTCTGATGAGGATGTCAGGGTTTCATATAATGCTTTGTGGGTGTTCACCCATTTTGATTTGGCGAACAATAAATGGCTGTATGCAAAGCATGACGAACTGATTGACAAGGCTATAGCTGAAAAGCATGAGGGAAAGAAACGTCTGCTTCTCACTCTTTTGCTTAGGCAGCCGTTCGAATGTGATGCTTTACGTACTGACTTTATTGATTTCTGTTTTGAGACCATACAGTCATCGCATGAGTCGTATGCTAACCGAGCTTTGTGTATGAAGTTGGCATACGAGCAGTGCCGGTACTTTCCTGAACTTCTGTCGGAACTTAGCAACTGTCTTGAGATAATATCTAATGAGGCTTTATCTTCAGGATTGAAGACGGCTAAACGCAATGTGATGAAGAAAATATTGAGAGATGTACATTAATTATTTTGCTATTCTATTGAATAATAGCTTTTTATGCTTTTATGATGTACATCTGAATTACTTGTATGACAGTTATTATGATGTTACTTTTGCAAACAAAATTAATAATCATAATAACTGTTTTTCCATTTATGAAAAGACGTTTCTTTAGTGTATTTTTGGGGGCTTTATTTTTGGTATCACATCCTAAAGCAAATGCTGCAGATGAATATCCTGTTAAATCTTTTGAGTTGGAAGTGGCTTTGGGTGCTACATTTCCTATTGACAAATATGTTGGCAATAATCAATTAGGACCGACTTTGTCGTTAGAAGGCAGATATAATTTTAATCAGCTTCCGTTTGATTTGGGATTGGAGATTTATATGGGTAGTACGGCAAGGAGGTTTGAAGACAGCAATTTGTCAAACAGAATAGCATCGGTTTCATTGTTTTCGGATTATAATTTCATGCGTGGAAGTAAAATATCTCCATTCATCGGTGTAGGAATAGGATATGCTTCTTGTGATGTAGTTCAGGGAAGTTATGGAGATGATGCCAAAAAAGTATTGGTGACTCCGCGTTTGGGAGTTGAACTGTTCAGGCATTTACGTCTGACTTGCTATTCCCGTTTGTGTATGAAAGGATATAATAATTTCGGAGTTTCTGTGGGGTATGCTTTTGGCGGAGGTCACAGGAAATGATTACTAAAAAATAATCCGCTTTATTCGGTTTCTTGAAATGCCGTATAAAGCGGATATATTATTAACCTTTCAATTCCTTGTTTATACTATCTATATAGTCAAGTATCTCCTGTCTGCCGGTTCCGTTTTCGGATGAAGAAATGAAATGAGGAGGAAGTTCTTCCCATTGTTCTTTCAGTTTGTTCAGGTAGTTGTTGACATTTTGCTTTGTTTTACCTATAGTCTGTTTGTCTGCCTTTGTAAAGATAATTGCGAATGGAACACCGTTTTCGCCCAACCATTCTATGAATTCAAGGTCTATTTTCTGAGGTTCATGGCGGCTGTCTATTAGAACAAAAAGGCAGGTAAGCTGTTCACGTTCAAGAACGTAGTATTCTATAAGATTCTTGATTTTTTCCATCATTTTCTTGCCTCTCAGTGCAAAGCCATATCCGGGAAGGTCTACAAGATACCATTCCTTGTTGATGAGGAAGTGGTTGATGAGCAGAGTCTTGCCTGGAGTGGATGAAGTCATGGCAAGCTTAGGTCTCTTTGTCAGCATATTTATAAGGCTGGATTTTCCTACATTGGAACGACCGATGAAAGCATATTCCGGTATATCCGATTTGGGACACATATCAGCTCTTGAGCTGCTTATTGTGAATTCTGCACTTTTTATTTCCATATATATGTCTTTTATAAATTTTCTAATAACTAAAAAAACTAACAACTTGCCCTTTTCTTTCCCATACTCAATGCTACAAGTCCCATAAATGTGAGAAAGCCGTTGAACATCAGCATCTCGTAACCGAACTTATACCCAGTGGTATTGAAAGTTATGGTATCAATTATATAACAAACCACAGGTGATACAATTGCTACATATGGAACGAATCTGTCACGAGGTTTAAGCTTGGTAAACAGTCCGAAACAGAACAGTCCCAAAAGTGGTCCGTAAGTGTACGAAGCCAGTACGTATATAGTATCTATTACGCTTTGGCTGTCTATGGCCTCGAATATAAGTATATATGCCACGAACACTATGCTTATGCCGAAATGGGTTATTTTTCTTGTTTTTATGGCTTTCTTTTCGCTATATCGGTCTGTATTCAGAATGTCGATACAGAAACTTGTTGTCAGGGCTGCGAGAGCAGAATCGGCACTTGAAAATGCTGCTGCTATTATGCCTATTGTGAAGAACACCAGTACGGCGTATCCCAGATGACCGCCAGCAGCAAACATAGGAAGAAGGTCGTCGCCTCTAGTCGGGATGGCTATGTCCATTTGTGTGGCAGCTACCATGAGGAGGATTCCCAATGAAAGGAATAGCAGGTTTACAGGTACGAATGATATTCCGTAACAGTACATGTTTTTTTGTGCCTCTTTCAGATTGCGACAGGACAGGTTTTTCTGCATCATATCCTGATCAAGTCCTGTCATTACTATGGTTATGAATATTCCACTGAAGAACTGTTTGAAGAAGTTCTGTTTCGACTGCCAGTCATCGAAAACAAATATACGGCTTTCGCTACTGTTTTTTATGGTGTCTATCACTCCACCTATGTTAAGATTCAACTTATCAGCCACATTATATAATATCAGTCCTAGGGCTAAAAGAAGGCACAGTGTCTGCAAACTGTCTGTCCATACTATCGTACGTATGCCGCTCTTGTGTGTATACAGCCATATCAGAAATACTGTTCCGATAGCTGTTGCTGCAAACGGTATATTGTAGGCATCGAACACATAGTGTTGAAGGATTATACATACCAGATAGAGCCTTGCTGCTGCTCCCAACATTTTGGATATTAGAAAAAAAGAGGCACCTGTCTTGTACGAATATCTGCCTATTCTTTGTCCCAGATATGTATATATTGACGTAAGATTCAGCTTATAGTATAGTGGGAGGAGTACATGAGCTATTATCAGATAGCCAACAAAAAAACCCATACAAGTCTGCATGTAGGTCATGTCTATATTTTTCACCATGCCGGGAACTGATACAAAGGTTACACCGGAGAGTGATGCACCTATCATTCCGAATGATACAATATACCACGGTGACTGGCGGTTGCCACGAAAAAAAGCATCGTTGTCCGAATGGCTGCGGGCTGTGATTCGCGATATGCCGAGTAATATTCCAAAATAGATTATTATGGTGATGAGGATGAATATTCCGTTCATGTTATTAGCTAATTTAAGCACAAAGATAATCAGATTTTTTGTATTTTTGCGGCTTGAAGTAAACTAACAAACTCAAAAAAAGACACAATGAACCAACAATATCCATCGGTACTTTTGGAGAAGGCTGTAGATGAGTTCTCGCGCCTGCCGGGAATAGGCAGAAAGACTGCTATGAGACTTGTTCTGCATCTCTTGCGTCAGGACACTGAAGCAGTAGAATCATTCGGAAATGCAATTGTGACACTGAAACATGAGGTGAAATACTGTAAGGTATGCCATAATATTTCGGATACTGATGTATGCAGAATATGTTCAACTCCGTCGCGTGATTCATCTATAGTGTGTGTAGTAGAGAATATCCGCGATGTGATGGCTGTAGAGAATACCCAACAATTTAATGGGTTGTATCATGTGCTTGGTGGGGTGATTTCTCCTATGGATGGTGTGGGGCCAAATGATTTGCAGATAGATAGCCTTGTGGAACGTGTCAAGGCTGGTGGAGTAAAAGAGATTATTCTGGCACTGAGTTCCACTATGGAAGGCGACAGTACCAATTTCTATATATTCCGAAAACTGAGCGGACTTGACGTTAAGGTATCTGTTATTTCGCGAGGTATATCAATAGGCGACGAGCTGCAGTATACGGATGAAGTAACGTTGGGACGTTCTATAGTGAACAGAATAGAGTTTAACGGTAAAATATGATTTAAAACTTGAATAATGGAAAAGAAAATAGACAGATTGCTCAGACTGCTTAAAATAGAATTTGCTATTATGTGGTTGATTATCTTATGCCTGATAGCAGGATATGAAAATGGCCTTCTGGAGGAAGGTGCTTTAGTAGGTAATGCAGGTGCTGAATATATAGCTCAGCTGACAGGTGTATTGCTTGCAATATGTCTTATACCGATGTCGTTACGAATCTTCAATCTGTCGCTTACAAAGTACATAAGAAATCTTGATATTGATAATGCTTTGAAAAGTTACCGCCGGTGGAGTGAGGTAAGGATTATACTACTATTGGTTGTGGCAGTGTTCAATGTTTCTTTATATTACTGGACTATGGACACGACGGGACTTCTTTGTGGGGCAATGGCTGTGCTTGCTTCAATGTTCTGCATACCAGGAAAGAAAAGGCTGCTTTCAGAACTGGATTTGCTTAAAGAAGAGGAGGAGTCATGAACCCTGATATAATTCTTCGTGCACCAGAGCCTGAAGATCTTGACATCATGCTGGCTATAGAGAATGATTCGGATTTATGGGTACATAATGGTGGTAATACCGGACCTTATTCACGTTATCAGATGAAACAGTATATTGCTGCCAATACTAACAATATATATACCGACCAACAGTTGAGGTTGATGATTGTATTGTCTGACGGCAAAGTAGCAGGAATCATAGATGTTTTCGATTTTGATGTGCGAAATAACAGGGCTGAGGTAGGAATAGTTATATTACCTGAGTACAGAGGAAAAGGTATTGGACGAAAAGCTCTAACTCTGATTGAGGAGCATTGCTTCGGTTTTTTAAGTATGAATCAGTTATATGCATATGTAAGGTGCGATAATAAGGCAGGACGAAAAACTTTCATTTCATGCGGATTTTCTGAAACTGCCGTCCTTAAATCGTGGATACGTCGCGGACAGCAGTACTATGATGTGTTTATGTATCAGAAAACAGTAAACATGTAGTTTAAATAGAAAGTCAGTTCATGGTAGGAAAGGTTGGGTATTTGGCCCATGTGCAATATGGTTCTCCCATGTCTTTCATGCAATTCAGCCATAATGTCTTGTTGCTTTCCTTGAATAATCTATCTTTCGAAAGTTCACTTACAATCCATGTATCATCTTCCATTTCAGACTGCAACTGTCCTTCTTCCCATCCGGCATAACCTAAGTAGAAACGTACTCTTTCCGAGTATGGTTTTCCGGATTTGATATAGTCTATCATTTGATTGAAATCTCCGTTCATGAACAAGCCGTTCCCTAATGGAAGCGAATTCTTTATCTCCTCAATATCATGAATGAAAAACATAGTGTCGCGTCCTACAGGACCTCCTTTATAGACTGGTATTGCGGGTATGTCATCCAGTTCTTTTACCAGGTCATTTAATGAAACATGATATCTGAAGTCTTTATTTAGGACTACACCCATGTCACCGTTATCTTCGTGATTGATCATAAGTATTACTGTACGTGAGAAATGATAGTCGTTTAGTAATGGCGATGCTAGTAATATTCTTCCTTTTCTGGGAGTTATATTATTGGATTTTACTTGAAATATGTCTTCGAACATTCTGTTTTTATTTAATGTTTTTTCGTTTATAGTATCAGTTCATAATCTATTACATCTAGGTATTTCCCGAATTTCATACCGACTTTCTTGAAGTGTGAAACACACTCGAAACCTAATCTTTCATGAAGTTTGAAACTGCTCTCATTACCTTCGGTTATGCAGGCTATCAGAGTAAGGAAATTCCTCTCACGGCATATCTTGATAAGTTCCTGCATAAGTTGTTTCCCTATGCCTTGACCAGTATATTCGGGCGAAACGTAGACTGTAGTTTCAAGTGTACGGCTGTAAGCATCTTTTTCTTTCCACGGGTGAGCATAGCAAAAACCGGCGATTTTACCTTCAGGCATTCTGAACACTATGTAAGGATAGGCAGATGAAAGAGTGTGTATGCGTTCTGACATCTTTTCTATGTTCCATTCTTCAGTGTCGAAAGTGGCTATGCTTTCACGTACATAATAATTGTATATGGCAGTTATTTCTGCCGCATCCTTAATCGTTACATCTGTTATCATCGAATTTCCTATCATTATAATAAACAAATATAATACAAATCTTTTATAATATACCTACAAGTAGGTATTTTGCTAATTATTATGTACATAAAAGTTTAATAAACTTGTTGTCTGTTGTATTTTGATATATCTTTGCATCCGCAATTGAATAGGCTGAAACATAAGATGATTATGACAAAAAACACTCGTACATGGATTAGAGCGGCATCATTGCTGTTTCTTACTGTATTTGTGGCGTATTATGCCATAATCTCAGCTTATGCTCATGTACACGTGGTGAATGGTGTGATGGTGGTGCATTCGCATCCATTTTCGGATCAACATTCACATACTGCCGGCCAGACGTTGGTTCTTCATTATCTTACTGATTTCCATTCACTGGAAGCATCTGAACCTCAGTTTGTCAATTCACCGTTTCGGCCGGTATTTCTTATTGATTATGCAGAACATGTTCCTACATGTCTGTTGCCGGAATTAGACTCCGGTATAGGTCTGCGTGCACCTCCTTATTTTTCATTTCTTTTTGTCTGACCAGGCATCCCGTTGGTGTCCGGTTATCGTTTCATGACTATACTTGGCTATGGACATGGAACCGGTGTGTCATAATATTTTATCAAATTTAAATTAGGAAAGAAATGAAAAAATTATCAATATTCATTTCGGCTCTTGTGTGCGCTATAGTAAGCATGGCGGCTGGGGTCGATAATAACCCTGTAAAAGAGGGTAACGTAATAACAGGTCATGTAATAGAAAAAGGTACAGAAAACAGTCTTCCATATGCTACAGTCATTATAGTGGAAACGGGTGAGGGGACTGTAACTGATACAGATGGATATTTCAGACTGAAAAAAGTTCCTGCTGGTAAATATACGTTGAAAGTTAATTCTGTGGGATATGCACAACAGACTAAGGAAGTTAATGTGAGTGATGAATATACTGTAGATGTGCACTTTGTCCTTTCTGAAGAAACTATCATGACAGATGAGGTGGTGGTTTCTGCCAACAGAAATGAGACAAGCAGAAAGCTTGCTCCTGTAGTGGTAAATGTGATGAACAATAAGTTGTTCGAGATGGTAAATTCTACTGATTTAGCAAAGTCACTTAATTATCAGTCTGGATTACGTGTTGAGAATAACTGTCAGAACTGCGGTTTCCCTCAGGTACGTATCAATGGTCTTGAAGGTCCATACTCACAGATTCTTATCAATAGCCGTCCGGTGATGAGTGCATTGTCGGGGGTATATGGTCTTGAGCAGATTCCTGTGAATATGATTGAGAGGGTAGAGGTGGTTCGTGGCGGCGGCTCGGCTCTTTTCGGGGCAAACGCAGTAGGTGGAACTATTAATATAATAACTAAAGATCCGGTGAATAATTCTTTCCAGGTTTCTACTAATATGTCTAATCTTGGTGGAAAGTCATGGGAACAGTATATGGGTGCGAATGCTTCTTTGGTTTCATCTGACAATACATACGGAATAGCATTGTATCAGTCGTACAGAAACAGAAATCCGTACGATGCGGATGGTGATGGTTTTTCTGAACTTGGAAAACTGAATATGAATACATTAGGACTCAGAGCTTATTACCGCCCGACTCATTTCAGTCGTATCAGCCTGGAATATCATACTACAAATGAATTCAGACGCGGTGGAAGTAACTTTAATCTGCAGCCTCATGAGGCAGATATCTGTGAGCAGACGAAGCATATAATAAACAGTGGTGGTCTGACATATGATGTATTCTTCAATGAATATCGTCATAAACTCTCAGTCTACGGTTCTGTTCAGCATACTGACCGTAATAGTTATTATGGAACTCAGGAACTTGATGACCCGGGCAAGGCATATGGAACTACTGATGACCTTACCGCTGTAGGTGGAGCAATGTATGTGGGCAATATGGATAAGTGTCTATTCTCTCCGGCTACTTTTACTGGTGGTCTGGAGTATCAGTACAACGCATTGCATGATATTATGGCTGGATATAACCGCGATTTGAAGCAGGACGTGAAAGTTGCCAGTGCATATGCTCAGAACGAGTGGAAAATGGATAAGTTCACTTTGTTGGCAGGATTCCGCCTTGACAAGCACAATCTGGTAGATAATGTTATATTCAGTCCGCGTGTGAACGCCTTGTGGAAACCATCGGATAAGGTACAGGGACGTCTGACATGGTCAACAGGTTTCCGTGCACCACAAGCATACGATGAGGATCTTCATGTGGCCGCCGTTGGTGGTGAGGCTATGATTATCCGTTTGGCGGAAGGATTGAAGCCAGAACGCTCAAACAGTTTCAGCGGTTCGGTGGATTGGAGTGCTTCGTTCGGTCATTTTCAGTCAAACCTTTTGGTGGAAGGTTTCTATACAATGCTTAACGATGTGTTCTATCTTAAAAACATAGGTGAGGGCGATCAGCCGGGAACAACTATACAGGAACGTTGCAACGGACGTGGTGCTAGAGTGTATGGAGCGAATATCGACTATAAAATAGCCCATGGCAGAGACGCCCAGTTGCAGTTAGGTTTTACCGCACAGCAGAGCAGATACACAGAGGCTGTTTACTGGAGTGAGGATACAGATGTTGCACCTACAAAGAAAATGACTCGTACTCCTGACCTTTACGGGTATTTTACGTTTACTTCGGCTCCATTCAAGAACAAGAATTTTGATTTCTCTTTATCGGGTGTATATACAGGGCGAATGCTTGTTCCTCATTTCGCTGGTTATATAGAGAAAGATGTTCTTGAAAAGACTCCTGATTTTATGGAGCTCAACCTGAAATTGAACTATACTTTTGTATTGAACGACCATCTTAAACTCCAGTTTAACGGTGGTGTGAACAATATATTCAATGCTTTCCAGAAAGACTTGGATAAAGGTATAGGACGTGACTCAAAATATTTCTACGGTCCTACACAGCCTAGAACTATATTTATCGGTATAAAGTTCTTCAATTAAATTCCGTTTGATAAACCTTTATAAATCATTCAGGCGGTGTTCAGTGAATCTTACCAAACGTTCTCTGAACACCGCCTGAATAGTTTTTTACAATTCAAGTCTTCTTGTGAATTCCTCCCCCAAATAGTATTTTTATTTTGTTTCCTGTGACCATCCACCTCCGAGAGCCTTGTAGAGATTCACAAGAGTAATCTGCTTGTCACGTATTGCATTGCTTAATCCTATCTGTGCATCCAGATAACCACGCTGAGCATCCAGCAAATCGATATAACCGATGACACCGTTTATATATTGCAGTTCAGCAAGGTCAAGAGCACTTTTCGATGCCTGTTCCAGTCTCAGTCTGGTTTCGTATATATCACGTGTTTTGTTGAATTCCACAATCGCGTTTCTTGCATCCTTGAATGCGTTTAGTACTGCTTTCTCGTAAGCGTATGTAGCCTGTTCGTATGCGGCTTTCTTGGCTTTCAGTGCCGCTCGGTTCTTTCCGAAGTTGAATATCGGGGTAATGAGCGAACCGGCAATAAGATGATGCGGAGACTTGAATATATCTTTCAGCTCTTCACTTTCAGCTCCGTACGATGCTGTCAGAGTCAGGCGTGGAAACATATTTGTAAATGCCACTCCAACTGCTGCATTTGCGGCGATAAGCGACTGTTCTGCCTGTCTTACATCCGGACGTCTTTCCAAAAGGCTTGATGGTAAACCAACTGGTAGGGTAGCCGGTAGTAACACATCTTCAGGTAGCACTGAGCGGTTTATATGATGTGGATATTCGCCTGTCAGGAAAGCTATTTCATTTTCTTTCAATGATATTTTCTTTTCAAGATCAGGAATAAGAGTTGCTGTTCTGGCCAATTCCACTTGGGCCTGTCTGAACGCTGTTTCGTTTGTCAATCCACCTTCATATCTTATTCTTGCCAGATACAGACTTTCACGTCTCGCATCAACAGTTTTTCTAACTATGGCCAACTCATTGTCTAATGCCACCAATTCGAAATATGATTGTGCCATTTGCGCAATGAGACTCATTTTCAGAGCACGCTGATTTTCTATAGATCCCATAAAATCAGCCATACTCTTATCACGTGCCCAACGTAGGTTGCCCCATAAATCAAGTTCCCATGAAACTCCGAATTTAATATCAAACTGGTCGTCCGGTTTAGGATTGTTTCCACCATAATTTTCCACTTCCTCTTCGGAGTAAATCCTGTTTGTTATAGCAGGAAACATGTTAGCCCAGTCGATACGTTTCATGGCTGCCAGTTCTTTAATGCGTGCGCCGGCTATAAGCATATCCTTGTTGTATTCAAGTGTTTTCCTTATCAAAGCCTGTAGCGTAGTGTCCGTGTAAAGTTCTTCCCAAGGGAAATCACCCATTGACGTACTGTCCATGCTCATGCTGTCAAGCACTTCGGGCATCTCAATCTGAGGACGTGTATAGTGTTTTCCTAACTGGCAACCACCGATAGTGGAAGCCATTAGGAAGAAGATTGTCAGTCTTAATATAGATGCTATATGTTTCATAAATTATGCTTTCTTTATGTTGATACGTTTCTGTTTCATTTTGCCTGTAGCCTTATATATCATAACGAAGAAGAATGGCACAAGCACTATACCCACTGTAACGGCTACAATCATTCCGAAGAATACTCCGGTACCGATTGCCTGTCGGCTTGCAGATCCCGGACCTGTAGCCAATACCATAGGAAGCATACCAAGGATAAATGCTAATGATGTCATTAGGATAGGGCGGAAACGTAATTGTGCCGCATGTATGGCAGATTCTATCACATCTCTTCCTTTGTCTACCTCGTCTTTAGCAAATTCCACGATAAGGATGGCATTCTTTGCAGCAAGACCGATAAGCATTACAAGACCAATCTGGAAATATGTATCGTTCTCAAGTCCGCATAATGTAACTCCGGCGTATGCTCCGAGCACTGCAACCGGAAGTGAAATCAATACCGCGATAGGCACGGTCCAGCTTTCATAAAGTGCCGCAAGGAAGAGGAATACGAACAGGAATACCAGTGACAATATAATACCTGTTTGTCCGCCTGCCTGTTTTTCCTGATATGACAGACCACTCCATTCCACACCTATGTTGTCAGGAAGTTTTTCACGCGCTATCTGTTCCAGTATCTCCATTACCTGACCTGAACTGGCACCATTGGCTGTTGTACCACGTATAACAGAGGTATTGAACATGTTAAAACGTTTGATGCTACCAGGTCCTGTTGTGTAGTCTGTTGTTCCAAGTGCTGTAAGTGGAATCATGTCGCCTGACGAACCTTTTACGAAGAACAGACCTATATTCTCACGCTGCTGACGATAAGGAGCTTCAGCCTGGATATATACACGGTAGATACGGTTGAACATGTTGAAGTCGTTCACATAAACCGAAC
>CALUPA010000082.1 GCA_944322395.1 uncultured Phocaeicola sp.
GGTGCCATAGCTCAGTTGGTAGAGCAAAGGACTGAAAATCCTTGTGTCCCCGGTTCGATTCCTGGTGGCACCACAGTTAGAAATCCTGATTCAAAAAAATGAGTCAGGATTTCTAATTTTATAGACTATGATTGCCTCATAAGAAACCTTATCATCTGTTTTGGTAATTGTATTGTAAAATATATTCATTTCGGTATTAAACTTGAATAAAAATTCTGCTTAAATTTTTGTTTTACAATATATATTTATATCTTTGCGATTGATATGGATGAAAGGTGGAGGGGCAATGTAGCTCCTCTTTTTTTGTTTATAAATTTATTCCCAATGATAGATAAAAGTGTAGTAACTCGAATTGTTTCTCAGTGGTTAGATGGTAAAGATTATTTTCTTGTTGATGTAACGGTAAGTACGGACAATAGAATAGTAGTAGAAATAGACCATGCTGAGGGAGTATGGATTGAGGATTGTGTGGAATTGAGTAGGTATATTGAGGCAAATCTGAGCAGAGACGAAGAAGATTATGAATTGGAAGTTGGTTCTGCTGGAATAGGTCAGCCTTTTAAAGTGGTGCAGCAATATAAAGTGCATATTGGATGTGATGTCGAAGTTCTTGCTAAAGATGGCAGGAAATATAAAGGCATTCTTGCCGATGCGGATGATGAAAAGTTTATACTTACGGTGCAGACAAAGATTAAGCCTGAGGGAAGTAAGAGACCTAAGCTTGTAGATGAACAGTTGAATTTTAATTATGACGAAATAAAATATACAAAATATTTAATTAGCTTTAAATAATTATGGCCAAGAAAGAGGAAACTATTAGCCTGATTGATACTTTTTCTGAGTTCAAAGAACTTAAGAATATTGATCGTACCACAATGGTTGGTGTTTTAGAAGAGTCGTTTCGTAGCGTTATAGCCAAAATGTTCGGATCGGATGAGAATTACGATGTTATTGTGAATCCTGATAAAGGGGATTTTGAAATATGGCGTAACCGCGAAGTTGTAGCTGATAAAGACTTGACTAATGAAAACAGGCAAATATCACTTACTGAAGCAAGAAAAATTGATGCGTCATATGAGGTTGGTGAAGAGGTGACTGATGAGGTTATCTTTGAAAAATTCGGAAGAAGGGCAATCCTTAACCTAAGACAAACTTTGGCTTCTAAAATTCTGGAACTTGAAAAGGATAGCTTGTACAATAAATATATTGAACAAGTGGGCAAAGTCGTAAGTGCTGAAGTATATCAGATTTGGAAAAAGGAAATCTTGATGTTGGATGATGAAGGTAATGAACTTCTTTTACCTAAAACTGAACAGATTCCGGGAGATTTCTATCGTAAAGGTGAAACAGCACGTGCTGTAGTTGCAAGAGTTGACAATAGGAATAATAATCCAAAGATTATATTGAGCCGTACTTCTCCTGTTTTCCTTCAGAGACTGTTCGAACAAGAAGTTCCTGAAATCAATGAAGGAATTATTACTATCAAGAAAATTGCACGTATTCCTGGTGAGAGAGCAAAAATAGCAGTTGAATCTTATGATGAAAGAATTGATCCTGTAGGGGCATGTGTTGGTGTTAAAGGTTCTAGAATTCATGGTATTGTACGTGAGTTGCGTAATGAGAATATTGATGTTATAAACTATACATCAAATATTCAACTCTTTATTCAGCGAGCTTTAAGTCCTGCAAAGATTTCATCTATCGTAATGCATGAAGAAGAGAAAAGAGCTGAAGTTTATTTAAAGCCGGAAGAAGTGTCATTGGCCATTGGTAAAGGTGGTATGAACATAAAATTGGCAAGTATGCTTACCGAGTATACTATAGATGTTTATCGTGAATTGGATGAAAATGCTATTGAGGATGATATATATCTTGACGAATTTAAAGATGAAATAGACGAATGGGTTATCAATGCTATAAAGAGTATAGGAATTGATACCGCTAAAGGTGTGCTTAATGCTCCTAGGGAAATGCTTATAGAAAAAGCTGATCTAGAAGAGAATACTGTTGATGATGTTTTGCGTATACTGAAGGCAGAATTTGAATAAAAAATGAAACTCTTTATAAAGAATCTACAGTGCTTTCTTTCACTGTTTATTCTTTATTTATGAATGCCAGTTCTGCCTTATATATTGCAGGTTGACTATGGACTAGCTGTACAAAACAGCTTGTTTTAATTGTTAATTTTAAATTGTTAATTGATTTTTATGACGATAAGACTTAATAAAGTAGCAAGAGATTTAAATGTAGGGATAGCAACAGCTGTTGACTTCTTGCAGAAAAAAGGATACAGTGTAGAGGCTAATCCAAATACAAAGATAACAGAAGAACAGTATGCAGAACTGGTTAAAGAGTTTAATAAAGATAAAGATTTAAAGCTGAAATCGGAAAAGATTATTCAAGAACGTCAGAATAAAGAAAGAAATAAGGCTTCAGTCTCTATAGAGGATATAGCGGGAGATGTTGTGAAGGCTGAGACTATAGCAGCGGATGAAGTACGTCAAAAATTTAAACCAATAGGTAAAATAGATCTTGATAGTCTGAATAAAAAGAAAAATAAAAATTCTGCTCCAGTTATAGATAAAATCGAAAAAGAGGCCGAAGAACCTGTAAAGGCAGAACCTGTAATAGAGGAGAAAGTTATAAATAATCCTATTTTGGAAACAAGCGAGCAGGAAGTATCTGAAACAGAAAAGCAAGAAACAACATTCGTGGAAATTGATAATAAAGAAACCAAACAGAAAGATACAAAAGCAGACGAAGTTATAAATGAGCAGATGGAAGAAAAAATAGAAGAAGCAGAAAACAAAGTAGGTGACGACGGTGTCTTTAAAATCCGTCCAACAGAGTTCAAGTCTAAAATTAATGTTGTTGGTCAAATAGATTTGGCTGCCTTGAACCAGTCAACACGCCCTAAGAAAAAATCTAAAGAGGAAAAACGTAAGGAAAGAGAAGAAAAAGATAAGTTGCGTCAGGAACAGCGTAAGCAGATGAAGGACGCTATTATAAAAGAAATTCGTAAGAATGATGAAAAATCCGCAGAGAAAGGTGGATTGGATGAAAGCTCTAAGAAGAAGAAACGTAATAGAATAAATAAGGAAAAAGTAGATATATATAGTTCGCAATCTTCTTCTCAAAGTAGTGGCTCCAAAGGTGATAAGTCTGCAAAAAATCAAAATGGAGGCAAGAATGCGGGTAAGGATAAATTCAAGAAGCCTGTAGTAAAACAGGAAGTTAGCGATGAAGATGTAGCTAAGCAGATAAAGGAAACTCTTGCACGCCTAACTAATAAGGGTAAGAACAAGGCTGCTAAATATCGTAAGGAAAAACGTGAAAATATCCAAAATCGTCAGCTTGAGCAGGAAGAACTGGAAATGGAAGAAAGCAAGGTACTTAAACTTACTGAGTTTGTAACTGCTAATGAACTTGCCAACATGATGGATATTTCTGTTACTCAGGTTATCTCTACATGTATGAGTGTGGGTATCATGGTTTCTATAAACCAGCGTCTTGATGCTGAAACTATTAATCTTGTAGCTGAAGAATTCGGGTATAAGACTGAATATGTCAGTGCGGAAGTTGCACAGGCTATTGAAGAAGAAGCCGATGCGGAAGAAGATCTCGAACCACGTGCTCCAATTGTTACTGTGATGGGACACGTTGACCACGGTAAGACTTCATTGCTTGACTATATACGTAAAGCAAACGTTATTGCCGGTGAGGCCGGTGGTATCACTCAGCACATCGGTGCGTACAATGTGAAATTGGACGACGGTCGTCGTATCACATTCCTTGATACTCCGGGTCATGAGGCGTTTACAGCAATGCGTGCCCGTGGTGCTAAGGTAACTGACGTGGTGATCATTATTGTAGCTGCCGATGATAACGTGATGCCTCAGACTAAAGAAGCTATCAATCATGCTATGGCTGCCGGAGTACCTATAGTATTTGCAATCAATAAGGTTGATAAGCCTAATGCTAATCCTGATAAGATTAAAGAGGAACTTGCTGCCATGAACTTCCTTGTAGAAGAGTGGGGAGGTAAATATCAGTCGCAGGATATTTCTGCTAAGACAGGTCTTGGTGTTAAAGACTTGTTGGAAAAAGTATTGCTTGAGGCTGAAATGCTTGATCTTAAGGCTAATCCAAATCGTAAGGCAACCGGTTCAATCATTGAATCGTCTTTGGATAAGGGACGTGGATATGTTGCTACAGTACTTGTCTCAAACGGAACATTGCATGTTGGCGACATCGTATTGGCGGGAACTTCATACGGTAAGGTTAAAGCTATGTTCAATGAGCGTAACCAGCGTTTGAAAGAAGCTGGTCCGGCAGAACCTGTATTGATACTTGGCCTTAACGGTGCTCCTGCTGCAGGTGATACATTCCACGTATTTGACACAGATCAGGAAGCTCGCGAAATTGCCAACAAACGTGAACAGCTTGCCCGCGAACAGGGATTGCGTACTCAGAAGATGCTTACTCTTGACGAGGTGGGACGCCGTCTTGCATTGGGAGACTTCCATGAACTTAATATCATTGTTAAGGGTGACGTGGACGGTTCTGTAGAAGCATTGAGCGACTCACTTATCAAGTTGTCAACAGAGCAGATTCAGGTTAATGTTATACATAAGGGAGTTGGTCAGATTTCAGAATCAGATGTTTCATTGGCTGCCGCTTCTGATGCTATTATCGTTGGTTTCCAGGTACGTCCTTCAAGCAATGCAGCTAAACTTGCAGAACAGGAAGGTGTTGATATACGTAAGTATTCTATTATTTACGATGCTATCGAAGAAGTCAAGGCTGCAATGGAAGGTATGCTTGCTCCTACATTGAAAGAACAGGTTACTGCTACAATTGAAGTTCGCGAAGTGTTCAATATCAGCAAGGTTGGACAGGTTGCCGGAGCTATGGTTAAGACCGGTAAGGTTAAGCGTTCAGACAAGGCTCGCCTTATCCGCGACGGCATCGTTGTATTTACAGGTTCTATCAATGCCTTGAAACGCTTCAAGGATGATGTGAAGGAAGTAGGTACAAACTTCGAGTGTGGTATCAGCCTCACTAACTGTAATGATATTAAAGTGGGTGATATTATCGAAACTTACGAAGAAGTAGAAGTAAAGCAAACACTATAATAACAATATTTTAGAGTGAAAAGTGAGGAATGAAAAGTCGGTTATGTCTGACTTCATTCTTCATTTTTCATTCTTTGTTTATAAACTTTTCATCTTTTTGTTCTAATATAAATATTTAAGTAATGATTCTTGAATCCTTATCTTTGCAATTAAGTGTTTTGGATTGGATTATTATCGCAATTATAGCCATAGGAGTATTGTTGGGATTTATGAAAGGGGCTGTAAAGCAGGCTGCAACCATTGTTGGACTTGTGGCGGGGCTGTTATTGGCACGTGCCTTGTTCTCACAGTTGGGAGAGAAACTTGCAGTTGAGCTTGGTACATCTGTATCTACTGCTCAGGTTATAGCTTTTTTTCTGATCTGGATACTTGTTCCTGTTGTATTCCTACTTTTGGCATCTATGCTTACCAAGGCATTGGAAATAGTGCATTTAGGTATAGTAAACAGATTATTGGGAGCACTGCTTGGAGCTCTGAAATATGCCTTTATTGTGAGTCTGGCTATAAGTTTTTTAGAATATATTGACAGTAAAGATGAACTTATAAATCGAACCGTTAAGCAGTCTTCTTTGTTATATTATCCGGTGAAGGAACTTTCCAGTCTCTTTATACCGACAATAAAGAATGTGACAAATGAGATTATTCAAACAGATATAATATAATTACATATGCAAGAAGAATCTAATAAATATGTAAAGGAACTGACGCAGGAGAAATATAAATATGGTTTCACTACCGATGTTCATACAGATATAATAGAAAAAGGACTTAATGAGGATGTCGTTCGTCTGATTTCTGAAAAGAAGGGTGAACCTGAATGGCTTCTTGAATTCCGTCTGAAGGCATATAGATATTGGTTGACAATGGAGATGCCAACATGGGCTCATCTTAATATTCCTGAGATTGATTATCAGGCTATATCATATTATGCCGATCCTACAAAGAAGAAGGAAGGACCTAAATCTATGGAGGAAGTCGACCCGGAACTTTTGAAAACATTCAATAAATTAGGTATTCCATTGGAAGAGCAGATGGCATTGAGTGGTATGGCTGTTGATGCAGTTATGGACTCGGTGTCTGTAAAGACCACTTTCAAGGAAACACTTATGGAGAAGGGTATTATTTTCTGTTCCATGAGTGAAGCTGTAAGAGAACATCCTGATTTGGTGAAGAAATATCTTGGTTCAGTAGTTGGCTATCGCGACAATTTCTTTGCAGCGCTTAATTCTGCTGTCTTCAGCGACGGCTCGTTCGTATATATTCCTAAGGGAGTACGTTGTCCTATGGAACTTTCTACATACTTCCGTATAAATGCAGCCAATACAGGCCAGTTTGAAAGAACACTTATAGTAGCCGATGATGACAGTTATGTTTCATACCTCGAAGGATGTACGGCTCCAATGCGCGATGAAAACCAGTTACATGCAGCTATTGTTGAAATCGTGGTAATGGATCGTGCCGAAGTGAAATACTCTACCGTACAGAACTGGTATCCTGGTGATGCCGAAGGCAAGGGTGGTGTATACAACTTCGTAACAAAACGCGGAATCTGCAAGGGTAATGACAGCAAACTTTCATGGACACAGGTTGAAACCGGTTCTGCCATCACATGGAAATATCCTAGCTGTATTCTTGCCGGTGACAATTCTACTGCTGAGTTCTATTCTGTGGCTGTGACAAATAATTATCAGCAGGCAGATACAGGTACTAAAATGATACACCTTGGAAAGAACACACGTTCGACTATTGTAAGTAAGGGTATAAGTGCCGGAAAAAGTCAGAACTCATATCGTGGACTTGTACGTGTGTCCGAGAGAGCTGATAATGCGCGTAATTATAGTCAATGTGACTCACTGTTGTTGGGTAGTAATTGTGGTGCCCATACATTCCCATATATGGACATTCACAACGAAACAGCAGTAGTTGAGCACGAAGCTACTACATCCAAGATTTCTGAAGACCAGTTGTTCTATTGTAACCAGAGAGGTATAAACACCGAGGATGCTATAGGACTTATCGTAAACGGATACGCAAAAGAAGTTATAAACAAGCTTCCTATGGAGTTTGCTGTTGAGGCCCAGAAGCTTCTGTCAGTGTCACTCGAAGGAAGTGTAGGATAATTATTAGTTTTTAGGTTTCTTGGTTGTTAGTTGTAAGAATTGAAAACAACAACTAATAACTAAAAACTAACAACTCAAAACTTATATACATATGTTAGAGATAAAAGACTTACATGCCAATATTAATGGTAAAGAGATATTGAAAGGCATTAACCTGACTGTTAAGCCGGGTGAAGTTCATGCCATAATGGGACCTAACGGTTCAGGTAAAAGTACATTGAGTAATGTTCTTGTCGGACATCCTGCATACGAAGTAACAAAAGGTTCAGTTTCATTCCTTGGTAAAGATTTGCTTAGTCTGAAGCCTGAAGACCGCAGTCACGAAGGATTGTTCCTTTCGTTCCAGTATCCGGTAGAGATTCCTGGAGTAAGTATGGTGAACTTTATGCGTGCTGCAGTCAATGAGCAGCGTAAATATAAAGGTCTGCCTGCACTTTCAGCAAGTGAATTCCTGAAACTGATGAGACAGAAACGTGAAATTGTTGAACTTGACAGCAAGCTTGCCAACCGTTCTGTAAACGAAGGATTCTCTGGTGGTGAAAAGAAACGTAACGAGATTTTCCAGATGGCAATGCTCGAACCTAAGTTGAGTATCCTTGACGAAACAGACTCAGGTCTTGACATTGATGCCTTGCGTATAGTAGCCGAAGGTGTGAACAAGCTCAAGACTCCAGAAACAAGCTGTATCGTTATTACCCATTATCAGCGTCTGCTGGACTATATCAAACCTGACATCGTACACGTGCTTTACAAAGGACGTATCGTAAAGACTGCAGGTCCTGAACTTGCACTAGAGCTCGAAGAGAAGGGTTATGACTGGATTAAGAAAGAATTGGGCGAATAATTAGCCTGATTACCGACCGGTTTAAATAACGTTTAATAAGTGTTTAGATAGAAAAACATGAAAGCAGAACAACAATATATAGACCTTTTCACCCAATGTGAAGCCATGATATGCAGCCACAGTGCAGACGTGCTTAACGCACCGCGTGCCAAGGCATTTGCTGATTTTGAGGCAGCAGGATTCCCTTCACAAAAGGTTGAGAAGTACAAATATACGGATGTTGCAAAGTTCTTTGCACCGGACTACGGATTGAACCTTAACCGATTGGAGATACCGGTAAATCCGTATGAAGTGTTCAAGTGCGACGTTCCGAATATGAGCACTTCGCTTTATTTCGTTGTGAACGATACATTCGATACACACGACAATCCTGCCGCACAGCTGCCTGCCGGAGTTATCTTCGGAAGCCTGAAAGATGTGGCAAAGGAAAATCCTGAACTTGTGAAGAAATACTATTCGCAGTTGGCTGATACTTCGAAGGATAGTGTCACTGCATTCAATACAATGTTTGCACAGGACGGTGTGTTCATGTATGTTCCTAAGAATGTAGTATTGGAGAAACCTATACAGTTGGTCAATATCCTTCGTGCAGATGTCAACTTTATGGTTAATCGCCGTGTTGTAATTGTTCTTGAAGACGGTGCACAGGCCAAATTACTGGTATGCGACCATGCTATGGACGATGTGAATTTCCTTTCAACTCAGGTCGTAGAAATCTTTGTAGGAGAGAATGCTTATTTTGATCTGTACGAACTCGAGGAAACACATAATTCTACTGTACGTTTCAGTAATCTGTATGTACATCAGGAAGCAAACAGCAATGTATTGCTTAACGGAATGACACTTCATAACGGTACAACACGTAATACATCAGAAGTAACACTTGCCGGAAAGGGAGCAGAAATTACTCTTTGCGGCATGGCTATTGCCGACAAGAACGAGCAGGTAGATAACAATACATTTATTGACCATAAGGCATCTGACTGTACAAGTACCGAACTCTTTAAGTATGTACTTGATGACCAGGCTGTAGGTGCATTTGCAGGTAAAGTGCTTGTCCGCGAAGGTGCCCAGCGTACAAACTCACAGCAGACAAACAGCAATATCTGTGCGACTCGTGAGGCTCGTATGTACACACAGCCACAGCTTGAAATTTATGCCGACGATGTAAAATGTTCTCACGGAGCTACCGTAGGACAGCTTGACGAAAACGCATTGTTCTACATGCAGCAGCGTGGTATCAGTTTGAAAGAAGCACGATTGTTATTGATGTTTGCCTTCGTCAATGAAGTTATTGACAAGATTCGTATGGAGGCATTGAAAGACCGTCTGCATCTTCTTGTAGAAAAACGCTTCCGTGGTGAACTGAACAAGTGTCAGGGATGTGCGATATGTAGTTCAAATAAAAAAGAAACTAATTAATAATTAATAATGAAAAATTAAAAACGGATGGGTGACATCTGGCTTAATTCTTAATTGGTTCCGTTGTCCGTCTGTTCTTCATTTTTAATTCTTAGTTTTTAATTCTTAATTAGCAAAAAATGTACGATATTCAGAAAATAAGAGAAGACTTCCCGATACTGTCAAGAACAGTATATGGCAAGCCGTTGATATACTTGGATAATGGAGCTACCACACAGAAACCTAAGTGTGTGGTAGATGCCATCATCGATGAGTATTATTCTGTAAATGCCAATGTACACCGTGGTGTTCATTTTCTTTCACAGCAGGCAACAAATCTGCATGAAGCATCGCGCGAAACTGTGCGTAAGTTTATAAATGCACGTAGCATTTCGGAGATAATCTTTACTCGTGGAACAACTGAGAGTATAAATCTCGTAGCTTCATCATTCACGGATGCCTTCATGAAGGAAGGGGATGAAGTGATAGTTTCGGTGATGGAACATCACAGTAATATTGTTTCATGGCAGATTCAGGCACGCCGCAAAGGAATAGTTCTGAAAGTTATTCCTATGAACGATCGTGGTGAACTGTTGATTGATGAATACGAAAGACTGTTCACTCCTCGTACTAAACTTGTTTCTGTTGCTCATGTTTCAAATGTTCTTGGAACAATAAATCCTGTGAAGCAGATTACAGCAATAGCCCATGCTCACAATGTTCCTGTATTGATAGACGGAGCGCAAGGTATTCCACACATGACGGTAGACGTACAGGATATTGATGCCGATTTCTATGTATTCAGTGCACATAAGATTTATGGTCCCACAGGGGTAGGAGTGCTTTACGGAAAAGAAGAATTGCTTGACAAGATGCCTCCTTATCAGGGTGGTGGAGAGATGATAAAGAATGTAAGTTTCGAAGGAACTACGTTCAATGAACTGCCTTTCAAGTTCGAAGCCGGAACACCGGACTATGTAGGTACAACAGCTATGGCAAAGGCTTTGGATTATGTTTCTGCCCTTGGAATGGATAATATAGCAGCGCATGAGCACGAACTTACCACGTATGCCATGCAGCGTATGAAAGAAATCCCTGGAATGCGTATTTTTGGTGAGGCAGAACATAAAGGTGGAGTCATATCATTCCTTGTCGGAGATATTCATCATTTCGATATGGGAACACTACTTGATCGCCTCGGAATAGCAGTCCGCACTGGACATCACTGTGCCGAACCTTTAATGCGCCGTTTGGGAATAGAGGGAACTGTACGTGCATCTTTCGCTATGTATAATACTAAAGAAGAGGTTGACGCTTTGGTTGCCGGAATAGAACGTGTAAGTAAAATGTTTTAAGTGCTCAATAAAGCTTATTCGATAAAAACAATCATCTTTTATAATATAAGAATCCAGTTCGAACTCTAAGTTAAGAGATTCGAACTGGATTTTGTTTAGTTTTGACATTAAACTACAGAAAAACTGTTTCATTTCTTCTTGAGTCAGCTAAATTAAAATCTTTACAAATTTGTATGTCATATTATTTGACTATTATTAAAAAGCATTATCTTTGCGAAAATGATTATTCTCATTGACTTTTGTTCTTAAGGTTGATAGTGAAGAGTCTTTTAATAAGTATTTCTTATTCTTTATTTTAAAAAAGTATATTGTTATGAAGAGAATTGCTTTATTGTTTTTTTCAATGCTTGTAATGAATTTGTGTTTTGCAGGTCAGGCTGTAAATGAGGGCAAGGAATCTCCTGTCAAGCATCTTACGAAGGTAGAATTTATGAATAAGGTTTATAACTACGAGAAAAATCCGGATAAATGGGTTTACGAAGGTAACAAACCTGCGATTGTAGATTTCTATGCAACTTGGTGTGGCCCATGTAAGGCTATAGCTCCTGTATTGGAAGAACTGGCAAAAGAGTATGAAGGTAGAATAGTTATCTATAAGATAGATACAGACAAGGAAAGAGAGCTTGCTTCTGCTTTTGGTATCAGCAGTATTCCTACATTACTGTTCATTCCTGCTAAGGGCGATCCACAAGTGGCACAAGGGGCTTTGCCTAAGGAAAGCCTTAAGCGTGCCATTGAGGACTTCCTGTTAGGAAACAAGTGATTTTATGCTTTGACATTTAATGAGAACTTTATCACCGTTTGCAAGTGTGGTGGCAAAGATATAAACATCTCCGCCTTCTTTCAGTTTGAGTTTCTTTCTCAAGTCATCGACGGTTGATGGAAAGTTCCTTATAGTAAGATTTGCTTTCTCAAGGTCTTTAAGGAAGGCCTTGAGATTTTTTTTTGCAAATGTAGAAACCTCTATTACCTTAAATCGTCTACCTGGAAAGTCAATCAGTTCGTCAGAAGTATAAAGCTGACTGTTCTGATGCAGTTTATTAACACAGAATTTCTTTGCAAGTATTTTGAATGCTCCTGCTTTCAATATTGCAGCTCCCGGTTCATAAAGGTACTCTCCAATGTTGTCAGAATAGTTTATCTCTGCTGATTTTTCCTCTTCGTAGGTGAATTCCAGATGCTGTATCTCCGAGTTATTAACAAGTTGTTCACAACTTATTTTTAAGTTATCAACAGTTTTTTCTTCTGATAATGAGTGTTTTGATAAGATAATAACAAGTTCCTTACATTCGTTATTAACAGATATGATGTGAATACTGTTGATATGTTTAAGTGTTTTCATTGCCGAATGCAGATCCAGCATAGGTGACAGCTTTATCATTACAGTACCACCTTTTTCAACAAGTAGTTCCTCCATGCTGCTCACGTCAGGTTCGCAATCGGTTATTGCTACCGTTTTTCCTCCATTGCTGTTTCTTCTTGCAGGGTCAAGGTATATGCAGTCTACGGGTTCCATATTTTTCAGAAACTCTATTCCGTCTGTGTTGTGGACTTCAATATGATTCAATCCAAGTATCTTAAAGTTATGTCTGGCAATATCACATAACTCTTCTTGTCTTTCCACATAGTGTGCATGCTTGAATCTAGAGGCTATGAATGAACAGTCCACACCGAAACCAGATGTCAGGTCGGCAAAAGTTTCACCTTTCACCAGTGATGCCTTGAATCTTGCTGTAACTTCAGATGAACATTGCTCCATAGAAAGATGTTTGGGATAGATTATAGAATCTATTTTGCTCCATGAAGGAATCTTTTTCTCAGCAATCTGCCATCCGGCAATTTGTGTCACGGCTTCGTTTATATCCACCTTTCCATCTTTTTTTGATTGGAGAGCCAGCTGTCTTACATCATCTTTACGGTGCTTGTTGATAAATTCTATAGTTTCGGGTGATAATTTGCTCATGAAGTTATAAACAGGGTTGTTAATAATTTAATCCAAGTAGATATATTGATTAAATGAAATGCCAGCAATGTCTGTATGAAAACATTGCTGACATCCTATAAGTGTGGGCTTGTTTTTATTTTAAAGGATTCCATCCCTGAGCTTTGAGCTCAAGTTCGTTGCCGTCTCTTGTCACAAGCGCACAGCCAAGTTCTTCTTTTGTGATGTGACCAATCACTTTCACATCCTTTATCTGTGAAACAGCTTCGTGCATTGTCAGTGGTACAGTGAAAAGAAGTTCATAATCTTCTCCTCCGTTCAGTGCGCAGGTACTGAGGTTCATATTGAACTCTTCTGCCATAACTGCTGTCTGATAGTCTATAGGAATACGTTCTTCGTAAACGCGGCATCCGCATTTGCTCTGGCTGCATATATGCATCAGTTCGGATGAAAGTCCGTCGGAGATATCCATCATTGCAGTAGGTTTGATACCTGCTTTTGCCAGTTCCTCGATGATGTCTTTTCTTGCTTCCGGTTTAAGGAATCTTTCCAATAGATATTCCTTACCGGCGAAGTCAGGCTGTACATCCTTGCTTCCATTGAACACGGCTTTTTCGCGTTCCATCAGCTGAAGTCCCATATATGATGCTCCAAGGTCACCTGTCACGCAGATAAGGTCTGTTTCCTTGGCACCGTTGCGGTAGACCACATCCTCTTTTCTTGCTTCGCCTATACATGTGATAGAGATGGCAAGTCCTGTTACAGATGAAGTGGTATCGCCGCCCACTATGTCAACATTATGCAGCTGGCATGCCAGTTTCAATCCTTCGTAGAAATCTTCCAGGTCTTCAATACAGAATCTTTTTGAAACGGCAAGTGATACTGTTATCTGCTTCGGTGTTCCGTTCATTGCGTATATGTCGGAGAAGTTTACCATTGCCGACTTATAGCCCAGATGTTTTAGCGGTGTATATACCAAATCGAAATGTACACCTTCCATCAGCAGGTCTGTAGTGACGAGCACCTGACGGTCGCTATATTCCAAAACGGCAGCATCATCGCCGATACCGTATTTTGTTTCGTTGTTTACTAACTTTATATTGTCGGTCAGATGTTTTATCAGTCCGAATTCTCCCAAAGTGGAAATTTCTGTTCTGTTTCCTTCGTGCATGATTATATAATTGTTTATACTCTGTTTATAAGTTCTTTCATTATGCTGGTCATCCGTGGTTGAGCGGCATCGGCTGCTTTCTGTACTTCCTCGTGCGATACTTCCACTATCTTGCCTTCCACTCCCAGGTCTGTGATAACCGATACACCAAATACTCTGATTCCGCAATGGTTTGCCACAATCACTTCCGGTACTGTCGACATACCTACAGCGTCAGCTCCCAATATTCTGAACATCTTATATTCGGCAGGAGTTTCGAAAGTAGGTCCCTGAGTACCGATATATACACCCTTCTGAAGTTTGATACCTTTTTCAGCTGCAATTTCGAATGCCTTTTCAATAAGTTCGTGCGAATAAGTCTCGCTCATGTCCGGGAATCGAGGACCGTAGTCTATATTCTTGCCTCTTAATGGATTGTCCGGGAAGAAGTTTATATGGTCCGTAATAACCATCAGGTCACCTATTTCGAAATCAGGATTAGTTCCACCTGCCGCATTCGATACGAAAAGTGTCTTTATGCCGAGTTCTCTCATGACTCTGACAGGGAATGTCACTTCCTTCATCGAGTAACCTTCGTAGTAGTGGAAACGTCCTTGCATTGCGAGGATATCCTTACCTCCAAGTTTCCCGAAGA
>CALUPA010000083.1 GCA_944322395.1 uncultured Phocaeicola sp.
TTGCCAAACGTATAAACAAGGATATTCAATTAGGGAAAGTTTTGTATGACTATAATAAAGGATATACACTTGTAGGTATATCAGCTCCTTTTGTATCGTCTAATTATTCTGGTAGGGTATTAAACGGTTTTATGTTTGTACCATCCGATTTTTCTGATTACATAGGACATTGTTATGTTAAATGTTCTGCCAATAGTTTGGAAGAAGTGGTTTCGTCAATAAAATCTGTAATGAAAGATGCTTTGCCGGAAAGTATTGAGGTCTCCATACCCACAATGATGGATGATATATATGAGGAACATGCTGTTGAATTCAAACTGAGAGGTATTGTACTCTTTATGTCAATCATAGCACTTATCATCTCTGTGCTTGGGATTTATTCAGCAATAACTCTCGACACCGAATACCGTCGTAAGGAAATGGCTATAAGGAAGATAAACGGAGCAGGAGTTCGTCAGATAGTATTGATTTTTGCGAGGCTTTATATAGTGTTGGTTATCGTTACTGTGGCTATAGCATTCCCTATAGTGGAATTCCTGTTACGAATGTTCAGCAATATGTATTATTCTTTTATAGATACAGGTATATTGTTTTACGGAGGAATATTGTTGTTTGTGGTGTTGCTCATTACTCTGACAGTTTATGTCCGAATAAAAAATATAGCTCGAATTAATCCTGCCGAGATTATAAAGAGTGAATAGATTGCATATTTTCTCACTTTAATTTATCTTTGTAGAAACAACGATGCCTCATTAAAAAACAGATTTTATATGAACAGATTATATCCCATAGGAATCCAGAACTTCGAGAAACTTCGTAAGGGTGGTTTTGTTTATGTCGACAAGACTGCGCTAATACATCGTCTTGTCTCTACAGGCGGTTATTATTTCTTCGGTCGTCCCCGCCGTTTCGGCAAGAGTCTGATGATTTCCACTCTTGAGTCTTATTTTGAGGGTAGAAAAGATTTATTTCAGGGACTTGCAATAGAGAAGTGAGCCTTCGGAGGAATCACTTTCGTTGAGATTTGCCGGACTTATCAGACGTGCATCGGAGCAGACCGGTCGCGGTGTAGTAATCCTGATAGACGAGTACGACAAACCTTTAATCCAGTCGTTGGACAATGAGGAACTCCAGTCCGAGTACCGGAGTATCCTGAAATCCTTTTACGGTAATCTGAAGTCGTGTGATAAGTATATCCGTTTTGCTCTCCTTACGGGAGTGACCAGGTTCAGCAGGGTAAGCATTTTCAGTGATTTGAATAATCTGAATGACATCACCATGGATCCTGACTTTGCGTCTTTGTGTGGTATAAGCGAAAAAGAACTTGTAGAATTCTTTGATGAAGATGTCAGAGTTCTTGCCGAAAAGCAGAACATGAGTTGTTCTGATACATACGCAATGTTAAAGAGGAAATACGACGGTTATCATTTCGTCCAGAATACAGAGGGAATGTATAATCCGTTCAGTGTCCTGAATACTTTTTTCAGGATGATGCCTGAAAACTATTGGTTCTCCACCGGTACCCCAACCATACTTGTAAAACTTCTTCAGAAGAACAATTACCTTCTGAGTGACCTGACAGGCAATGCAGAAGCTACTGCAGATGAGCTTACCGGGCTTGAGACAATAAATACCAATCCTATTCCTTTGTTCTTCCAGAGCGGATATCTTACGATAAAGGAGTATGATGAACGTTTTAAGAATTATATACTTGGTTTTCCTAATGAGGAGGTTGAACAGGGATTCCTTAACTTCCTTATGCCCAGCTATATGAATATGCATGGCAGGAATACCAGCTTCCATATAATGAATTTCATCAAGGAATTGGAAAAAGGAAAGATTGATAGTTTCATGGAACGTCTTCAAAGTCTCTTTTCAGACACTCCATACGAGCTGATTCGTGACACGGAACTTCATTACCAGAATGTTCTTTTCATAGTGTTCCGTTTGATGGGTTTCTATACTCATGCCGAGTATCACACTTCTCAAGGCAGGATAGATATGGTGGTGAAGACTCCACAGTATATCTATGTAATGGAATTCAAGTTTGAAGGCAGTGCCGAGGATGCCATAGCTCAAATAGAATCCCGAAACTATGCTCTTCCTTTCATATCTGATGGCCGTAAGGTTTATAAGATAGGGGTTAATTTCAGTGCGGAAACCAGAAATATCGACCGCTGGATAGTAACAGAATAAAGTGAAAAACGATATATTTACCGTGTGAAGCGTGCGAATTCGCAATAATAATGTGCGGATACGCACGCTTTTCGTATATCTTATTTTTATGTATAATTCACATATTCAGTGTGTTATGCGTATGGCACGGTTTTTGAATATAAAGAATTATAAAAACGACTGTTTCATGTAAATATAGAATTTCAATGATAGTACATTATTTAAAGATGGCTTTACGCAGCCTGATACGTTATAAGGTACAGAATATAATCAGCATAACAGGTATCGCTGTAGGTTTTGTGTGTTTTGCTTTTTCCATGATATGGATAAAGTATGAAATGAGTTATGACAGCTTTCATCGTGACTCGGACAGGATGTATGTGGTATATAAAAAGTCAGATCATGGATTCACTAATATTTCAGACGTTACGCATTATCCTGTAGCAAGAGATATTAAGAATAATTTTCCTGAGGTTGAGGATGCTGCCGCTTTTATTAATGGACCGGCTGTCGTTGGAAGAAGTCTACAAAACGAAGATTTTTCAATGAGGATTACAGTTGATTCTGCTTTTATAAATATGTTTGATATAAAACTATTGTCTGGTAGCTGGAGTTTTCTTAATAATCAAGAAGAAGTTGCTGTCACAGAAGAGTTTGCGGAACGTGTTTATGGAACTAAGAATGTACTTGGAAAAGATTTATTTTTCTGGAAGTCACCGAAAAAGATTTCTGCAATAGTTTCAGGTTGGGGAAAACACTCTAATTTCAGATATGATATTATGCTCGGTGTAGATGAAAAGTTCAGAGATGATTATAGGTATAGTGGTTTTTATGTGTGCTTACGTTTGAAAGATGGTATTGATGTCTCTGAATTTACTCAAAAGCTGAAAAATAAAGGCTTTGAAGTACCTGGTGGTGGAGGATATACTATAAGAAATCTTTTACTGGAGAAACTTTCATCGTCCCGGTATACGGTATTTTATAAATATGATGATATTTCCTTGTCGTATATAAAGATGTTTTCGGTAGTAGGAATAACTGTGATACTTGTGTCTTTGGTTAATTTCTTTTCTATACTTATTACCCGTATGAACATTCGTCGAAGAGAGATTGCACTTAGGATATCATGCGGTTCCAGTACGAAAGAATTGATATTGATGTTTGTAACTGAACTGGTCGTGATGATGCTCTTCAGTGGTTTGATAGGTATGTCTCTGATGGAACTTCTCAAATCTGAATTTGTCAGATTGGCGGATATAGAAGATAACTTCTATTTGTCTTCACTCTGGTATTTCTTTGTCATTCTCATTATGTCTGTTGTGGTTGCTGTCTTTTTGATCAGATATAGTAGCAGGAAAACTGTATCAGAAGAGATAATAGGAAATATCACGAGAAAGTCTGGTTTATCGTTTCAGAATGGTAGCATAGTGATACAGTTTATAATATCAGTTACCGTATTGTTTTGTCTGGCTGTATTATTCAAGCAATTATATTATCTTAAAAGTACTGATGAAGTAGGATTTGAGCGAGATGGAAAAGCTTGTCTTTATTGTCAACCTAAAGATATACATATAATACATTATTTGAGAAAACTGCCATACGTCCATGAAATAAAGGAAATGTATTCATTATTACCACAGAGAGCATCTACTAGTAGTACTATAGGTGAATGGGACGGAAAGTCAGAAGGACAGAAACCGGTTACATTGCAGGTAATACGTGAAGGACGTGACTTCCTTGATTTCTACGGTATCAAACTGTTGCGTGGAAATTATCTTACGGGTAAAGAGGATATCAAATCAGTATTGATAAATGAGGCTGCGGTGAGAATGTTCGGTTGGTCAGAGCCGATAGGAAAGAAGATATATAATTATACCGTGGTTGGTGTGATAAAAGATTTTCATATTTCACTACCTACACAGCCAGTCAAACCTTATATGATAACGCTTGACAGACGTAATGATCACGGTAGTGATTACGTGATTCGTTTTGATGAAGAGCATCTTTCCGATTTGAGGAACAGTATGAAAGATTATATAGAAAAGAATGGTATAAATTTCTGTTATATTAAGACAGCGAATGAAGCTTACGAAGAATATCTTGTTTCCGAAAAGATGCTTCTGAAATTGCTGTCATTCGTATCTATGATATGTGTCGTTATTTCATTGTTTGGAGTATATTCGCACGTTTCATTGTCATGTGAGCGACGTAGGAAAGAAATAGCTATAAGGAAAATAAATGGTGCAACGGCAGGCAATATTATGAAGATGTTTTTCAAAGATTATCTTTTAATGCTTGCAGCATCGTGTATGGTAGCATTCCTGGCTGGAACCATTGTAATGAAAAAATGGTTGGAACAGTATGTAGAACAGACTTCTATGGATGCATGGATATACTTTGGATTATTTATACTGATGGCTGCATTTATTCTTCTATGTGTAGCGAGGAGTATATGGAAGGCTGCCAACGAAAATCCTGCTGAGGTTATCAAGAGTGAGTAATAATTTAGAAAACAAGAATATTATGATATTGCATTACTTGAAGGTTGCCGTACGCAATCTTATGAAATACAAAGTTCACAGTATTATTTCAGCATTGTGCCTGGCTGTGGGAATAGTCTGTTATACATTGGTAGCATATTGGATAAATGCTTATAATAGCATGATAAATATGCATGATAATGAAGTTGTAACATTTAGGCTTGAAGATGAAGGTCACCGGTGGCGCTTGTTTACAGCTGCGGATGTAGAACGGATGGAGGAATTCCATATAAATGTGTTGTCGGATATTACTGTTCAGTCTCCGTTAAGACAGGCTGAGATAGATGTAATAGATAAGAATCAGAAAGAAAAGCCTTTTATAGTAAACTATACTGTGGTGAACGAAAATACTTTTTCATTCTATGAACTGGGTTTACTGTATGGTAACCGTATACCGGAGAAAAAGGATGAAGTCGTTATATCACGGTCTTTTGCAGAAAAGGCTTTTGGTCAAGATAATCCGATTGGGACTGTGATACATCTGTCGGAATCGGTTTACGATTTTGACAAGGGAGTTCGTGATTACAGAGTTGTAAATGTGGCTGAAGATAATTGGGCGTTTCCAAGAGTAGATTGCTATTTTTCATATATGGCACTTCCTCAGGGATTCATGGAAGTGTATGCACTTTTAGATGAAGGTACAACTCTGTCTACGCTTAATGACAATCTGCAGAATCTTAAATTTGTAAATAATGGAAAGGACTACAGTGTGTCTGCATTGAGTTTTTCTGATGATTCAAAGAAAAAACAGATGACAATAATTTTTTCAATTGTACTTTTCGTCGCATCACTCATATTGCTTTCCGGGATGATTAACTTCCTGAAGTTTGCTATACAGATGTTTTATAACCGACAGAGGGAAGTCGCTTTGCGTAAAAGTATGGGGTCTGATACTCGAGGATTGTTTATGCTTCTGTTTTCGGAGGTATTTTGTATTCTTACAGTGTCATTTCTGCTGTCACTCGTTATAACGGAAATTGTAGTTGATACATGTCATACTTATATTTCATCCAACTATTTGCCATACATTGACTTGCAGGAAGTATATTGGGTACAGACAATGTGTTTTGTTTCCCTTCTTGTTATCTGTTTACTTGTGGTTTATGTTCCGGTGTGGCGTTTGCGACGCTACTGTATAGGCAATTATATTCGTATAAACAACAATAAGCATTTCTTTCGTTCCGTCATGATGTGGTTGCAGTTGAGTATAGCTATATTCTTTGTTGGAAATGTTTTGTGTATAAACATTGCATTTAATAAAGTATTCTATTCTGGTTATAGGCCGGTTTCTGATGATGATAAAGCCAGAATTATAGAATTTAAGCCAAGTACATATCGTTTGAGGCAGAATATGTCGCATGTTGTTGATGCATTCAGAAAAATGCCTGAAATTATAGATGAGGTGACTTTGTGGGTAAGTTGGATTCTCGTTTCAAAAAGAGATATCTTAAAGCTGATGGAACAGATTCTTTTATTGAAACTACCATGGGTAATGTCAATTACTTTCAGTTTTTTAATATCCCTCATCATGGTGAAATGACGGAGTCGGAAGATGCTGTTTATGTAAGCGAGAGATTTATGAGACAATTGGAGAAAGACAGTATATTCGGAACTGTTATAATAGAAGGTACGTCATATCGTATAGCAGGTACATATAAAGCTCTGTATGGAGAAAATGAGGATGATCCACGAATAATAGGTTCTGCGTTCTTCCCGGTAAAACCGTTAGGAACTTTTTATTTTAAGATTGCTGAAGGGAAGGATACAGACGAAGTGATTGGTAAGATGAAAGATATTTGCAGGGAATATGTTCCGGAAACATTACCTTTGGACATTAAACCGATAACCGACAGGAAACAGACTTTGCTTGGTACGGTGGGTTTAATCGGAACACTTGTCAATGCCTTGGCTTTTGTCAGCCTGCTGTTGGTGGTTCTAAGCATATATTCTGCCATCTCGCTTGATACAGTTGGCCGGCAGAAGGAGGTTGCCATAAGGAAAATAAACGGTGCTTCATCAATGACGATAGCCTGTATGTTCGGACGTTCATATATGTTGATTTATATTTTGTCGTTTGCTGCTGCATTTCCCTTTGTATATTATTTTGCATCAACAGTCTTTGTAGATAGTGCTTTCCCTGTTAACATGGATTGGGGAATGGCTTTTGCCTTGTTCGTTTCAATGTTGATTGTGGTTTTAGTTACTGTAGCGTATAAGATATATAAGGTTATGCATATTAATCCTGCAGAGATTATTAAGACTGAATAAGTTTATATATATTGCATTGTGCTATGTGTGCGTATTTGTAACAAAAACGTGCGATAGCGCACATAAACTGAATATATTGTATTTGAGTAAACTGTTGATAGTAAGTGATTTAATGCTTTGGCACGATTATTGATATAATAATTTACAGGTGAAATAATTTTTTTGATATATGTTATTGGTAAAGATTAAATATGCGGTCCGTTTTTTGCTTCGTGCAAGGTCATATACGGTTATCAATCTTGTAGGTCTTTCGTTGAGTCTTGCATGTTGCATAATCTTGTTGAGGTATATATATCGTGAACTTACTGTGGACACACATGCCTACGACTTGAGTTCAATTATTGTGCCTTTAAGGGATATAGACGGTAGTATTTATCCGGGAGAAAATCCGGGCAATAAGGATTATTCGGTAGATGAAAAGTATATAGAAGACAGATGTAAACTTATTGAAGAAGAAAATTCTACTATAGTCAGCGATGATGTTTCCTACAAAACAAACCTGATGGCTGCTGATACAACGTTCTTCCATTTTTTTAATTATCGTGCATTGGAAGGAAGTCTTTCATTAGAACAACCCAATAATGCTATTTTGACTGAAACCTATGCAAAGAAACTGTTCGGAAAAGAATCTCCTATAGGCAAAAATATCTATTTTGATGGAAAGATGCTTACAGTGTCCGGCGTTATTGAACAACCTGTATGTAAAACCACATTCAATTTTGATGCTTTGGTCTCTCAAAAATTAAGGCCGTATTGGGGAAAACTTAATATTGAACTGATCCGTGTAAATTCAGGTTTCGATATTCGGAAGCAGAATGATAAGAGTAATGTATATCGTTTGCAGACACGGAATAACCTAAGTGGTAATATGCAAACCAGGTATAAATATATTTCATGGAAAGATTTTTATTTTGAGTCATCCATCTCTAAAAAATATGACAGTTTCTTCATTTTTGGAAACAAAGAGTATATCTTAGTACTGTCTGGAGTGGTGGTCCTTTTATTCCTCGTAGGTTTACTGAACTTTGTAAATCTCTATTCTGTCGTAATGCAAAAACGTAGAAGGGTTTATGGCGTGAAGAAAGTTTTTGGTTTGTCCGTTGGAGGGCTTTTTACTGAGATGTGGATGGAGAATTTCCTTTTGTTTGCATGTGCTGTATTCCTTTCATGGTGTATTGTAGAAACCTCTTCCGGATCTCACGCTATTTATTCTTATTTTTACAGTATTCTATCACATTGTTTCTCATGATACTGTCCTTATATTTCCAGCGCCATTTTGATTTCCTGATTAATTCTTCTCATGGATATCAGACTGATGATATTCTGGTTGCGCAGTTATATAATCACAATAGGGTTATAGATTATAATAGTATAACAACCAAACAGTTGGAAGAACGTCGCCAGAATATTGATGAGGTCGGTAATAAACTAAATGAGTGTCCTTTTATAGAATATTGGATGAATTCATCGACAACATTATGGGAGGGTACTCAAACTCCTATTATTAATAATAGTGATGAGATGTTTGAGCTACAGGCGAAATATGTTTCTGCAGATTTTTTTGATTTATGGGGATTAAGAATTGTAGATGGCTGTTTACCGGATAATATAAATGATGTGAGTGAAAACGTCATTGTTTTAAATGAGTATGCAATGAAATTACTGGGATATACTAGTTTGGAAAATGCATCTGTAAGGAGTACTTCAGCCTTGGTTATATATATGAAAAATAACGGTGAAATAGGTGAATACGGAGTTAATATGACCCCGGTTTCAGCTGTAGTCCAGGATTATTATATGGGACATCTTACGGAGGGTATTAAACCCATGATATTTGTTGTCGGAGCAAGGAGTGCTGAAGGAGAAGTTCTGATAAGAGTGAAGAAAGACAGAGAAAAAGAAGTTATAGACTATCTTCGTAAAGTCGAGAAAGAGGTATATAATTCTGAGGATTTTAGTTGCAAATGGGCTGACGATATAGTGGCTGAAATGTATAAGGAAGATAAAAAGACAGCACAGATATATACTGTTTTTTCATATATCGCTATAGTGATATCCTGTTTGGGACTGTTGGGCATATCTCTGTTTGATATTCGTCGCAGGTATCGTGAGATAGCCATCCGCAAGGTAAACGGTGCCAAGCCTAAAGATTTGTATATTCTACTGGGTAAGAACTATATGCTGAATCTGCTGTTGGCATTTGTTGTTGCTGCGCCTGTATCATGGATTGTCATTTATTATTATACGGCATCTTTCTTAGAAAAGGCACCTGTTACATTTGGACTGTTTGTCATTCCACTGTTTATCGTATTGATTTTATCTATGCTGACTTTCCGCACAGAGGAAGTGGAAACCTGGGCATTGAATAATGTAAGTATTGAAGTAAAGAAAGGTGAGTTTGTGGCTATAATGGGACCTTCAGGATGTGGTAAGTCTACACTGCTTAACATCCTTGGACTGCTTGATAACCCTACTGACGGAACTTATTACCTTAACGGAGTGGAAGTATCGAAATTCACGGAATCGCAACGTACTGATATAAGGAAGGGAGTTATAGGTTTCGTATTCCAGAGCTTTAATCTTATTGACGAACTGAACGTGTACGAGAATATAGAATTGCCTCTTTTGTATATGGGAGTACCGTCGTCGGAAAGGAAAAAGAGGGTGGAAGAGGCTATGAACCGTATGGATATATCCCACCGTTTCAAGCATTTCCCACAGCAGCTTTCCGGTGGTCAGCAGCAGCGTGTAGCCATAGCACGTGCAGTAGTAGCTAACCCTCAGCTTATCCTTGCCGATGAGCCTACCGGAAATCTTGATTCGAAAAACGGTAAAGAGGTTATGGCTCTTTTGAGTGAGCTGCACAAGGATGGCACTACCATTGTCATGGTTACACATTCACGTCATGATGCTAGTTATGCCGACAGAATAATCAATCTGTTCGACGGTGAGGTAGTAAATGAAGTTAGCGAATAAAAAAAAGTATTGTCGGGAATGAAAACAGGTTTATTATTGGGATTGTTGTTCCTTGCTTCTTGCGCTCCAAAGCATGATGAGGTGAGGATTGAGGGACAGTTGAAGAATATTGATGATGGAACTGTCATACAATTGTTCTCTACAGAAGGTAATGTCGGGAAATGCTTGATGGCCGATACTATAGTCGACGGTAAATTCAAGTTTGTCTATTCTCCTGAGGATGAAGAACTAAAAAATGTAATAATATTGATGCGCTCTGATAAGTATCTTGCTATGCCACTTCAGTTGTGGGTAAAGAAAGGGTGTGATGTCACCATTACAGGTAACGATCCTTATCTTTATTCCTGGGATGTGGAAAGTAACGTAGAAGAGCAGAAACTGCGTCAGAAACTCATAAAGTCTTCATTAAACGACTGGAAAGAAGTCCAGCGTCTGTTCTTGAAAGAAAAGGAATACTATATGACTTATTCCAAGGAACACGACAGTAAGATGAAAGCCATAGCAGACAGCCTGTCGAATGTCGGAAATAAGAAGATTGCAGACATATATAAGAAGTATGCGAAGATTTTGGCGGTTTCCGAAATAAATGCGGCTTGGATGTCTGAATTTGAAAGTATTGCCAGGATGGTGAAGTTTGATAAGAATGCTCCCTTGAAGGAAGAGTTGCAATTGCTTTATGACATGCTTGACGATGAACAGAAGAATTCCGATGCAGGTAAGACAGCATATCTGGCATTGAATCCTCCGGTTGTTGCCAAAGTTGGTGATAATGCTCCTGACGGTGATATATATGATCTGGACGGTAATATTCATCATATATCCGATTTCAAGGGTAAATTCGTATTGCTCGATTTCTGGAGTGATGGATGCGGACCGTGTATTATGGCTCAACTGGAATTGAAGGCTATCAGTGAGAAATTCAAGGATAAGCTGGAGGTGGTAAGTTTGAATATTCAGGACAGGAAGGGTTGGGAGAATGTTTCGAAAAAACACTCTATAACCTGGCATAACTGGAATGACATGCAGGGAAATAACGGATTAAGTGCCCTTTATGGAGTGAAAGGTATTCCGTATTTTGTGATGATTTCTCCTGAAGGGAAGATTCTCGATATCTGGTCCGGCTATGGAAAAGACTATCTCACCATAAAGGTAAAAACAATTATTGAGAACAAACGTCCTCCTATGGCAATCAGGGAGAAGAATGGTAATAAGATAGTAGATTTTCCGCGTACAAAAAGTTCAGAATATGATGTGATATCTATACAACAGATAGAACTAGCCGAAAAAGCTACCATCCTGAAAGTACATGCCACTTATATACCAAATTATTGGATTAGGTTGGATAAGAAAACTTCCCTGACTTCGGATACAGGAGTGAAATGCAAGCTCCTGAAGGCCGATGGATTCAAGATTGGCGAAAAGGTATTTATGCCAGAAAGCGGTACAATGGATTTCACACTGTATTTCGAACCTCTTCCTGAAGATGCCAAGTCTTTTGATTTTTCCGAAGGAGAGGATGTAGAAGGTGGTTATGAGATAAAAGGTATTTCACTATATTAAATCATGTATGTATAAAAAAGTAAGATATTATTCTCTGGCTTTTGGTATCTGTATTTTATTGTTGATGCTTATCCTGACATTGAAAATGCCAATAGTGTATATGCTTTCCTAATAAATGATATGTAGTCATTTATTTCTCCATATCCCTTAAATGTATCTCAAGTGCTTTTACAGATATGTGTATCTCCCAGATTGAAATACCAAGTGATGCTATAAGCAACAGCAGTGCTATGCCGAATACATACACTGCTGTTGTATGAAATCCTATATAAATCAGGAACATTGTGATTACGCAGAGAAACAGGCTTGATATACCAAGTACCTGCATGCTTCGTGTCAGGTAAAGCCGACGGCGCAGATTGTCTATCTGTGCGGCTGTCACTTCCGAGTGTTTCTGTACATATTGTTCTTTAAGAGTTCTAACGAGTTGTGCGTAAGATAGAAACCTGTTAGTATATGCCAGTAGTATGAGTGATACTGCCGAGAACAGCAGGGCAGGAGTGCTTAAGTTTAGTTCTTCCATATATTTTTGTTTTTATATTGTTTTCTAATGTGCAAAGTTAGCTTTTTATTCTGAAAATTTAGTCTATCTGTAAGATATTACGTAAAAAGAACTGATATTTTGTCCTTTTTATGTTAAAACAGACTAAAACCTGAACATATATTTTTATACATTATCTGCAGCTATTAATTTTGTAAGAGATTAAAGATAGGGTTTTGTAATGTTTTTACATAAAGCAGTAGGTAAATATATATCCAGAATTGTTTGTATGGTCATGTTCGTGCTCATACAGTTTGATGTGTTCGGATATGACCTGCTATATGCAGCCAGTTGTGATGACACAAACTCTATAGTTCTTTCTATTGACGACGAATCTTCCATAAATGATTCGCATGGTCAGTATTCAGAATGGTCAGATCCAGTTTACCGGACATCTTCCGTCCGGTTCTTCCCTGATTCAGTTTATTCTTTGTTCGTCATGCCCGTATATTCCTTCGAGCATTACGGTGTATATATACAACCTTATGTATCTGAATTACCTTTATATATAACGGGTTGTCATCCTTATATAATGTTCAGGGCTTTGCTTATTTAGCATAGTCTGTCTTTCTCATGCCATGACTGTAGAGTTGTGGCTTCGTTTGTAATCTTATTCAAAAAACACATAGTTCTTTTAAAATTCTATTACTTAATCTTATGAAAATTTCTATTCAGAAGGTTGCTCTCTTGTCATTGCTGGCAGGGGTGCTTCCGGCTTGTCAAGAGGCAGGCACAAAGCAGGTAAGAAGCGATGGCTCTATACCCGTAACAGTTCTTCAACCTACTACGGTAGAATTACCACGTACATATGTAGCTGATATTCAGGCTATACAGTTTGTAGAAATAAAGCCTAAGGTGGAAGGATACGTCAAAGAAGTGTTGATAGACGAAGGTGAGTTCGTGAAAAAAGGACAGCCTATGTTCCGTCTGAGCTCAGAAAACTATGCTGAGGCAGTGAAAGAGTCCGAAGCTAACTATAAGCAGACTCAGGCTGAGCTTGAAATGGCTAACTACGAGATGGAACGTATCGAACGTCTTGTAAACAAGCAGATTTATTCTCCGATACGTCTGGAACAGGCAAAGAGGGAACGCGAAGTGGCTCGTATGAAGGTGGAACAGGCCCGTGCCCAGATGCAGCGTGCCCAGATGGATTTGAAGTATACTACTATCACTTCACCTTTCACCGGTTATGCTGACCGTATTCCTTATAAAGTAGGTAGCCTTGTAAGTCCTGAGAGTTTGCTTACTACAGTGAGCGACATCTCTGAGATTTTCGCTTATTATAAGGTAAACGAAAGTGAATACCTTCGTATCCGCCGTGCGCAGCTTCAGGGAACTGATGTACAGCAGGCTAATAATGTGGAACTTATCCTTGCCGATGGAACAGTGTATCAGCATAAGGGTGTCATAGAAACAGTAGAAGGTGATTTCGAACGTGGTACAGGTTCTATCGCTTTCCGTGTACGTTTCCCTAACCCTGAAGGACTTCTCAAACATGGTGTTACAGGTAAAATCCGTCTTATGACTAAGATGGAGAATATTTGTCTTGTCCCTCAGAAGTCTACTTTCGAAATCCAGGATTTTACATATGTATATCTTGTCGACAGCACAGGTACTGCAAAAGTTCGTAGTTTCAACCCGATAGAGCGTTATCACAACTATTATATTACTGACGACCTTGGTGCAAACACCACTATCGTGTACGAAGGCGTACAGATGATTCGCGACGGTATGCAAATCAAGACAGAGAATATCCCGTTCGAGGATGTGAGAAAAGAACTTCATTTGGAAAACGTCGAATAATATCTGTAGCCTATGTTTAAGTTATTTATTCGTCGTCCGATTCTCTCGGCGGTTATCTCCGTAATATTTGTGTGTCTGGGAGTGCTGGCCATTGTGTCGCTTCCTATCACGCAGTATCCGGACATCGTGCCGCCTTCTGTTACGGTAACTGCCCGTTACACTGGTGCCAGTGCCGATGTTATGACCAAAACTGTAGCAACTCCGCTTGAACGTGCCATCAACGGTGTGCCGGGCATGACATATATGACTACAGTATGTACCAACGACGGTATGTCGCTCA
>CALUPA010000084.1 GCA_944322395.1 uncultured Phocaeicola sp.
AGAAACAAATCATATTGACAATGTGTGCAGCTGCTGCTTTGAGCAGTTGCCACATTTATAAAGCTTACGACCGTCCAGATTCAATAGATGCTTCCGGTTTATACAGAGATCCGGTATCGGTTACGGATACTTTGGCTGCTGATACAGCCAATATGGGAAATCTGCCATGGAAAGAGGTTTTCAAAGATGTAAGACTTCAGGCTCTTATTGAAGAAGGACTTGCAAATAATGTAGATATGCAGGCTGCGGTACTTCGTGTTAAGGAGGCCAAGGTTATGCTTACTTCAGCCCGTTTGTCATATCTGCCATCTATAAATCTAGCTCCTCAAGGTACGATGACTACCATAGGGGGAAGTGATATGGTTAAGGCATATCAGTTGCCGGTTGCTGCAAGCTGGGAGATAGATCTTTTCGGTAAAATCCTTAATGCGAAGAGAAACCAACAGGCTGTATATCTTCAGAGTAAATATGCTCAACAGGCTGTTCGTTCGCAGATAATCTGTGGTATAGCAAATGTTTACTATACATTGTTGATGCTTGATCGTCAGGTAGAGATTACTACAGAAACGGCTGCTATTTATAAGGAGAATGTACGTGCTATGGAGGCTATGAAGTTGGCAGGATATGTTAATGAAGCAGCTGTTACTCAGATGCGTGCAGCAAGCCATCAGGTTGAAGCTTCTTTGCTGGATTTGAAACGCCAAGTTCGTGAAACAGAGAACTCTTTGTCTGTTCTTCTTGCAAAGGCCCCACAGACTATTGAACGTGGAAAACTGGCTGATCAGGTTATGCCTGAAGAGTTGACAGCAGGTGTTCCATTGCAGCTGCTGGAAAACCGTCCGGATGTCAAGATAGCAGAAATGACACTAGCAAGTGCTTATTATACAACAAATCAAGCCCGTTCAGCTTTTTATCCAAGTATTACTATTGGTGGAACTGCAGGATGGACTAATGGTTCTGGAGTTCAGGTTGCAAATCCGGGACAATTCATGTTTCAGGCTTTAGCTTCATTGGCACAACCTATATTCAACCATGGTAAACTTGTTGCTAATCTGAAAGTTTCAAAGGCGGAAGAGGAAATAGCACGTATGAATTATCAGCAGACTATTTTGGAAGCAGGTCAGGAAGTCAGCAATGCTTTATGCCTTTATGAAACAGCCGATAAGAAACTTATTGAGGACAGAGGTCGGGTAGAACAGTTGGAAAGAGCGGTGACATATACAAGCGCCTTATTCCAGAGTGCCGAAGCTACTTATCTTGAAATACTTACAGCTCAACAGAATCTGTTGAGTGCTGAATTGAGCGAGGTTTCAGATAACTTCCAGCGTATACAGGCTGTGATAAACCTGTACAGTGCTTTAGGTGGCGGACGTGAATAATTAACCTTAAAACAGATAAACACATGATTAGTCCTTTAGCTTATGTTGATCCTTCTGCAAAGTTGGGCAACAATGTAACGGTACATCCATTTGCTTATATCGACAAGAATGTCGAGATAGGTGATAACAATGTCATAATGCCTTATGCCAGCCTTATGAGTGGTACTCGCATGGGTAACGGCAACACTGTATACCAGGGAGCTGTAATAGCTGCTGTTCCACAGGATTTCTGTTATACAGGTGAAGATACAATAGCCAGAATAGGTGATAACAACGTCATACGTGAAAATGCTGTTATCACCCGTGGAACACATCAGGGGCATGACACTATAGTTGGAAATGGTAACTTCATTATGCAGGGTGTCCGCATTTCACATGATGTGGAGATTGGAAACGATTGTATAATCGGCAATGGCTCTCAGGTTTCAGGCAATTGTAAGATTTTCGATCGTGCCATACTTACATCAAATGTACTGATGCAGGGTAATACCCGTTTAGGAAGCTATTCCATTGTACAGGGAGGCTGTCGTTTTACCAAAGATATACCTCCTTTCATTGTAGCAGCTCACGAGCCTATATCATTCTATAGTATAAACACTCATGTGTTGGAGCATGAGGGCTTTTCTGATACATTAATCAAGCATATAGCCCAGGCATACCGAATACTTTATAAAGCGAATACCTCACAGCATGATGCTTTGTTAAGGATAAAGGAGCAAGTTCCAAACAGTGAACATATTGATATGATAATAGATTTTGTTGCTTCATCAAAACTTGGTATTATTCATTGATTAAAAATACTGCCGGTACTTACAGTAATGTGGGTGCCGGCATTTTTTTTATATGGATATAAAGATGTATATTTGCAACGTTTTTTTATTTATAGTATATTTCATGAAGAACAAGTTGCATTATACATTCTTTTTAGTGTTTTTGGTGACATTAGGGCTTATGTTACTTCATTACTTGCCTGATATAAGAGTTGGTGATAGAACACTAAGGAAGGTAGATTTATTGTCAGATGTGCGTAGCGACGTATTTGAGACAGATACAATTTCAGCAGACACTCTTCCTTCGTTGCCACTTATAAAACCAGCTTTTATAGATTCTTGTAAAAGTGGGATAGAATGTATTGAGGATTATTCTGATTCCACATCGCACGGCATGTCGCATTTTTATGAGGCATTATCGGGAGTTAAAGAGATGAAACGTCCTGTCAGAATAGCATATTTTGGTGATTCTTTTATAGAGGGTGATATACTTACAGCCGATTTGCGTAATATGTTTCAGAAAGAGTTTGGGGGTAAAGGAGTAGGTTATGTTAGTGTCACTTCAAAGTTCCCTGGTTTCAGACCTACTGTTAAACACAGCTTTTCTGGGTGGAAGACGCATAATGTAACTGATTCAACAGGTTTCGTACGTAATAATCAAGATATTTCAAATACATATTCTTATGCATCAGAAGGAGCGTTTACTACTCTTGAGGCTACTGGTAAATATGTATCTAATCTTGAATCATGCACATCATCATCAATATTTTATTTAACATCTGATTTCTTATGTTTATCTGCTCAGATAAATTCTTGTGTGGAGCAAGAGTTTTGTGTCAGAGGAGACAGCACGCTGCAATCCATAACAGTAAATGGTGATATAAAGTCTGTGAAATGGAATATTAAAAAAGCCTCTTCCAATGCACTTTTTTATGCTGTAACAATGGATTCAGATACAGGAGTAATACTCGATAATTTCAGTACACGTGGTAGTAGCGGTCAGCAATTATTGGGAATTCCATTTTCTGTTTTGAGGAAATACAATACACTCCGTAAGTATGATCTGCTGGTTGTACAATATGGATTGAATGTAGCTTTCGAGGGAGGTTTGGATTATACCTATTACAAGGACGGAATGAAGTCTGTCATTTCCCATCTCAAGAAAGCTTTCCCTGATACATCTATATTGATAGTGAGCATTGGTGACAGGGAAACCAAAGATGAAAACGGAAATCTAAGGACAATGCCCGGCGTTAAAGGTCTGATAAGAAGCCAGCAGATGCTTGCTGCTGAAACAGGAGTCTCTTTCTGGAATTTATACAATGCCATGGGAGGAGAGGGTAGTATGTCTAAGTTGGTAAATTCCAAACCAGCTATGGCCAATTATGATTATACACATATAAATTTCCGTGGAGGAAAACACATAGCCGCTTTACTTTTTGGAGCAATAATGTATGGAAAGGAGCAATATGAAAAGAAGAAAGCATACGAGGCAGAATAGTTTCTTGTTTCTAAAATATATTGTATTGGGATATATGATTCTTGTTCAGTCTATGTCTGTAATGATTGCTCAGGATATGATACCTGTAAAGGCTAAGCGAGATCACAACTCTGGTCCTGTATATTCCAGTGCAGCTATGGAGAAACTTATGAAGTTTATTCCTGTTGCAAGTTCCATTCCGCCTTCTTTCAAGGATACTACAGAGAATGTCATTCTCGATCCTACTGGAAGTCTGGATTGTTTTTGGGAAAAACTTTCAGTGCTTGATCGTCCGGTCAGGATAGTTCATATTGGAGATTCTCACGTGCGTGGACATGTCTTCCCTTATGTTATGCGTAAATTGCTTGAAGAGGATTTCGGACATGGAGCCGTTATAGATTATAACGTAACTTATAATACTACAGGATTGGCACATGAGACAGGAAAGGCAGGAGTTGTTTATCACATATTGGGGATAAATGGTGCAACTTGTGAGTCTTTCAATAAACCAGAGAGAATAACTGAGATAACGTCTTTGAATCCAGACCTCGTAATTATGTCTTTTGGTACTAATGAGGCACATGGAAGAAATTACAGGTCAAGCGAACATCGCATACAAATGATGAATCTTATAAAGGAATTGAAAAAGGGATGTATCAATTCAGAATTTCTCATAACTACTCCTCCCGGGGCCTATGTCAAATCAGGGAGAAGAAACAGGATTATAAATGTACGCACTCCTAAAGTGGTGGAAACAGAAAAAAGTTTTGCTGCAGAAAATCAATTGGCCATATGGGATCTTTATGATGTAGTAGGTGGGGAGAAATTTGCTTGCAAAAACTGGACAGCTGCAGGTCTGTATCAAAGAGATAAAATACATTTTACCAGAGAAGGTTATACCCTTCAGGGATTATTATTACACGAAGCGTTTATAAAAGCATACAATGATTATGTTGCAACAAAGATTTATTGATTTCCTTGCAAGTATAGGATTGGATTATAATAAAATATTGGATGTTTTGTCATACGATTCCACTCAGCCGCTGATATTCAGCAGTGGATTGTTTGTTTTTCTTTTTCTGGCTTTCAGTCTTATATACGTAGCCTTACGGAAACAGACAACTGCAAGGTTGTTGTTTGTATCTGTATTTTCTTATTATTTCTATTATAAAAGTAGCGGATTCTATTTTTTTCTGCTTGGAATAGTAACCGTTACCGATTTCTGCATAGCCAGAATAATGGAACATACAGAAGGTAACGGAAAAAGAAAATTCCTGGTCCTGGTAAGTCTTTGTGTAAATCTTGGACTTTTGTGTTATTTCAAATACACCAATTTCTTTTATGAAATGCTGTCTCCTTTATGGGGAGGTAATTTCAGCCCTTTGGATATATTTCTTCCTGTAGGAATATCATTCTTTACATTCCAGTCGCTCAGCTATACAATAGATGTCTATCGTGGTGATTTGAAACCATTGCACAATTTACTCGATTATATCTTCTATGTATCTTTTTTCCCGCAGCTTGTAGCTGGTCCTATTGTCCGTGCACGCGATTTTATCCCTCAGATACGTCAGCCATTGTTTGTAAGCAATGAAATGTTCGGACAAGGAGTGTTTTTCATTCTTAGCGGTCTTTTCAAGAAAGCTGTAATATCAGACTATATTAGTGTAAACTTCGTGGAGCGTATCTTTGAGAACCCCTCACTTTATTCAGGTATTGAAAACCTCTTTGGAGTATATGGCTACGCTCTTCAGATTTATTGCGATTTTTCAGGTTATAGCGATATGGCTATAGGTCTTGCCTTACTTTTAGGTTTTAGATTTCCTATAAATTTCAACTCTCCATACAAGGCGGACAGTGTGACCGACTTCTGGCACAGGTGGCATATATCATTGTCTACGTGGCTTAAGGATTACTTGTATATATCATTAGGAGGAAACCGTAAAGGAAAGTTACGTACCTACATAAATCTTATTCTTACTATGCTGCTTGGAGGTTTATGGCATGGTGCGTCATGGAATTTCATAGTTTGGGGAGGATTGCACGGCGTGGCATTGGCTGTCCATAAGTTTTTCCGGAGTCTGACGGGTAAATATAAAAATTATCGCAGTACTGGTATCCGTCGTTTTTTTGCAGTCGTCATAACATTTCATTTTGTATGTTTCTGCTGGATATTTTTCCGTAATACCACATTCGAAGGCTCCATGTCAATGATAACCCAGATTTTTACATCTTTCCATCCAGAACTGTTCGGACAGCTCCTATCCGGTTACTGGAAAGTATTCCTGCTTATGGGCGTAGGGTTTCTTCTTCACTTGTGTCCGGACAAATGGCAAAGTTCATGTTCTGATATGGTGGTAAGGATGTCGTTGCCTGTACAGGCTATATTGGTTATTATACTGATTTTTATCGTCATTCAGGTGAAAAGTAGCGACATTCAGCCATTTATATATTTCCAGTTCTGATAAAAATAAGAAGCGGAGCAAAATCCTGTTATGGAAATCGCTCCGCTTATATTTTTTTATAACATTGTTGTTTTTATCTGTTCTTGTACATGTTTTCGTAGTAGTTCTGATAGTCACCGCTTGTAACGTTTTTCACCCATTCCTGGTTGTTCAGATACCATTCTATAGTTTTCACTATACCATCTTCAAACTTGGTTTCAGGTGTCCATCCCAGTTCTTCTGAAATCTTTGTTGGGTCTATTGCATAACGTTTGTCGTGTCCCAATCTGTCTTTTACATACGAAATCAGTGATTCGTTAATCCAGTCTATAGATATTTCACCGTTTTCGTCAAGTTCTTTTTTCTTCAGAAGTTTTCTTAACTCCGGCTTTTCTGACATCATCTTGTGAATGGTGCTGATTGTCAGTTTTACTATATCTATGTTTTTCTTTTCGTTATGACCTCCCACGTTGTACACCTCACCGCATCTTCCTTTGTTTACCACCAGGTCTATTGCCTTACAGTGGTCTTCCACATATAGCCAGTCCCTTACGTTCGAACCGTCACCATATACAGGGAGTCTTTTTCCTTCAAGAATATTTTTTATAATCAGCGGTATAAGTTTTTCCGGGAAATGATATGGGCCATAGTTGTTCGAGCATCTTGTTATTGTTACAGGCATTTTGTATGTATCATGATATGCCATAACAATCATGTCTGCACTGGCTTTCGATGCGCTGTATGGACTGTGCGGACATAAAGGAGTATTTTCTGTGAAATAACCTTCGTCTCCTAATGAACCGTATACCTCGTCTGTAGAAACCTGATGAAACCTTACATCTTTTCTCCATGTAGGATATCCTGTTTCATCCTTTCCAGTAACCCATGCACTCCTGGCTGCATCCATAAGGTTTTGTGTACCCAATATGTTTGTTTGCAAGAATAGTTGAGGGTTCTCTATACTACGGTCCACATGACTTTCTGCAGCAAAATTTACTATACAGTCGAATTTATAATCAGCGAACAGACGCTCAATCAAATCACTGTCGCAAATATTACCTCTTACGAAGAAGCAACGTTCATTGTCGATATCGTTGGCTATTGTTGCAAGGTTTCCTGCATAAGTCAGCGCATCTAATATTATCACTTTAATATCATCATGTTTTTTCAAGATGTATTTTATGTAATTAGAACCAATGAATCCTGCTGCTCCTGTGACTAAATACGTTTTCATAAAAAGTGTTTATAATTCGAGTGCAAATTTGGGAAAGATTTCTTTAACAGACAAATATTTTGGTGATTAATCTTTCAGTTCTATTACCTCCAGATCAGAAAATTTACAGTTGTCAATGTTGAATCTTACCAAAGTCCTTACGGTATGAAATCCATATTTCCCTGCTGCCCCTGGATTTATATTTAGCAGTTCGTAATCTCTGTCGTATTTCACTTTCAGAATGTGCGAATGTCCGCATATAAGCAGATTCGGTGCAGCGGTATTTATTATCTTTTTTACCTGCTGGTCGTATTTTCCGGGATATCCTCCTATGTGTTTTATCATAACATCGGCTCCTTCAAGTTCGAAGCGGTTTATCTCCGGCAGAATTTTCCTTATATCTTGTCCGTCGATATTTCCATACACTCCTCTGAATGTTCTGAACTTCATGAGTCTGTCCAAAACATCCATTGAACCTATATCACCAGCGTGCCATATTTCATCACATTCTTCGAAATATTTCAGATATCTGTCGTCCCAATACCCATGTGTGTCCGACAGTAACCCTATTCTTTTCATCCTTACTATGGATATTATTTCAGTAATTCTGCTATTTTTTTCTGGATTTCCGGATTTGGCAGACCTTTTTTCTGAATAAGAAGATAGGCAAAGTTGTCTGCCAGTATTTCTTCAGGATTGATTATATATTGAGTGTTTTTTCCTATCTTGTCGTAAAAATCTTCAGCCTGGTTTATGTCGTAAATCACAGTTTTTCCATCGTTCTGTATAGGAATGAGGTTCTCGTTCAATGGTATAAGTCCTACGCTTAAATAGTCAGACAGATTCTTATCCGGCGAGAAAGGAATCTTGGTATATATAATCATAGAGCATTTCTGTTTGTTGCCGTTTATTGTAAATTCGGCATAGCTGTCATAAAGTTCTATGTCCGGATTTGATATTCTTTTTTCTATAATGTCTATAGGGAAAAACAGCTCTCTTTCAGTAACATTGAAGCCTATTACAGAGTAAACAGATTTTTTGAAATCCTTATTGCTTCTTGTTAAAAGATGAAATATTTCATGTGCCAAAAGATATTCCAATTCATCATTTGTTGCTTCATTTATATATTTTTCTCCAAGTGCAATCCAGTTTTTTCTTGTGTATGCGGCAACATTCATTTCCTCTTTCATTGATGTCTTTACCAATATAACTTCCTGAGGATATTTTATTTTCAGCTTCTGCTTGTCTATTTTGGCCTGTAATGACTTGAATGCAGCTGTAATTTTATTTTTATCTTCTTCGCTCCAGTTCTGGGTTTCATTCATCGCCAGTCTGAGCAGTTCCGATTTTCTACCGTCTTCTTTACCAAGTCTGAGGTTTATATCAAAACTATTCAGTTTGTTCGTAAAGTTGTCTATGTCAGTAATAAGCATTTGCGCTTCTGCTCTTGTGGCAAAGCGGAATGGAATTTTTTTCTGAGCCAGTGCGTTAAGTGTAAAGCAACATAATATTACAGATAAAAGCCAATGCGATATTCTCATAATTTTGGTAATTTGATGGTTATTGTGTTTTTGTTTATAATTTCAGTGTAAATTTAAACAAAAAAAGCCATCCATGAATATCCGGATAAATCTTTTACGTTTTTTTTGTACAGATAAGTAAAAGAAATCCGTATCATGGATGGCTTTCTGTATGAAAGTCTTCTTATTCTTTATCTTTCAGTGCTGCAAAAATCTGTGCTTCCAGTTCTTCTGCCAGTTCTGGATTGTCTTGTATGCATACTTTGGCAGCATCACGTCCTTGGCCAAGTTTTGTGTCGTTATAGCTGTACCATGAACCGCTTTTCTTGATTATTCCAAGTTCGGCACCAAGGTCTATTATTTCGCCACTCTTTGATATTCCTTCGCCAAACATAATGTCGAATTCTGCTTTGCGGAAAGGAGGAGCAACTTTGTTCTTTACCACCTTTACTCTTACCTGGTTACCGATTATTTCTTCACCATCCTTGAGCTGTGTGGCACGACGTATATCAAGTCTTACTGATGCGTAGAACTTAAGCGCATTACCACCTGTAGTAGTTTCAGGATTACCGAACATTACACCAATCTTTTCGCGCAACTGGTTGATGAAGATACATGTAGTGTTCGTTTTGTTGATAGTCGATGTAAGCTTTCTCAGTGCCTGCGACATCAGTCGTGCCTGAAGTCCTACACGGTTGTCACCCATGTCGCCTTCTATTTCTGCTTTAGGAGTAAGAGCTGCAACGGAGTCTATAACGATAATGTCTATAGCCGACGAGCGAATCAGCTGGTCTGCTATTTCCAGAGCCTGTTCACCGTTATCCGGTTGTGAGATAAGCAGATTGTCGATGTCTACACCAAGTTTGGCAGCATAGAAACGGTCGAAAGCATGTTCTGCATCTATAAATGCAGCTATACCACCTGCTTTCTGAGCCTCTGCAATGGCGTGTATCGCCAGGGTAGTCTTACCTGATGATTCAGGACCATATATTTCTATTATACGTCCTTTAGGATAACCGCCTACACCAAGTGCAGCATTAAGACCTATCGAACCGCTTGGTATAACTTCAACTTCTTCTACATGGTCATCACCCATTTTCATGATTGAACCTTTTCCGAAGTTCTTTTCTATCTTGTCCATGGCAGCCTGCAGTGCCTTCAGCTTTTCCGAGTTGTTAGGCTTTGAAGGACTGTCAATACCGCCTTCAAATTCCAGTTCGTCTTTCTTTGCCATATATGATTATGAGTTTATATGTTATTATTATTTCAAAATCTGTGCTGCGTGGTCTTTTGTTTTCACCTCTTTAGGAGAGATTATTCTTTCTATCACTCCTTCTTCGTTGATAATGAAGGTGGTACGGAATGTTCCCATATATTTCTTTCCACACATGCTCTTTTCGCCCCAAACACCGAACTCCTGAACCAGTTTTTGTTCAGTATCTGCTATAATAGTGAAAGGCAGACTGTTCTTGTCGATGAATTTCTGGTGCGATTTTGCATCCTGTATGCTTGCACCTATTATTTCGTATCCTGCATTTTGCAGAGTTTCGTAGTTATCGCGCAGATTGCATGCCTGTGCTGTACATCCGCTTGTCATGTCTTTAGGATAGAAGTAAAGTACTACTTTCTTTCCCTTGTAATTGCTCAGGCGTATTTCTTCGCCTTTTTCGTTCACTCCCAAAAAGTCGGGCGCCTTGTCTCCTACATTCATGGTATATATAAAGATAATTAAAGCCCGCTCCGGAATAAGTCATACTGAGGATACATATTCCGAAGCGGACTTGTATGTTAGTGTATTAAAGTTCCAAATCTCCGTCGAATACTTCATGCCATGGCAGTCCGTACATGTTCAATGCCTCCATAAATGGATCCGGATCGAATTCTTCTACGTTCCATACTCCCGGACGTTTCCATAATCCTTTCAGGAACATCATGGCACCGATCATTGCCGGAACACCTGTAGTATAGCTTACTCCCTGCATACCTGTTTCCTTGTATGCTTCCTGGTGAGAACAGTTGTTGTAAACGTAGTATGTACGTTCTTTTCCGTCTTTCACACCGCGGATACGGCAACCGATAGAAGTTTCGCCTTCGTAGTTTTCGCCAAGATCCTGTGGGTTAGGCAATACAGCCTTCAGGAACTGCAGAGGCACGATTTCCATTCCGTTGTAGTTGATAGGCTCGATGCTTGCCATACCTATGTTCTGTATCACTCTCAGGTGAGTTAGGTATTCCTGGCCGAATGTCATCCAGAAGCGTGCACGCTTGATGGTAGGGAAATTCTTGACGAGTGATTCAAGTTCTTCGTGATAAAGCAGATATGAATCGCGCGGACCGATGTTTGGATAAGTCAAATCCTTGTGGAATTCCAGAGGTTTTGTAGTTACCCATTTTCCGTCTTCCCAATAACGTCCGTTCTGAGTGATTTCGCGGATATTTATTTCAGGGTTGAAGTTAGTGGCAAATGCTTTGTGGTGATTTCCTGCATTGCAGTCCACAATGTCAAGGTAGTGCATTTCGTCGAAGTGGTGTTTTGCTGCATATGCAGTATATACACCGCTCACTCCCGGGTCGAATCCGCATCCGAGGATAGCAGTCAGCCCTGCATCTTCGAAACGTTTCTTGTAAGCCCACTGCCAGCTGTATTCGAAGTGAGCCTCGTCTTTGGGCTCATAGTTGGCTGTATCAAGATAGTTTACACCAGCCTGCAAGCAAGCTTCCATGATTGTAAGATCCTGATAAGGAAGAGCTACGTTAATAACGATTTCGGGTTTAAAACTGTTGAATAAAGCCACCAGTTCGGCCACAGGATGCTGAGCCACCTTGTGTGCAACAACGGTACCTACACCGCCTGCACCGATAATCAATACTTTACTCATTTAACTTATTAATGTGAAATTTTAATTCCCGGTAAACGTTACCGTTCAATATGCAAAGATAAGACTTTTTTCAAAACTGCATGCAGTATTGCTTAAATATCACATTTTTTATATTAGAACAGAATAATTGATACTATTGTTTGTTACTTTTGCATGAACAATGGACTATTACTTTTGTTATTGTAATTAAGAAAAACGAAAAAAGGAAAACAGTATGAAGAAAACATTAATCAGTGCAGCCGCTTTTGTGGCAGTTGTATTATCATCTTGTGGAACAACAGGCAAGTCGGTAGATATTGCAGGCGAATGGAATGTTGTATCAGTTGAAGGACAGGAAGTAAAAGGCAATCCTTATATAGGTTTTGATATGGAAAAAGGACGTTTGTACGGCAATGCCGGATGTAACCGTATTATGGGAGGTGTAGAGTTGGATTCAATAAATCCCGGTAAGATTGGTTTTACTGGAGTTGCTTCTACACGTATGATGTGTCCTGATATGGAAACCGAGCAGAAGGTACTTGAGGCTTTGAACGAAGTTGCAGGATATAAGGCTTCGGCTACAGGGGTTGAACTGACAGACAAAGACGGTAATGTGGTTCTATCGCTCGTTAAGAGAGAAACTCCTGCTGTATCTCTGAATGACATTAATGGCAAATGGAACATATCAAAAGTGGATGGGGTAGAAGTGGAGATAGCCGACAAGACTCCGTTTCTTTCATTTAATGTTGCCGAAAATGCAGTGCATGGCAATGGAGGATGCAACATTATCAACGGTTCTTTCTCGCATGAAGAAGGTAATTCTTTATCTTTAAAGTTCGGACAGATGATTTCTACCATGATGGCAGGTCCGGGAATGGAAACAGAGCGTAAGGTTCTTGCTGCAATGAACAAAGTCACTTCATTTGCAGTGAACGAGGACGGAACTTTGTCGCTTATGGATGCCGATAATAACGAAGTCCTTCTGTTGGTGAAAAGTGAAGGCGAGGCAGTGTCAGAATAAGGTTTGATACGTTTCAAAAAAACACCTTGACGTTTTGGTCAAAACGACAGCTCGTTTTACCTAAAACGTCAAGGTGTTTTTTTCTAATATCAATTTAAAAAGAAGTATGAGAATTTTTTTTACATTTTTATTGATGCTTAGTCTGTTGGCATCATGTAGTAATAATCAAAGTAGAACAGAAGTCTCAATAGTAGGTGAGGAGTTTTATATTAATGGTCGGCCGACATTCGAAGGTAAGACATGGAGAGGAATGAAAATACAAGGACTTCTTCCCAATGCGCGTCTTGTAAATGGAATATTTGATGACAAGACAGATTCTACAAGATATAAGTGGGTTTATCCAGACACTAAAGTATGGGATGCGGATAGAAATACAAGAGAGTTTGTAGAAAATATGCCAATATGGAAAGATAAGGGACTTCTTGCTTTTACAATAAACCTGCAAGGTGGCAGTCCTGAAGGATATTCCAAAAATCAACCTTGGTATAACTCGGCTATTTTGCCAGACGGCAGTCTTGACGAACAATATATGAAACGTCTGAAACTGATTCTTGATAAGGCCGATGAACTGGAGATGGTTGTGATACTTGGACTGTTCTATGTAGGTCAGGAGAAATTTATAAATGATGCTGCTGCTGCAAAGAACGGTATCAGAAACGCTGTGGAATGGGTGCTGAAAAATGATTACAGAAATGTGTTGCTGGAGATAAACAATGAATGTGACTTCTTTAAGCTTGACGGATTAAGTCCTGAAACAGTTCATAAATCAATAGAATATGCCAAAACGATAACTTACAACGGAAGACGTTTGTTGGTAAGTACAAGTTACGCAGGAAAAATTGTTCCCAGTGATAAGGTAATTGCTGCGTCTGATTATATATTACTTCATGGTAATGGCGTTTGGAAGCCGGAAAGAATAACTCTCCAGGTAGATTCAGTGAGAAAATCGCCTGCATATACAGTTAAGCCTATTGTATACAATGAAGATGACCATTTCAAATTCGATAAGGAAGTAAATAATTTTGTCAAGGCTACCGAGGCTTATGCGTCGTGGGGATATTTTGACTTCAGGAAGAAAGATGAACCTTTTGAACAAGGTTTTCAATGTATTCCTGCCGATTGGGGAATCAACAGTGAGAGAAAGAAGGGATTTTTCAATATACTTACCGAGTGGAAAAATGAAGAATAATTGGATTAAAATTCAATATCAGTCTTAAAGACTATTTTTTAATGTATTGTATATATTAATAATAATGTGTATGTTTTACAGCATAAAACTTCCAGTGTAACGTTAATGTAAAAAGTTCTGTCGTGCTTTTGATTGATTAACAGTCGATTATAATAAAACCTATAATTTTTTTGAAAAAAAAGTTGTGCAAGCTATTGCAGGAATGAAAAAAGTCTGTACCTTTGCATCCG
>CALUPA010000085.1 GCA_944322395.1 uncultured Phocaeicola sp.
TTCTACACCCAAATATACACCCAATATTTGGAATAGCAAAAGATATTCAGAAAGATTTAGATTTACTATGTACTCCAGATAGTATGTGATTATCAGTAATTTGCAATTTTATGATATTTCTTGAATATGTAGGTTCGAGAGCCTGTCTCTCCGCAGTAAATGTTAAAGCGTTCCGTAAATTTAGTGCGGGACGCTTTTCTTTTTTATTATATTTTTCTTTTACTTAGATTGCAACATATAGCATGTTTTTCAGTTCATGAGTGTAAAATGATAAAAATGCCTTGACGTTTTAGGTAAAACGAGCTGTCGTTTTGATTAAAACGTCAAGGAGTTTTTTTGATTCGTTTTTTCCTATGTTTTTGTCAACTTCTCTTAATTTGTAATTTGATTCTTTGAAAATAAAAAGAAGGTGCTAATCGAAATGATTTGCACCTTCTTGGTTTATTTTGAGAATAAATTATTGAATATATAACTTTATTATTATAAAATTGTCGCAGAAGTAACTTCACAGATGTACATTACGTATTCTTTGTTTGGGTCTATCTCTTGATTAATAGATTTCAGTTCTTCTGCTGAAAGTTCTTGCGTCATGGTTTTTTTACATTCGATGACAACTGCTGCTTTAGAAGACTTGTTATTGTAGAAGGAAACTGTATACGAAGAAGAACTTTCCATGTTTTTGCATATTTCCGACTGTTTCTTGTCAATCAAAATATATGCTACATCTTTATTGAATAGTTTTCCGAATCCTCCCCATGATGCAAAATTCAATTCATTTTCCTTATCACCTGTTTTTATTGTTAATTTTCCATTTTCTGCTATTTGGCTTAGATTATTAGGTAATTCAGCCACTGTCACTTTGCCGGTTTTTTTAACAGGTGTATTTGTATTTGTTTTCGGACTTGAAGAATTTATGATTTTTTCCCCTAGGTTTTCTTTTACTGAGTTAAAGAGTTCATCTTTTAAGTCGATTGTTTCGCGTCTGAACTTTCCACAGATAGGGGCAAGTTTTGTTTTTTTTCTATTCAGTGCCATGTCATCAGTAATCCATTCTTCAGCAATATAGCGTTCTCCTCCATCTCTGTTTTCGTCATACCAGTATCTTATACGGGTCATTTCTAATTTGCACTTTTTGTCTTCTATCGTTATATAGAAATGGTAATACACTCTAGTTCTGTCAAGTGAAAGAGCTGTTGAAGTGAATACTAGATATTCTTCGGCAGAAGCTACTATTTCTCCTTTTTCCTTATCCTTATATACTACGTTGCTTTTAAGTTTGCCTTCAGGTACGAAACGTTTTTCTGCCCATTGAAGCATAGTGTTATATAATTCTTCTTTGCTCATTGATGGAACTGTTATTTCGTCTTCGAAAGTAATCTTACCGTCTTTCAGCATAATAGCTCCTTCCAGATACTTAGGATTAGAATTATCCTTTTTTTTATTGTCTCTTGCCGTGGCGAAAAAAGGTAATAACGCCAGAATTACTAATAGTAGATTTTTCATGTTTGAGTTATTTTCAAGTTAATAGCAGCAAAGGTATATAAAAAAACAGATTTTTTACGTTTGATAAATAAGAAAGTCAAGATTTGTAGTTCAGTATTTATATATAATTATATGCTGATTTTTGTATTAATAGAATAAGTAGTTAAAAATAGTATTCATATAGTTATTGATTGTTTAAATGCGTGTAAATTCCTTTTTCCTTAATAATATTATAAACTGAAGGATGCAGGAAATATCGTACATCTTTTCCTTGTGATATGCTTTCGCGGATAAATGTGGAACTTACCTCTATTAAAGGGGTGTCAACTGCTTGCACGTTCTTGGGGAGAGAGTTTATATTTATTTCATAACCTAAACGTGGATAAATCAGGATGTTATGACGTGCGATTATTTCTTCAGGAGATTTCCAGCGGTCGAAAGCTGCCCAGTTGTCGGCGCCTATTATGAGATGGAAATCACGGTCGGGATAAGCTTCGGAAAGCTTGTTTAGAGTAGTTACTGTGTATGATGGTTTGGAAAGAGAGAATTCAAAGTCGGATGCATGGAAATGTGGGTATCCTTTTATGGCAGCTTCTACTAGTTTCAAACGTAAATTGTCGTCTAGCAATGACTGGTTTTGCTTGAATGGATTTTGTGGAGATACCAGAAACCATACTTCGTCTATGTATCCATTCTCGCACAGATAATTAGCCAAAGCAAGATGTCCTATATGTATAGGATTGAACGAACCACCGAAAATTCCTGTCCTTAGCTTTTTTTCTTCCATAATCTGTAGTTGACTACTTGCCATGCAGCAACCAGTATCATTGCAGTGGCTATGATGTACTCTTCTTTTGCTATTGCTACTATTCCAACTGCTAGGGCAGCAAAACCGATGACGATTGTGAGAATCGTCATCAGTTTCATTATTTTCTTAGGATTTCTTGCCATTTTATTTTTTCAGGAAATTACAGATGGTTTCAAGTGCTTCTGCCTGTGCTTTTTCAAGTTGGTCATTTACTATGACAACGTCAAATTTGTCGGCATAGCTTAATTCGAATTCAGCTTTAGCGATACGGCTTTCTATTACTTCTGGAGAGTCTGTGCCGCGTCCGTTAAGGCGTTTGCGAAGTTCTTCTACAGAAGGTGGCTGTATAAATACGGATAAGGCGCGTTCTCCGTAGAATTTTTTTATATTGCATCCGCCTACAACATCGACATCGAATATCACGTTTTGTCCTTCAGAAAGCTGTTTTTCTACTTGAGATTTCAATGTTCCGTAGAAACGGTCGGTATATACCTCTTCGTATTCAAGGAATTCTCCGTTTGCTATTTTCTGTCTGAACTCTTCCGGAGTAAGGAAAAAATATTCTACTCCGTTCTTTTCTGTTCCGCGTGGAGGACGACTTGTTGCAGAAATTGAAAATGCAAGATTCAGATTCTGCTTAAGGAGATAGTTTATAATTGTAGATTTGCCTGAACCCGAAGGTGCAGAAAATATGATAAGTTTTCCCATCATTACATTACGTTTAATACTTGTTCTTTAATTTGTTCCAGCTCGTCTTTCATCTGTACTACTATGTTTTGCATTTCAGCATGGTTCGACTTGCTTCCTGTTGTATTTATCTCACGTCCCATCTCCTGAGCGATGAACCCCAGTTTTTTTCCTTGTCCGTGCCCGCCTGCCATTGTTTCGCGGAAGTATTTCAAATGGTTAGTCAGTCGTTGCTTTTCCTCGTTTATATCTAGCTTTTCGATATAGTATATTAGTTCCTGTTCCAGACGGTTCTTGTCGTAATCAACACTGATTGTCTTTTCCAGTGCATCTGTTATTTTTTCTCTGATACGTGCCACTCGCTCTTTCTCGAAGGGTTCTATAGAAGCAAGCAGGCGTTCAATGTTATTAATCTTTTCATTGAATTTTCTTTCTAATGCTGCTCCTTCCTGTTTGCGGAAGTTAACCAGTGCATTAATCGCTTCTTCCACAGCTCCTTTGGCAACTTCCCATTCTTCTTCTTCCAATGTCTGCATATCTACTTTTGTCAGGACATCAGGCATTCGGAGTAGGGTGGCAAACCAATCAGAAGGTAAAGGGATATTACAAGTTTCAGAAATATTTTTGATTTGAGCATAATAGTTTTGGAGAAGTGCTGCGTTGATTGGAGTAGCTGCGTCTGATACTTCTTTTTCAATCCATAGACTGAAATCAACTTTTCCACGTTCAAGATTTTTTGAAATCATGTTTCTGATTTCCATTTCTTTTTCTCTGTACAAGGGAGCTATTCTGGCAGAAACGTCAAGTGCCTTGCTATTTAGTGATTTTATTTCTACGATAATTTTTTTATCGTTGTAAGTAACGGTTGATTTACCGTAACCGGTCATTGATTGTATCATAACAAATTCTATTTTTTTGCAAAAGTAAGGAAAAGTGTGGAAATTATAGAAAAGGAGTGGGATAAAAAGTGTATATTTGCGGACAATAATGTATTAAAATAAACTATGTCGTGCATTTTACATATTGAAACGTCTACAGAAGTTTGTTCCGTATCGGTAAGTCAGGACGGAGCTTCTATTTTTACTAAAGAAGATTTTAAGGGACCGTCGCATGCAACATTGCTTGGTGTGTATGTGGACGAGGCTTTGTCGTTTGTTGATAATCATGCTATCCCACTTGATGCGGTAGCTGTTAGTTGCGGACCGGGTTCGTATACAGGCTTGCGTATAGGAGTCTCTATGGCTAAGGGGATATGTTATGGCAGGAATATACCTTTGATTGGTATTCCTACTCCAGAGGTTATGTGTGTTCCTGTATTGCTAAATCAGGATTTGCCTGATGATGCCTTGCTTTGCCCGATGATAGACGCACGCCGTATGGAAGTTTATGCTGCAATATACGACCGCTCTCTAAAGGTTTGCCGCGAGATTGGTGCCGATATAATAGATGAAAATTCTTATAAGGAATTCCTCGACAAGCATCCTGTTTATTTCTTTGGTAATGGTGCTGCAAAATGTAGGGAAAAGATAAATCATCCTAATGCTCATTTTATAGATGATATTCATCCGCTGGCAAAATGGATGTTCCCATTGGCGGAAAAAGCTGTAGCGAAAGAAGATTATAAGGATGTGGCTTATTTCGAGCCATTTTATCTGAAAGAGTTTGTAGCTTCTACTCCTAAAAAATTACTTTGATAAATAAATTTAGAAATATATGGAATATAATACCCAGCAAAGACGTCTTCCGCTTCCTGAGTATGGACGAAGTGTACAGAATATGGTAGACCATGCTCTAACAATAGAGGACAGGGAGGAAAGACAAATCTGCGCAAATACTATAATCAAGATTATGAAAGGAATGTTCCCTCAGCTCAAGGATAATGCTGAATTAAATCAAAGGCTTTGGGATCATCTGGCTATAATGTCTGATTTTAAGTTGGATATAGATTATCCGGTTGAGATTGTAAAGAAAGAAAGCCTTAATGTGAAACCAGACAGGGTTCCTTATCCGCAATCAAAACTGAAATACAGACATTATGGACGTTTTGTACAAGATTTGATAAATGTTGCTGCCGGATATGAAGAAGGTGAAGAAAAAAGACAACTCATAAACCTTATTGCGAACCAAATGAAAAAAGATTATCAGAATTGGAATAAGGATGGGGTTGATAATCAGAGAATAATTGATGATTTATGTGAGTTGTCGGACGGAAAGATTAAAATTACTGTTGATGATGTTAAAATGGTAGATCATAGAGTCTTTACACAGCGTCGTCGTCAGACTAATAACAACAACCAGCAGCAGAAACGTAAGAATAACAATGATAAGTAATTGTTGGTTTGCCACGATATTGGATTAGCTAACTTTTAAAAAAAACAAGTAGACATGGGTTCATTTGTAATCGAAGGTGGACATAAACTTCATGGAGAAATAACTCCTCAGGGAGCTAAAAATGAAGTTCTGCAAATATTGTGTGCAACATTGCTCACAGCCGAGGAAGTGACAGTCCATAATATACCTAATATACTGGATGTTAACAATCTTATCCAGCTTATCAGTGATATGGGCGTGAAGGTTTCAAAACTGAATGCCGATACTTATACTTTCAAGGCTGATAATGTAAACTTATCATATCTGGAAAGTGAGGAGTTTTTGTTAAGATGCTCCAAACTGCGTGGGTCTGTAATGTTGGTTGGTCCTTTATTGTCGCGTTTTGGTAAGGCCATGATTTCAAAACCGGGAGGTGACAAAATAGGACGCAGACGTTTGGATACTCACTTTATTGGTGTACAGAAACTAGGGGCATCTTTTGATTACGATGCGGAGCGAGGTGTTTATACTTTGGCTGCTGATAAGCTGAAAGGTACATATATGTTGCTTGATGAGGCTTCCGTGACAGGTACGGCAAATATTGTTATGGCTGCAGTCTTGGCAGAAGGAACCACTACTATATACAATGCAGCCTGCGAACCTTACTTGCAGCAATTATGTAAGATGCTGAATAGCATGGGGGCTAAAATCTCCGGTATAGCTTCGAATCTTCTTACTATTGAGGGGATAAAAGAATTGAAAGGTTGTACACACACTGTATTGCCTGATATGATTGAAGTTGGAAGTTTTATAGCAATGGCGGCTATGACACGCAGTGAGATAACAATAAAGAATGTTTCTTATGAGAATCTCGGCATAATACCAGATAGTTTCCGTCGTTTGGGAATAAAGATAGAGCAGAGAGGTGATGATATATATGTTCCTCAGCAGGAACATTACGAAATAGAGTCGTTTATTGATGGGTCTATTATGACGATTGCAGATGCTCCCTGGCCGGGTTTAACTCCCGACTTACTCAGTGTTATGCTTGTTGTGGCCACTCAGGCCAAGGGCAGTGTACTTATTCATCAGAAAATGTTCGAAAGCAGATTGTTTTTCGTTGATAAACTGATAGATATGGGAGCTCAAATTATATTGTGCGACCCCCACAGGGCTGTAGTGATAGGGCATGACCATAACTTCAGTCTTAGAGGTGGAAACATGACATCGCCGGATATACGTGCCGGTATTGCTTTGCTTATTGCCGCACTAGGTGCCGAAGGTACAAGCAGAATACACAATATAGAACAGATAGATAGAGGGTATCAGAATATTGAACAACGTCTTACCGCACTTGGAGCACGTATAACCAGAATCTGAGAATTAGTTTTTTAGTTTTTAGTTCTTTATATGTTGGTGTTTGTATCAGCCAATTTAAAAACTCAAAAACTTACAAACTTAAAAACTCAAAATAGAAATGATAAAGAAAGAGGAAGTATATAAAATAGGAGTTATAAACAAACCTCACGGAGTGAAGGGAGAGGTCTCATTCACTTTTACTGATGATATTTTTGACCGTGTGGACTGTGATTATCTGATATTGCTCATGGATGGAATTCTTGTTCCATTCTTTATAGAGGAGTACCGTTTTCGTTCTGATAATTCTGCTTTGGTTAAATTTGAGGATATAGATACAGCCGAAAAGGCCAGAATGTTTACCAATGTCGAAGTTTTCTTTCCGATGAAATATGTGGAAGAACAGGATGAAGTTACTTCATGGAATTATTTCGTGGGATTTGTTGTGGATGATGTAAATCATGGAACACTTGGTGTAATTACTGACGTAGACGATGCCACGATGAATGTACTGTTTGTTATAGAATCAGAGGATGGAAACGAAGTGTTGCTTCCTGCACACGAAGAGTTTATCCTTGATTTAGACCATAAAAAGAAACGTGTTAAGGTAAATATTCCAGAGGGACTCTTGGAATAATGAAAAGCTGATAGGTATGAGAAAGAAAGGACGCAAAGCATTTTGGCATAATATCAAGTTTAAATATAAACTTACTATTATAAACGAGAATACATTGGAAGAGGTCGTAGGGATACATGTATCCAAACTGAACGGTCTTTCAGTCCTTTTGTTTGCTTGTACCATAATTTTTATTGTAGCTGCATCTATTATTGCTTTTACTCCATTGCGTAATTACTTACCCGGTTATATGAATTCAGAAGTGCGCGAGATGGTAGTCTCGAATGCGCTTCGTGCGGATTCGTTGAAATTGGCTTTGGAAAGACAGAACAGATATATTATGAATATCCAGGATATTTTCAGTGGTAAGATCCAGGTAGATACTGTTCAGTCTATAGATTCTCTGACAAATATTAGAGCCGAGCAACTAATGGAGAGAACAAAAGAGGAAGAAGAGTTCCGTCAGCAGTACGAACAGAAAGAAAGATATAATCTTCGTGAGATAGACAATAAAAATGCTGTATCGGGTCTGATTTTCTTTAAGCCGGTAAATGGAGTAATGGAAGTGAATTTTAATCCTGATAACAAGCATTATGGAATAGATATACTTACCAAACAGAATGAAAATATTGTATCTGTATTAGATGGAACAGTTGTAATGGCAACATATACCGTAAATGATGGTTACGTGATACAGGTTCAGCATTCTCAAAATTTTATCAGTATATATAAAAACTGTGGTTCATTGATGAAAGAACCAGGCGACAAGGTGAAAGGTGGAGATGTGATAGCACTTGTAGGAAAAGGAAATAATACCGAAAAGGGTCCTTTTCTACACTTTGAACTTTGGCGTAGAGGAACACCAATAAATCCTGGAAATTATGTAGTATTCTAAAGTTATGAAGAAACAGATAGCTATTTTAGGGTCTACGGGTTCTATCGGAACCCAGGCTTTGCAAGTGATAGAGGAACATCCGGACCTATATGAAGTTTATGCTTTAACAGCAAACAACAGGGTGGATAAACTTATAGAACAAGCCAGAAAGTTTCAGCCGGAAGCTGTAGTTATTGCCAATGAAGAAAAGTATCAGCAACTTAAAGATGCCCTTGCTGATTTGCCAATAAAGGTTTATGCCGGAGCAGAAGCCTTATGTGAGATAGTTGAATCAGGACCTGTCAATATAGTATTGACGGCTATGGTAGGTTATGCAGGTCTGAAACCGACCATCAATGCTATTAGGGCAGGAAAGACTATTGCATTGGCTAATAAAGAAACTCTTGTAGTTGCAGGTGAACTTATCACAGACTTGGCTCGACAGTATAGAACACCTATATTACCGGTTGATTCTGAACATTCTGCCATTTTCCAGTGTCTGGAAATGAATAATCCTATAAGTAAAGTAATTCTTACAGCATCGGGAGGACCTTTCCGTACTTTCAGTATGGAACAGCTGGCTACTGTAACAAAGGAACAGGCTTTGAAACATCCTAACTGGAGCATGGGGGCAAAAATAACAATTGATTCTGCTTCCATGATGAACAAGGGATTCGAGGTGATAGAAGCAAAATGGTTGTTTGGTGTAAAACCGGAACAAATAGAAGTTGTGGTACATCCACAGTCTGTGATACATTCTATGGTGGAATATGTAGATGGTGCTGTAAAGGCTCAGCTTGGCGTTCCTGACATGCGTTTGCCAATACAATATGCTTTCTCATATCCGAAACGCGAATCTTTGTCCGGTGAGCGTCTGGATTTTATGAAATGCAGTACTCTGACATTTGAAAAGCCGGATACAAAGCGTTTCAGAAATCTTGCATTCGCTTATGATGCAATGAACCGTGGAGGTAATATGGCTTGCATACTGAATGCTGCCAACGAGGTTGTAGTAGCTGCTTTCCTTAAAGATCAGATATCTTTCCTGGGAATGAGTGATGTAATCGAAAAAACCATGAATAAGGTTACATTTATTAGCAACCCTACTTATAATGACTATGTAGAGACAGATGCTATAGCACGTCGTATTGCAGCTGAACTGGTAATTAATTCCGGTTTTTAATTTATTAATCTAAAAAACAAAGTAGAAAAACAGATGGAGACATTTTTAATCCGTGCCCTTCAGTTGGTACTAAGTTTGTCAATTTTGGTTATAGTACACGAAGGAGGACACTTCTTTTTTGCGCGATTGTTCAAAATCAGGGTTGAGAAATTCTATATATTTTTCGATCCTTGGTTTTCTTTATTTAAGTTCAAACCTAAGAATTCTGATACAGAATATGGTGTAGGATGGTTGCCATTGGGAGGTTACTGTAAGATTTCGGGAATGATTGACGAATCTATGGACACTGAGCAGATGAAGCAGCCTGCCCAGCCATGGGAATTCCGTTCTAAACCGGCATGGCAACGACTTTTGGTTATGATAGGTGGAGTATTGATGAATTTTATTCTTGCCTTGTTCATTTATTCAATGATTCTTTTTACATGGGGCGACAAGTATATTGCACTTAAGGACATGAACTATGGACTTAAATTTAATGAAACAGCCCAGGAAATAGGTTTTCGCGATGGCGATATACTTTTAAGTGCCGATGGAGAAGAACTTGAACGCTTCGGTATGGATATGATACGTAGTGTGGTTGAGGCTAAGGAGGTCAAAGTTCTACGCAATGGAACGACAGTAGATATTGCTATGCCTGAGTTGAGTCTTATAGATGTGGCGCAGCAGGATCCTATGTTTGTTGATATATTCTATCCTAATGTAGTGGATTCTGTACTTGCCGGTGGAGGTTTTGCTAATGCAGGTATACAGAAAGGCGATTCGCTTATAGCTGTCAATGGTAAAAGCATTAATTCCTGGAATGATTTCCAGAATCAAATGGCAGATCTTAAACTCAGAGCAGAAGTGGCAGAAAAAACTACAGCAGAGTTCACTTTGGTATATTCGCGTGCCGGACTGAGAGATACTGTTAGTGTGACTACAGATGAACAGTTCAAGGTTGCTGCAATAGGCGGTGTATTGAATTATACTCCGACAGTACGTACCTTCGGCTTTTTTGAATCTTTCCCTGCAGGTATTACTTTAGGAGTTAATACATTGAAAGGTTATGTAAACGACCTTAAATATGTATTTACTAAGGAAGGGGCAAAGAGTGTTGGTGGTTTTGGTACAATCGGAAGCATATTCCCAACAGTTTGGGACTGGCAGCGTTTTTGGTCTATGACAGCTTTCTTGTCAATTATTCTGGCCTTTATGAATATATTGCCAATACCGGCTCTTGATGGAGGACATGTTCTTTTCCTTATTTACGAAATAGTTGCCCGTCGTAAACCAAGTGATAAGTTCCTTGAATATGCGCAAATGGTGGGTATGTTCCTGCTTTTCGCTTTGCTCATCTGGGCTAACTTCAATGATGTACTTAGATTCCTGTTATAATTAAATACTTGTTTATGAAGAGAGTTTTATTTTCTGTAATGTTGGGAGGACTGATGCTTTCTACCACAGTTTCTGTGGCTCAGGAAAGACTCCCTGAATATTTGCAGGCTGAAAAGTTTACGGAAAGTAAGCTTAAGAATATGCTGTTCTCCACTATGGTAGATCCTCATTGGTTTCAGAACGGAAAAGGTTTCTGGTATGAATATAAAACATCTGAGGGTACTTTTTGGTATGTGGTAAATCCTTCACAGAAAAAGAAAGAATTGCTTTTTGACCGTGATAAACTGGCTGCACAGCTTACAGAGATAGTACAGGATCCGTTTGAGGCAAGACAATTGCCTGTTAAGAATCTCAAAGCCGACGCAGACGGACGAACTTTCACATTTGAGGTTGTATCGTCACAGGATGAAAAACAGGATAAAGACAAAAAGAAGAAAGCAGAAAAGAAAGTATTTTATTTCTCATATGACTTTCCTTCGAAAAAACTGACTCATCTTGCAGATAAGGAAAAAGAACCAAAGAAACTAGACTGGGCATCAGTATCTCCTGATGGACAGTCTGTGGTATATGCCAAGGACTGCAACCTATATCGCATGAGTATTGCTGATTATCGTAAGGCACAGAAAGATGAGAAAGACAGTACAATAGTGGAAATCCAGCTTGCCACCGATGGTATGCCGGATTTTGGCTATGGTATTCCATATAGTTTGCTAAATACTGACACTTTGTGTAATGGAAAGCGACGCAAAGCATGGGGATGCTGGTCGCCAGACTCAAAGCATTTTGTTACAATTGTTTCTGATGACAGAGCTGTAAAACCTTTGTGGGTAATAAACTCGATAGCTGAGCCGCGTCCTACACTTGAAACATACAAGTATCAGATGCCGGGAGAAATGGAAGCACCTGAAGAACACCTTTATATATTCGATATGACATCGAACACCCGTAAGGAAATAAAGGTATCAGCATGGAAGAACCAGTGGCTTGGATTGGAATACAAACCCGTAGAGAAAAAACAGAGAGACATGGAGTTCCGCCCTTCCGTATGGCAAGGAGACAACAACCGTTTCTTTGTGACAAGATATAGCAGAGACCTTCATCGTATAGATGTGTGTACGTATACAGTTGGCGAGGATTCCATTGTTCCGATAGTAAAGGAACGAATGAATACATATCAGGAAACTCGTCCTATTCACGTTATTAACGGTGGTAAGGAATTTATCCAGTGGAGCGAGCGTGACGGTTGGGCACATCTTTATCTTTACGACGATAAGGGAAATCTTAAAAACAGAATAACCGAAGGACCTTGGCACGTAGAGCAGGTATTGAAGATTGACGAAGCTTCACGTACAGTATATTTCCTTGCTAATGGTAGAGAAAAAGATGAAAATCCTTATTATGAACATCTGTATAAAGTAAACGTAAATGGCAGTGGGTTGACCAGACTTACGAAAGGCGATTATTTCCATCAGATTTCATTATCAGACGATGCTCAGTTTGCTGTCGACAATTTCTCACGTGTGAATACAGTGCCGTGTGCAGATCTTATTGACAGAAATGGAAATAAGATAATGACAATCCAAGAGAGTGATTTCTCAAATCTTAAGGCTGCCGGATACAAGTTTCCGGAACTTTTCAAGGTTAAGGCTGCAGATGGTGTGACCGACCTTTACGGAGTTATGTACAAACCATATGACTTTGACTCAACAAAGGTATATCCTATAATAGACTATGTATATCCTGGTCCACAGGTAGAGGCAGTATATTATCCGTTTACCCGTATGAGCGTTCGTACAGACCGTTTGGCTCAAGCCGGATTTATAGTAATATCTGTTGGTCAAAGAGGTGGGCATCCTAGCCGATCAAAGTGGTATCATAATTACGGTTACGGCAATATGCGTGACTATCCGCTCGCAGACCATAAGGCAGCAGTTGAACAGCTTGCTGCACGCCATAAATATATAGATATAAATAAGGTTGGTATCCACGGACATTCCGGTGGCGGTTTTATGTCTACAGCAGCTATATGCCAATATCCTGATTTTTATAAGGCAGCAGTATCGTGTGCAGGAAATCATGATAACCGTATCTATAACCGTTGGTGGAGTGAAACCCATCATGGAGTGAAAGAAACTATTTCAGAGAAAGGCGATACTACTTTTGTCTACAAGATAGCTACAAATCCTGAAATCGTGAAACAATTGAAAGGTCATCTTTTACTTGTACATGGCGATATAGACAATAATGTTCATCCTGCAAATACAACCCGAGTGGTGAATGCGTTAATAAGGGCTGGAAAACGTTTCGATATGCTTTATCTCCCTGGTCAGCGTCATGGATTTGGAGATATGAATGAATATTTTTATTGGCGACTGGTGGATTACTTCTCAGAACATCTGAAAGGTAAGAAAGAATCCTTCGTTGATATACCTCGCCGATAACAAGAAATATTGTTTATTATTGCTGTCCGATAAAAATATTGCGAAGCCATAAAAATAGGGCTGACTTCATTTGTGAGGTCAGCCCTATTTTGTTGGATTTCTGTCGATAAACAAAATTAATCCAACTATGGACAAAAGTATACATTTTTAAATACAGATTTGGGTGACTCTTATAGCCAATCTCTTGCTTAGTGTAATGAAAAAGCTACTGATTCGCTCCTAGAGTTTTTTCGGCCTTGCAACAATGATGAGGATTCCACTTATGTATTATGTAGATTTCTACAGTCTTTTCAATCATCCCGAAAAGGATTAGGAAACTCTTTTGGACGTGAGTCAGAAAGAATAATGTCAACTGTCTATTTTTGATTGGGTTTGGAATAACAGAATAAGACCAGACCATTGAATAAATGATTGCCGAGCAAAGAATATTCTTTTTTATTCAATTGATTTTACCGGACAGTAATAATAAAAAAAGAAACCCTGTATAACTCATTTGAGCTATACAGAGTTTCTTAATATTATCTTCAGTTATTATCTTCTGAATTATTTGACTTCCTCTAATGTGCTACCAATTGATAATCAGATATTTGTATAAGTCATGGTACAAATATGGTAATCTTATTTCATAAATATCCATAGAAATAAAAACCGGGATAAAATCAATGTAAATGATTAAATATCAGAGATTTAATCTGAGGGAGCTATTATTTTTATTTTGTTTTATTTATGTCAACACATTATTTATCCCAATAAATAAACAAC
>CALUPA010000086.1 GCA_944322395.1 uncultured Phocaeicola sp.
GCAAAACGTCGCCTGTTGAAATGTGGTTCAAACCATACTTTTCTACTATACGTGCACTCTGAGTTCCTTTACCTGAACCAGGTGCGCCAAAAATTACGATGTTCAACATTTTATTCTAGTTTTTGAGTTTATAAGTTTTTCAGTTAGTTGACGAGTTGACAAGGTTGATATCCGGACGTGAACCTTCTATTAACTTTTAACTTAAACCTTGTCACCTATTCATTTACCACTGTATAAATATCGCGGTAGTTACGCCCTTTTCCGTCATAATCCAGACCATAGCCTACTATAAAATCGTTAGGTATGTTCATAGCCACATAGTCAATGTTAAGTTTCACCTGAAGTTTGTCAGGCTTTACCAATAAAGTGGCAATACGTATTTCTTTAGGATTACGTGCTCGCAGTGTTTCAACCAGGCGTTCCATAGTGAAACCTGTATCTATAATGTCTTCTACTATAACAACTGTTCGCCCTGTGATATCCTCATTCAGACCAACAAGTTCCTTTACCTTACCGGTAGATGATGTTCCCTGATAGGAAGCAAGCTTAACAAAAGATATTTCGCATGGCATATTGATGCGTTTCATCAAATCGGCCGTAAACATAAACGAACCGTTCAAAACACTGAGAAACAGAGGTTCAGTACCCGCCAGATCACGGTTTATTTCATCAGCCACACGCGACACTTCTTTCAATATCTTATCTTCTGTAATAAATGTAGTAAACGACTTGTCTTTTATCTGAATAGTTTTCATACGATTATGCAAGTTTAAAATTGCGGACAAATTTACGCAATTTCTGACAAATGACAACACTACGTTTTAAGTATTTAAGTATATTTTGAAGTTTAAATAGTGAATAGTTCGTATGTTTTTACTACTTTTACCAACAAAATACCATAATAAGAAGTAATGAAAATTTTAAGTTGCGTACAACAGAAAGAAGCCGATGCCTACACTATAGAGCACGATTCAATATTATCCATCAACCTGATGGAAAAGGCTGCAAGCATGATAACAGATGCTATATGTAGAAGATGGAACAAATCACACAAAATGATAGTATTTGCAGGTCCTGGAAACAATGGAGGTGATGCCGTAGCAGTAGCACGTATGTTGCACCTAAAGAACTATCAGGTTCAGGTAATACTATTCAATATAAAAGGCAACCTCTCTGAAGATTGTCTTACTAACATAAAACGTCTGCAGGAATGTGGATTTACAAACTACACAGAAGTTAGTACCCAATTTGATCCTCCAAAACTCACTGCTAATGATATCGTAATAGACGGGCTCTTCGGTACAGGACTGAGCAATCCGTTGAGCGGTGGATTCGCAGCGGTAGTTCAATATATAAATGCTTCACCTGCAAAAGTTGTATCAATAGACATTCCTTCCGGAATGATGGGCGAGGACAACACAAGAAACATTCGTCATAATATAATAAAAGCAAATCTGACACTTACAATACATCTGCCAAAACTATCGTTCCTCTTTGCAGAGAATGAAGATCTGATAGGAGAACTTGAAGTCCTGGATATAGGTATAAGTAAAGAATTTACCGAACAGGCCGAAAGCAAAAACTTTATAATTGAAAAGAATGAGGTATCAGCAATCGTAAAGCCAAGAAAGAAATTTTCGCACAAAGGGAACTTTGGTCATGCTATTATTATTGCCGGCTCTTACGGAATGGGTGGAGCGGCGGTTATGGCAGGAAAAAGCTGTATGAGAAGCGGCGTAGGACTACTGACAATGCATACCCCTGTATGCAATCATCAGCTATTGCAAATGAGCATACCTGAAGCTATGACCCAGGATGACATGGACGACAGATTCTTTGCTGAAGTTACAGATCTGGACAACTATCAGGCTTTAGGTATAGGTCCTGGTTTAGGGCAAGAAGAATTCACGGCGCAAGCTATCATAACCCAATTAAGAGAATGCTACATTCCGGCTGTAATAGATGCAGATGCCATTAATGCCTTAAGTACTTATAGGAACCAACTAAACTGTGTTCCTAAAGGCTCAATACTGACTCCACATATAAAAGAGCTGGAGAGACTGGTAGGAAGATGCAGTAATAGCTATGAAAGAATACAAAAAGCAAAAGACCTGGCATCATATATGCAGATTTACATTGTTCTGAAAGGTGCATGGACTGTAATTATAACTCCTGAAGGAGATTGTCATTTCAATCCTACAGGAAATCCAGGAATGGCAACCGGAGGTAGCGGTGATGTGCTGACAGGAATTTTAACCTCACTGCTGGCGCAAGGATATTCTCCGAAAGAAGCATGTCTGTTGGGGGTATATCTGCACGGACTTGCAGGAGATATAGCAGCAGAACAAATCGGAGAAATATGCATGAATGCTTCGGACATTATAAATGCACTGCCTGAAGCATGGAAAAAACTAACCGACAAGTGACACTAAATTATATATCAAGACTTATGGGCAAAAAAAGAATTATAGCAATGGCTATGCTGGCCACGACATTATGGACAGCTAATTCACAAAATATAGATTACTACAAACCGGGAGAAGGCGAAGGTATAGCTTACTTCCTGCCTAAAACAGCAATAGAAATCAATCTGATAGCTACCAAAGTAAAGTACACACCTGGAGACTTCTGCCAATATGCCAACAGATACCTAAAAAGGAATGACGTCACTTCTGAATCATCGACAGACTGGGAGATAAAAAAAATAGAAGTAAGAACAATCGGTGTACCTGATTCTACAAAAGCTTACATAATTAAATTAAGCGACAAGAATGTAATGTCTGATATTGAGGTGACCGAAAATAATATAATAAGAGCCATAAATACGTCTGCTCCCAAAACAGTAAAGGAAGATTATATACTGGAAAAATCTGAACTTCATGAAAATGGAAAAAAGTATTTGACAGAAGAAATCCTGACAGCCGGATCGACAGCAAAAATGGCCGAACTGACAGCCAAAGAAATATATAACATAAGAGAAAGTAAAAATCTTATTTTAAGAGGACAGGCCGACACTATGCCCAAAGACGGTGAATCACTAAAACTAATAATGGAAAACCTGAACAAACAGGAAAAAGCATTAACTGAAATGTTTACTGGAACCAGAGTTTCGGAAGACAAACTTTTCACAACAGTGATATTACCTGAAAGAGAAGTAACAACTGCCACCGTACTGAGATTCTCGAAAAAACTTGGCATTTTATCAGCTGATGACCTTGCTGGAGAACCTATTTACATAAACATTGAAAGTCAAATGCCATTACAACCTGTCACCGTAAATGAAGATGAAGGTAAAAAGAAGAAAAAAGGTCCTAAAGGAATATTGTATAACATTCCAGGAAAAGCAAATGTAGCAATAAAGTTCAAAGGAAAAACTATTTTTGAAGATAACAATATGTTGTTTGCCCAATTTGGAACAACAGAACTTCTTGTAGAATATTTATTTAAAAAGAAAATAAATACAAGAGTTATTTTTGATTCTGTTACAGGAGGTATACAAAAAATAGACAAAGATTAATAAAATGCACAGAAAAGTATGATATTATTTGCATTTTAAAAAAAATAGTATAACTTTGCCTACGATATGTTTTAACAAACGAACTTTTTATACATAAATTATGAAAAAACTTAAAATCAAAGTAGCATGTGCTTTACTAGGTGGAAGCTTGCTATTCTCTTCGTGTATTGGTTCATTCGCTTTATGGAATCAATTAAAAGACTGGAATCAAGGCCTTGGTAACAAGTTTGTAAATGAAGTTGTATTCTTGGCATTCAATATAATACCTGTTTACGGAGTTGCATATTTTGCTGATGCTATAGTTTTAAACTCTATAGAATTTTGGACAGGATCTAATCCTCTAGCTGATGTCGGTACAACAAAAACTGTAAAAGGTGAAAATGGCGAATATCTGATAAGAACAAATGAAAACGGATATAGTATTGCCAAAGTAGGTGAAGAAACATCTATAGACTTGGTTTACAATCAGGAAAACCGTACATGGAGTGCATCATGCGATGGCGAGTCTTACGAACTTATGACTATGAACGAAGACGGAACTGTAACTGTTAGACTACAGGACGGAAATACAGTAACAGTAATTCCTGACCAACAAGGATTAGCATCTTTACGTGCTATTAGCGGAACACAGAACTCTCTGTATACAGCAGCTAGATAATCAACTGATTAATAACAATAGACTTACAGGCATCATAAAACTATTCGTTCTATGATGCCTGTTTTTTTATTACCTTGCGATAGCCTATTATTTTGATTTCTTCCTAGGCTCAGATTTCATTTTATCAAACTTAGCTTTCTGTTCGTCTGTCAGTAAAGAAACTATTTTCGAATTCAAATCCTCCATTTTTGCCTTTCTTTCCTCACGAGATACCTTCTGGTTGAAGAAATCTTTATACAGTTCTGTTATCTGCTTTTCCTGTTCATCGGTAAGATTCAGTTTTTTGTCCAGATTCTCTACTACCTGTTCCGGAGTTCTCTTCTCTCCACCCCTACGCTGTGCGTCAATTGATGGGGTACACATAACTGCCATAATAATGGCCAAAAATAAAATCCTTTTCATGCTGTTTCAATTTATGTATTTATAAATCAAGTTTTTACCTAAAAAAACAATAATTATCTTATTGTATAAACAAAGCTGACCATTGCATAAGGCTTAAGCACATTGCTGTTTATATAGTCGTAATAGTTGCTTCCTGTACTGTGTGTGAATGCCTGATTCTGCTTAAGTATATCAAAGGCTTCAACCTTTATTTCTGCCGCATTGTTTTTCAGGAACTTCTTTCCCAATGACACATTCCATAAGAAATAATCTTCATTACCTGTATCAAGTCCTGTATAACCTATATAATTGAAAGTACTACGGAATGTCAATCCCCAAAAGAAAGTCCATCCTAACTTGGCTGCTGCATTATGGGTAACATAATCACCACTTCCATTTGCAGTGTCCAAAGAACTGAATATTTTGTTTATTCCAGCTGAATAGGAAGCAGTAAAATCAAGATTCTGACTTATGTTACTACCAATAATCAGTTTAGGAATAATGTTCAGTTCATTGGTCTTACTTTTTTCTCCATTGAAGATAGTAGGTACATTAGAATAATTTGCCGATACACTGAAATTGATATTACTGCGAATCAAATCAAACGGGAAACCATATGTAAGCATTGACTGCAGGCTGTAATATCCATCCATATTTACAGGTTTAGTAAACTGCGAACCTTTGTTTAAAGTTACATTGTCTGATATTTGAATATCTTCCTTAGCGATAAATGCGCTATCGGCCACATAACCTAGTTTAGCTGTTCCTCCAACCATTGCAATAAATGTATGACCAGACTTAGTAGTACGGATATATCTGAGATTAGCTGTATGCGAAATCTGCTGATCCAAATCCGGATTACCCGTTGAAAGGAAAAGTGGATTAGAATTATCTACCACATTCTGAAGGTCCGTCACAGATGGGGAAGACGAACTGCTTCTGTATCTCAACATAAATGAGTTCGTTCTGTCCAGCGAGTATCTCAAATTGAACGATGGCAAGAATGAAAAATAGTTATTGTTCATTTTGTCTGGATTAGGATATATAAGGTCGCCCGACAATTCAGACCACTGTACGTCAGCACCTATCATGGCATTGAACTTTCCTGCATGGTATCTGAGTCCCACATTACCGGCATGAGTGGTATATCCTGTCTGATATACATTTGATAGATTCTCGTCCAACTGATCATAAAGGTCTGTTACAGATGATTTCATATAAGTTTTCTTGTCTGAATCCGAATCGGAATATGAGAACTTATATCCCAACTGCAACTGCATATGGTCTGTCAGTTTTTCTGTATAACTGAGGTTAGAACGGAAACTGTACTGCTTATTCATTGTATTTTTATACTGGCTGTACTCCTCAGTCTGAGGTGTTCCCGACATCATATTCAAAGTGTTCAGATAGTCTGTATAAGTTCCACCTTCAGTATTGCTCATCTTACCGTTCATCATGAGTGACAATGTTCTACCCTCCGTAGGAAATCTGTGACGAAGAATGATATCTGCCCCAAAATTATAAGCATCGGTACCACCACTTGTATTGGTATGTGTCTCGGCATCAGTCTGTCCGTTAATCATATTCTGCCCGTCCAACAATGATATATTGTCATTGTTCTGGAAACTCAATGTAGGACGGAACTGGAGTGATGTTCTGTCCGAAATCCTGTAGTCCAGTTTCATATTGAAACGGTGGTTCCAGTTCTCCATTGTTTTCTCCTGATATTCATCGTATGTCATACCCGGAAGAACCGATTCAAAATATTCGCGTTCAGTCTGCTGCTGTGTAAGATTTTCGGACTGGTTAAAGAAATAACTTCCGGTGATATTTACCTTTTCACCCCATTTGTCGACATAGTTAAGTCCGACACCGTTTGTAGAAGTGATACCTCCCATACTGCCTACCATAAAATCGGAAGTATTACCACCTCCACCGGCACCACCGCGACCACCTCCGCCGCCACGTCTGCCACGACCACCACCTTTGGCTGACGATGACATAACTCCGGCAAGGTCCTCCTGCGAGAAGTTTTGCTGATTGACATTGTTAGACATGCCCAGAACAGAAATCCTGCGGTCATCATTAAAGAAGTTTATGTTTCCATTCACCTTATACCTGTCTTCTGTTCCATATCCTGCAGAAACCTCACCAAATGTACCCTGGCGATAACCGCCTTTAGTTATAATATTTATTGTCTTTATTTCCTCACCGTCATCGAAACCTGTGAACTCAGCCTGCTCGCTTTTCTTATCAAACACCTCAATACTGGCAATGACATCAGAAGGCAGATTCTTGATAGCCAGATTTACGTCGCCTTCGAAAAACTCCTTACCGTCAACCAATATCTTCTTTACATCTTCACCTTGAGCCTGAATGGTCCCTCCCTCAACTACAATACCTGGCATTTTTGCCAACAAATCCTCTGCTGAACTTCCCTGCATAACCTTGAAAGCCTCGGCATTATAGAACAGACTGTCACCTTTCTGCTCGGCACGTGTGGCACGTCCCTGCACAGATACTTCTCCAAGCATTTGCGCATCTTCATCCAGTTTAAAAGTTACTATATAGTTGTCTTTCTTATCTGTCACTTTCAATCGTTTTTCGTCTGCCTTATATCCCACGTATGTCACTCCAATGACATAACTGTCGTATGAAACAGATGTAAACACAAACTTACCGTCCAAATCTGTTGAGGTATATTTTTTCGCATCCTTATCCGAAGAAGGTGTTATACTTACAGTAGCCGACGGCAATGGTTCGCCGGTATTCTTATCAGTCACAGTTCCGCTAACCGTAACTCTCCCCTGTGCCATCAATATCAGCGGCAATAAAAACAAAGCAATAGATGTAAAAAGTTTCAGTTTCATATAATGTTAAATTTTTCGTTTCTGATACAAAGCTACTCAAAGAATATACAACGATAAACACATCCAGACGAATGCAGTGGCGAACGACACACTTCAAGTGGCAAACAGCAAAACACCTCTTTTTAACATTTCATTTATTCGCTTTTTCGGCATATTTATTTTACATTTGCATCATAACTCTATATAATATGAACAACAAGTATTTACCCTTAGGTATTGACCTATTCTTCTGTATTATACTACTACCAGCCATGATGATGATGCTCCCCGTAGACAAATGGCTGGAAAGTAATTCACTATTTGTAATAACTCTGATAGTTTGGTTGTACGCCGTATATTTCTGTATAAAGCAAATCAGTGTCCCCATGGCGCTGAAAGACAGAAAACATCTGCTGATAGCAATAGCTGTTCTTTTGGGAACAATATTCATAACATGGCTAATAACGCAATATCAGATGGACTTCCCTTTCCGAGGGCATAAACCCAGAATGGAAAAGTTCATACGAAAAACAATGAGTATAAGCAGAATAAAGCAACACCAGCAAGCCACATGGTTCATGTATCTCGTAACGGTTTGTTTCAGTATTGCCGTAGGCCTTCTTACAGAACTCTACAAGCAGATTATGGCACGACAGGAAAGCGAGTTTGAAAAGAAAAAGGCAGAACTGGCTCTATACAAGGCACAAATAAACCCACACTTCCTCTTCAATACCCTGAATACTCTGTACGGACTCATGATAACACAAAGCCAAAAGGCAGAAACAGCTTTCATTCAGTTTATAGAGTTGATTAAATATATGTATACTAAAGCTACAAAGGATACAGTTTACATTGACGAAGAGGCTGAATACATAAGCCAATATATAGAACTTCAAAAGAACCGTATAGATGAAAACAGAACCCATATATACTATTCATATTCAGCAGACGAATCGGCAAAGAACACGAAAATAGCCCCGATGATACTCATAACATTCATAGAGAATGCACTTAAGTATGGAGCATCGTCACACCTGGAAAGCAATATTATTATAAGCCTGAAAGTAAACAATGACACACTTACACTCTTTACCGAAAACCAGACTGTGAACCCGAAACCGGAAAACAAGGAACCTGGAATAGGTATATCCAACTGTAAGAAAAGACTTGAACTGCTCTACCCCGGAAAACATAATCTGGAAATAAGCAATACTAACGGTATCTTCACCGTAAATCTTATTCTAAAATTGAAATAAACATGAAGTGTATAGCAATAGATGACGAACCTGTAGCACTGAGCATTATAGAACAATTCTGCAAACGTTGCGGCGACCTTGAAGTAATTTCATTTACCGACCCAATAATAGGACTGGAAAAAGTAAAATCATCAAAAACGGATATAGTATTCCTAGACATAGAAATGGGAGGAATAAACGGCATCGACATTGCACGCGAACTTCCTGCCGGCATATACCTGATATTCACAACCGCATATGCCGAATATGCCGTAGACGGATTCGAACTGAATGCCATAGACTATCTGCACAAGCCATTTTCATACTCCCGTTTCGAAAAGGCTATTGAAAGGGTACGCAGGATGAAAAAACTGGAAAGTCTTTCAGCCGCACCGGTTCTTACAGAAGAGGAAGAGATAACCCTGAAAGTGGAATACAAGAACGTGAAAATAAAAGTAGCCTCGATAGAGTATATCGAAGCTATGGACAATTATATAAAGATTTATCTTACTGACGACGACAAGCCTGTACTTTCGCAAACGAGCATGAAATCCATACTGGAAATACTGCCTGAGGACAGATTCATGCGCGTACATAAGTCATATATAGTTCCACTGCATAAAGTAGCCAACTACACCCGTCGCCAGCTTACCCTTTATCATCGTGCAGTAGAAATACCTATCGGACGTGTTTATGCCGATGATTTCATAAGTCGTGTAAGCGAAATGAGGTCATAATAATATATCACTTTTCCTTTGCCAGCTCTGCCCTTATACGGCTCAACGACTGTGGAGTGATGAACAGATAGGATGCTATATATTTCAACGGTACATGTTTCAACAGCAGAGGATCACGTTTCAACAGGTCAAGATACCTTTCTTTTGCCTGAGGTATTGAACCTGTAGCAACAATACGTTCCTCTGCCACAAGGAAATCCTGTTCTACGAGCTTTCTTCCCAAATTGGCACTCTCAATGGAAGAGTTCAGAAACACTTCCATCTTCTGCTTGCTTATCTTGTAGAGTGTGCTGTCGGTCATAGCCTCAATATAGATAGGCGACGGACGATTTGCCATATATCCCCAACTGGAAAAAACTGTCTCGCCCGTGATGGCAAACCACACAGACAGTTCCTCACCATCACGAAGTATATATCCCCTCCAGATTCCTTCCTTAATAAGATAATATGAATTATTAGTTTCGCCTGCCCTGACCAAGTAATCTCCTTTGCAGAATGAAACCTCCTCCATATTATCAATGAGTTTCATACACTCTTTTTCAGTTGAACTATATCTCTTGCAAAAAGCATCGACAAACTGCTTCATCTCCATCGGTTGTTAAGAGTTTACTGATGCAAAAATAAAAACTATCTTCTTCGCCTGCAATAAATAGTGAGTACAAAAAGAAAAGTAATGAATTCTGCCGCCGGAACAGAAAGCCATATACCGGGTACACCCAAGAACGATGGCATAAACCAAAAGCAAAGCATTATGAGTATATATCCGCGCATCATGGTTACTGCCATGGCAGGACGGTCGCGCTCCACACTCTGAAAATATCCTATGGATACGATATTCACCCCGAAAAAGATAAAGCCTGAGGCAAATAGCGGAAGACCTGCTACAGCTATATCATATGCGGGGAAAGAAGAATCAATAAACATCGATACTATTTGTGGAGAGAACAGCCATGTGGCAAGAATGACCACACCGCCAAAACCTATAGCCGAAAAGAGTGCCAGTCTGAATGCTTTGTTTACCCTAAAGGTATTTCCCTGCCCAAAGTTGTAACTCAGTATCGGTTGTGCTGACTGTGCTATGGCATTATATACCATGAATATTATCGGAAAGAAATAACACGCAATGCTGTATGCTGCCACACCATCCTCACCCGTATAGCGCATAAACACATAGTTGCCGACAAACATCATCGTAGCTATAGCTCCTTCGCAAAGGAATGTAGACACACCCAAACGGCACATATACCCTACATTACGCGCAGTAAGCATCATACTTTTACGGCTGAGTTTCACTCTGACCATGTGTATCACATGCTTTCTGTCTATAAGATAAATCAGAATCATTGCCGCTCCTATTATGTAGCCAAGGCTTGTTGCAAGTGCAGCACCGAACATTCCCCATCCGAATTCAAAAATAAAGACATAGTCAAGAACTATGTTTATTACGGCAGGTATAATATTACAGTACATGGCATAATTGGGCGAACCGTCCAGACGGACAAAAAACATACCCGAATTAAGCAAAGCACTGAACACCAGAAATGGAATAAACCAGTTCATATACTCCACAGCCAAAGGCAGAAGCCTCTGAGAACTTCCAAGCAACAGCGCCACTTTCTCTACATTCAGCATTATCAGCAGCGCATAAAGTATGAGCAGCAACGATGATACCACCACAGCCTGAGTGACATTGATACGTGCCACCTTGATTTTACCGTGCGACAAGTGTATAGATGCCACTACCGAAGCACCGATACCGAACATCAGAGCTACACCGGTGTTGATAAGAAACAGCGGAGCCGTAATATTGACAGCAGCCAGTGCATCGCTGCCTATACCCTTTCCCACAAATATTCCGTCGGTTATTATGAATATGGCAGAAAACACCATTCCCATAACCGTAGGTATCAGAAGTTTGACAAACAACTTCGATACATCCATTTTTCCAAAGTCGATACTATCTTTCATACTGTCATTTTTTTTCAGGGCGCAAAGTTAGACCAAAGACTTGTCATGAAAATTAACATATGGTAAAAAGAGTATCATTAAACATAAATGAGTAAATAATTTTTCCAGTCTTCGACGAATAAATGTATATTTGCATTCGGATAAAAAAGGAAATAATATGCAAGACAGCGACAAAATGGCAAAAAACCTTCCCGATTTGAAAGGCTCAATGGGCGAACATCTGGGCATAAGGTTCATAACGATGGATGAAGGAAAGGTAGTTGCCACCATGCCTGTAGACCACCGCACATGCCAGCCGTTCGGTCTCCTGAATGGAGGAGCATCGCTCGCATTGGCCGAAATGGTTGCAGGACACGGTTCTGTTCCGCTTTGTTCACCGGGCGAAATGCCATGCGGCATTCAGGTAAGTGCCAACCATGTGGGTATGGTGAAAGTGGAAGAAGGAGCTTTCGTTACTGCCACAGGTACAATAGTACACAGAGGCAGAACAACACACATTTGGAACATAGACATAACGAACCAGACAGGAAAACTCATTTCCACAGCAAGAGTAGTTAATCAAATAGTGAAAAAACGGATATGAACAAACCCGATTCACACATACATAAGCTTATTGACAAGATGACGTGCAGCAACACGTCCTTCGCCATCTATCGTCTTCCCTGGACCGATATACCTCTCTTGGTAATGCAATACGGAGGTACACCCCAAATTTTCAACAGTCTGAAGGAACTGAACGGACAGAAAGGATTTGTGATATCTCCTTTCAGTTTCACAAGCAATCATCCGGGAGTAATAATCCGACCGGACATTACAGCTACGGGATGGGAAGAAATATCTGAAAAGATTTCATCATTCACAATATCCGAATCCGACACAGGAGAGGAATACACTTACACAGATATAGACATAAAGCCGGAAACGGAGCTTAAGGAGAAATACATGGAAGTATTCGCCAATTTCATAAGCCCGCTGAAAAACGGCAAGATAGGTAAACTGGTTTTATCGCGCAACGCCTCTTACAAGCTTGACGAAAGTTTTTCTCCACTTGAAGCATTCATTACAGCATGCAACAGCTATCCGCGAATGATGATTTCGCTGTCGCACACTCCCGTAAGCGGAACATGGATAGGAAGTACTCCGGAAATAATCCTCAGTGGCGAAGGCAAAACATGGAACACTGTGGCCCTGGCTGGAACTATGCCTATGCATGGCGAAGTGATGCCTACCGAATGGCATAAGAAGGAAAAGGACGAACAAGCTTTCGTGAGCGAATATATCAACAAGGTGATAAAGAAATTCAGCAGCAAGATTGCCGTAAAGGGACCATATACCGCACGTGCCGGACAGCTGGTACACCTGAGAACAGACTTCCAATTCGGACTGAAAAAGACTTCCGAACTCGGCAATCTGCTCGATGCACTTCATCCTACACCTGCCGTATGTGGAATGCCGAAAGACAAAGCATACGATTTCATAATTGAGAACGAAGGTTACGACAGAAAATATTATTCCGGCATAATAGGGTGGCTCAATCCTGAAGGACATACCACACTTTACGTAAATCTGCGATGTCTGAACGTAAACGGAAATTATGCAACACTGTATGCCGGTGGCGGAATACTTCCTTCATCGGACGCCAACTCCGAATGGGAAGAGACACAGCATAAAATGAATACTATTAAGTTAGTTCTTAGTTGTTAGAGCCAACAACTGCCCAATTTTTAATTATTAATTTTTAACTTCCAAAAGTGTACACCGATAAAAAAAGCATACTACAACTGGCTGCCCTGCTTAAAGCACATGGGATAAGGAAGATAGTACTTTGTCCCGGTAGCCGCAACATACCTATTGTGCAGACACTTGCCAATATACCAGAGTTCACTTGCTATCCAGTAACCGATG
>CALUPA010000087.1 GCA_944322395.1 uncultured Phocaeicola sp.
CGGCTATACTGCGGTCCTGTATCTGCTTGAAACCTGCTACGGAATATGTCAGAGTATCACCCCTTTCACTTATACGCTCAGCTTTTACAGAAACCTCATGCAACTGAAAGCTTGTTTCTTTCATTCTGACAATGACCTTATTTACCGAAGGATTATACTTCACAGTCTGTGTTTCATAGCCCAGAAAGCTGAACCGGACATAAGCAATTCCGCCTACAGGTTTAAGAGTATAGTAACCCTCAGAATCAGAAATGGCATAACACAGCTGCCTGCCGGATTCATTATAGGCCACAATATTCACTCCATACATTCCTTTCTCGGATGTATCAACCACCCTACCAGAGATAACGGCAGAAGTTTGCGCAGACAGAAATAAGGAAACAGCAAGAGAGAAACACAATAGAATGATTCTTACCATAACCATACGAATGATGTATTTTCATATCATATTATTCCAGGTCAAGATAATTACTTGTAGGCTTGACTGTATTGGTTATATCCTTACCGTTGATATCAACAGCCTTTACCAGGTTGATACCCAATTCTTTTACCGCTTCCCCATAAGTCTTTCCTCCCTCGGATTTTCTCAGTTTCAGAAATTTCGAACGTGAGCACTTTAGAGCCTTGTCCTTTTCGAATAACTCTATTCTGGCGTCAGAAACATTCTGTTCCAGACCTACCGCAACAAAATGAAAAAGATTGTCAGCATCGCATGCCTCAAGAATCACACCGGGCAAACCTTTCAGAACATAAGGACCTGCAGAAACAGGGATATCTGGTGTGTACCATACAGTCCATGTTCTTCCATAAACTGTTGCTACGGCCTTCTTGCACTGATAATCACAAATCATTTTAGTACTGTCAGATAATTCCCACTCTATTTGCGGAAGTTTCTCGGTGTATATAAACTTATTTGTCCTTATATACTTCATATACGTATACTTATCAGACGATGGCGCCCCCGTCAGAATTTCCAGCGAGTTCTTGTTTCCATATTTTTTATTTGCATTCTGTGCCCTCACCAGGGCTGTTGCAATATCCGTTTCTTTGGAAATATTATCATACTCCGAAGCCCATGCCCTATTATTAGGATTGTAGAAAACAGATTGGGTTTTGCCTACATCCAGAAACCATCTGTAGGTCTTGCGTGTCTTACTGTACAAAGCATCACAATCGTATGTGACGCGAAATAAGGCCGTTTCCTGCGCATTCAGTACAACAACCACAAGGAATAGAATAAAGGTAATAATCTTTCTCATAAATACATTCAGTTAATGTTTATATGACAAAGATCGTATGTAACAATCAGATTTATGGTTAACTCATAGCTAACACTCGGTTAACTAGAGTTAACTGAATTTCCTACTATAAAATACAATTATCAAATCCAATTCTAAATATAATTACCGGAGTTTTATCTTATGTTTCCTGAGTCTTTCCTCCATCATATAATCCGGAATTATTGATTTAAGGGTTTCAAGTACTGCATTTACGGCACGTTCCCTAATAAAATCGTCCTTAATAAGGATGGAAACACATCTTAGTGCAGGTGGTGTGACATTAAGATGTACAACATTCTCTTTCTGAGTATCGGACAGGAAAGGGATGTGGAGTTCAGGGATAATGGTATATCCTCCGTTACGGTCTACTATCCTTACCAGAGTCTCTATGCTGCCTGCCTCGTAGATGTGATTGCCTACATCCTTGTTCTTGCAGAAATTCATCGAACCGTTAGGAACGCAATGTCCTTCCTTAAGTATCCACATATGTTCGGCAGGAAGGTTTCCGCTTGCTATTATCTTCTGTGCCTGACTACACTCCGAAGAGAAATACGCCACGAACTTTTCTATATATACGGGTATTTCAAGTATACCTTCCCTATCCTCCGGCAAAGTGGATATGGCTATATCAATGTTTCCGAAACGCAATTCACGTACAAGGGAGGCATTTTCCTTTTCATCTACGTACAGGTCTACATCCGGATGAGCATTACGGAAATGATGTATAAAGTCGGGAACCAGATATGGTGCTATGGTGGGAAGTATTCCTATCCTGAGACTGCCTTTCATAGTGCCTGTCTCATCAGAAACCAGTTCCTTTATCCTCTGCGACTCGTTCAGGGCTATCTGCGCCTGACGTATTATCTTTTGCCCAATAGCTGTTGGTGCGACATTTTTTCTGTCGCGGCTGAATATTTTCACGTCAAGCTCTTCTTCAAGCTTCTGAATCATAGCACTCAGTGTGGGCTGCGTGACACCACATGCCTCGGCAGCAAGTACGAAATGGCGATACTTGTCAAGTGCCACAATATATTCCATCTGTTGTAAATTCATGATTCAATAGATTTTGTCTATACAAAGATAGAAATAATCTGTTGTCGGTGTAGCGGAAGCATCGTACTTTTGCATCAGAAACAATAAACAATTACTACCATGAACAAAATATTAAGAAACTGGGATATAATGAGACTGATAAGACTTCTGTCCGGAGCTGGATTTGCAATATACGGGATTTACTCCGGTGACCAATTTCTCATAACTCTTGGATTGCTGCTTGCATTCATGGCTGTCATAAACTGGTCGTGTTGCTCGGCTGGTGGATGCGGGACAGAACAAAAGACAAAACCTATATATAAGGATATGGTAAAGAAATACGATCCTAATAAATAATGAATTGATAACACATAAATAATGATTGATTATGAAAGCAAAACATCTGACTAAAGAAGAATTCCTGAATAAAGTAGCCAACTATGAAACTAACCCTAACGAATGGAAGTTCCTGGGTGAGCGCCCTGCGCTGATAGACTTCTATGCCACATGGTGCGGACCTTGCAAGATGCTGGCTCCGGTACTGGACGAACTGGCTGAGGAATATGACGGAAAAATAGATATCTACAAAATTGATGTTGACCAGGAAGAGGAACTGGCAGGACTGTTCGCTATACGCAGCGTACCTACACTGCTCTTCGTTCCTATGACGGGTGCCCCACAGATGGCTCAGGGAGCTATGCCTAAACCTGCATTGAAGGATGCTATACAGAAAGTGCTTCTAGGATAAAGGTAATATAGAAAAATGAAATGTGTCGGAAACAGGCAAAACTGTCCGACACATTTTAATATATATACTATTTAATCAATATGCATGATCGTCATTCTTTATCTCGTCCGCAGTAATCGACTTGCGGTCTATTGCACGCCAGGCATAGAATATATATGCCAGTACGAAGGGAACAAGAATTGACACGTATGCCATGGTCTTGAGAGTGAACAGGCTGGAGCAGCTGTTGGATATCGTGAGCGAACTCTGCAAATCAGCCAATGACGGATAATATGCCGTATTGTTATACCCTGCAACGAGCAATAAAGCAAGAACTGTCAACACTGTGCCTACACCTGAAAACCATATACCTTTCTTGTATGTTGAAACCAATATACTCTTGCCCAAACCATACAATACGCAAACTACACCTATCAGGAACAGAACAATAAGATATGGCATATCAACAAAATTATTGAAATATTTGTACGGTTCCATCACTATAGCCTGAGTTTCCGGATTCACGGCAAATCCGTCTTTCAGCAATGTGCGTATAACGTATGCCAGGAAGAACAGAAGGAAAGGCACTGCATCGGAAATCAACTGTCGGCGACAGCGGGTATTTATAGGTTCGTTATCTATATTATTGATGAAATACATTCCCCCAAGAAGCCTTGCAAGAAAGAACACTGCCATACCTAGCACTAGGTTCCAGGGTTCAGCAAAGGCGTCAAGCCCGTGCCATCCGTTGGACCACGAACTGATGACAGGCATACCCAGCTCTGTAAGATTATCCTTAGTCACCTCGAAGTTTGAACCATAGAAGAATGTAGAAACAGCCATACCGAGGAGAAGAGGTCCCATCACACCGTTCAGCATAAGGAAGTATCTGTATGTACGCTGACCAAGCAGATTGCCCAACTTGGACTGAAACTCATACGACACTGCCTGAAGCACAAAAGTGAATAGTATTACCATCCATAGCCAGTATGCTCCGCCGAAACTTGTACTATAGAACAATGGGAAGGACGCAAAAAATGCTCCTCCAAAGGTTACAAGAGTAGTAAAGGTGAACTCCCACTTTCTGCCTGTAGAGTTTACAAGCATCTTTCTCTCTTCTTCGGTCTGTCCTATACGGTAAATCAAAGAATTTCCTCCCTGCACAAATAGCAGAAACACCAGTAATGCACCAAGCAGTGATACTATAAACCACCAATAGTGCTGTAAGAATATATATGTAGATTCCATATCGAATATAAGTAATATTTATCAAAACAATATAATGTTATTTATTCTCCGGACCGTGTTTAATAGCCTTGAGCATTATTCCTATCTCTGCTATCAGAAGAACAGTGAACATAATGAGGAATATGAAGAATGTGGTCTGCACAGAGCCGGTTTCAAGTCTTGATATTGCAGCGTCCACAGGCAGCATATCCTGAATGGTCCACGGCTGACGCCCCACTTCTGCCACAATCCATCCAGCCTGGCTGGCGATATATGCCAGAGGAATACTCCATACTCCCAGCCACAACAGCCAGTTGTGATAATCTACATTGCAGGTTTTCTTCCATGTCAGGAACAGAAGAACGGCAAACAGGACAATGAAATACATTCCCAAACCTACCATCACGCGGAATGACCAGAACATAAGATTTACGTCTGGCACCAGCGTGGATGTGTCCTTGATGTAACCGTAACCGAAATATGGCATATTCTCGTCGAGAACCTTCAGCGATGTCTCCATAACAGCTGAATTACCTTCTTTTTTAGCTTTTCTGTAATCTGCCAACGCATTGATTGCCATCTTTCCACGTTCTACCTTTTCGTCTACAGAAAGCGCCTTGCTACCGTCAGCCAGCTCATATCCGCCTTTCATTATATCATTTATACCGGGAACAAATCCGTCTGTACTGTGTGTGGCAAGAACGGAAAGCATCTCAGGTATCTCAACCGGACCTACCACAGTGAGAGGAGCATGCGAACTTCCGTCATAAAGCGCTTCCATTGACGCCAGTTTCATAGGCTGCACCTGTGCAACCTGATATGCCGACTGGTCGCCGGTTGCTGCTGTAACAACAGACGCAAACAAACCTACGGCTGAAGCTACCTTTATACTTGCCTTTGCAAACTCTTTTTCGCGTTTCTTTATCAGATACCAGCAGCTCACTCCCACCACAAACACTGCTCCTAAAATCCAGCTGCTTATCACTGTATGGAAGAATTTTACTACTGCCACAGGCGAGAAAGCCACGGACATGAAATCCACCATCTCATTACGCATAGTATCAGGATTGAACTCCATGCCTACGGGATATTGCATCCACGAGTTGGCAACCAATATCCACCATGCAGAAATCGTCGCTCCAAGTCCGGTGAGCCATGTGGATGCGAGGTGGAAGCGGCGGCTCACCTTCTCCCATCCGAAGAACATAACGGCTATGAATGTCGCCTCCATAAAGAATGCAAGGATTCCTTCAATAGCCAACGGCGCACCGAATATATCGCCCACAAACCACGAATAATTACTCCAGTTGGTTCCAAACTGGAACTCAAGAATAAGTCCCGTAGCAACACCTACAGCAAAGTTTATTCCGAAAAGTTTCATCCAGAACTTGGCTGTACGCTTCCAGAACTCATTACCTGTGCGGTAATAAACAGTTTCCATTGTTCCCATTATCACCGCTAGACCAAGTGTGAGAGGAACAAACAGCCAGTGATACATGGCCGTCAGGGCAAACTGGGCCCTCGACCAGTCAATCAGAGAAGTGTCAATAGCTTCAATCATAAAATAAAGTTTTATAAAGTTAGTTTGATTAGTTATTTATTATCAGAATCCGACGCCCGTATTATCAGTTCATTGCCTACATAATTCTGTTTTTCTTCAGTGGTCTTGTCTTTCAGGAAAGAAGGGAAAAAGAACAGTTTGATTATAAAGAACATCACAAACAGTTTCACCAGAATTATAAGCCACAGTATGCGTCCTGTAGTCATCGATCTGAAACCATCTGCATAAAATCTATAAATTCCTATTATATTCATAATTAACAAGCGTATATTTTTATAATGATTACAAAGTAAATGATTTATCGTGAAAAACCAAGGTTTTGTCCATACATTTCTTTGCCAAATCTATCTTTTTTGCCTTTATTTTTTATAAGGAATAATTTTGTATCAGAAAAGAAATAGAGATAACAGTAAACAATATGAGACAAAGAGATTTATTCATTATCGCAGTTTTAGGTTCAAGCACAGGACTTTATGCGCAGGATAACAAGACGTGGAGCCTGCAGGACTGCATTGACTATGCTCTGGAGAAAAACATACAGCTACAGCAGAACAAACTCTCGCTTGAAGAGGCTGATGTAGATGTGAAAAGCGCAAAGGCGTCACTCTTTCCAAGCCTGTCTTTCTCTACGGGACATAATCTGGTAAACCGTCCGTATCAGGAGAACAGCGCAACTGTGAGCGGTACAGAAATCATTACAAGTAACAGCAATACCACTTACAACGGAAGCTACAACCTTAGTGCGCAATGGACATTATGGAACGGCGGACAACGATTGAACAACATCAAGCAGCAAAAGACAAACAAGGAAATAGCCGGGCTGTCTGTAGCTGAAACCGAAAATATGTTGCAGGAAGAAATCACAAAACTTTTCGTACAAATTCTGTATGCAAACGAATCGGTAGCGATAAACAAGAACACACTTGAAGTGAGCGAGGGTACATACCAACGTGCCGTTGAACTTTTCAACGAGGGAAGTCTGTCAAAATCTGACGTAGCACAACTTCAGGCTCAAGCTAGCAATGACAAATATCAGTTGGTAACAGCTGAAAGTTCACTTAGGAACTACAAGCTACAACTGAAACAATTGCTTGAACTGGACGGCACTACAGAAATGGTTCTCGACCTTCCGGAACTGAACGATGAGGATGTAATGGCAGCTCTGCCTAACCAGATTGAAGTCTACAATACCGCTCTTACCTCAAGACCGGAAATTCAGAGTAGCAAGTTGAGCATAGAGAATGCAAAGTTGGGTATAAAAACCGCAAAAGCTGGATATTTGCCTACCATCAGCCTATCAGCCTCAACATCGAGTATGACAAACAATGCCAGCACAAACAACTGGGCTGAGCAAATGAAATATGGATGGAACAATATGATAGGTATAAACCTGAGCATTCCTATCTTTAATAACAGACAGACAAAAAGTGCTGTTCAGAAGGCACAAATCACTTACAGTTCGTCACAGCTGGATCTTATAAACAAACAAAAGGAGCTATACTCCACAATAGAGACTCTATGGCTAGATGCCCTGAACGCACAGCAACAGTATGAGGCTGCAAACAGCAAACTTGAAAGCTGCCAGACCAGTTTCGACATGGTGAACGAACAGTTCAACCTAGGCATAAAAAACACTGTGGAGCTGCTTACAGAAAAAAACAATCTTCTGAGCGCACAGCAACAGCGTGTACAGGCCAAATATATGGCTATTCTTGACAGAGCATTACTTGATTTCTATGCTGGAAATGAAATTAAACTTTAAACAAAGGAAAACAACTGTATTATAAAGAACAAACGGTAAAATAACTAGATATGAACAAGAAGAAAGTTTTCATCAGCGCAGCTGCGATAATAGTACTTGCAGGAGCAGGACTGTGGATATTCGGTGGAAAAAAATCAAACCAGGAAATAAGTTTTGCTACTTCGGCAGTACATAAGGGAACAATTAGCAATTCCATCACAGCAACTGGTACTATAGAACCTGTAACAGAAGTAGAAGTAGGTACACAGGTATCAGGTATCATCGACAAGATTTATGTAGACTACAATTCAGTAGTTAAAGCGGGAGAGGTAATAGCCGAAATGGACCGTGTGACATTAATAAGCGACCTTCAGTCGGCGCAAGCTACATACGACGGTGCAGAAGCAGAATACATATATCAGGAGAAACTTTACGAGAGAAACAAGACTCTGCACGAAAAACAACTTATCAGCGACACCGAATACGAACAGTACGAATACAACTACCGCCGTGCAAAAAGTGCATACGACCAGAGTAAGGCAGCACTGTCAAAAGCACAGAGAAACCTATCATATACCACTATCACATCGCCTATAGACGGTGTAGTGACAAGCCGCGAAGTGGAAGCAGGACAGACTGTGGCTTCAGGTTTCGAGACTCCGACCCTATTCACTATCGCAGCCGACCTGACAAAGATGCAGGTAGTGGCAGATGTGGACGAAGCTGATATAGCAGGAGTAAAAGACAGTGCAAGAGTTACATTTACCGTAGATGCCTATCCGAATGACGTATTCGAAGGAAGAGTAAAACAGATTCGTCTGGGAAGTACAAACAGTACAAGTTCATCAACCAGTACTACATCGGAAACCGTTGTGACATACGAAGTTGTAATAACAGCCGATAATCCTGACCTGAAACTGAAACCAAGACTTACAGCCAACGTAACAATCTTTACAGATACACGCGAGAATGTTCTTGTAGTTCCGAACAAGGCCCTCCGATTTACACCGGACAAGAAACTGGCAGGAGGAAAAACCATCAATGACTGCAACTCGCCAAAGAAAGTATGGACTATGGACGCAACATCGTTGACTGCACACCCTGTCAAGACCGGCATGAGCGACGGTTCAAACACTGAAATAGTTTCAGGTATAAGCGAAGGAACTGAAATTATAACAGAAACAATAGTAAAAGGTGAAATGCCGGAAATGAGTGAGGCAGGCGGCGAACAAAATCCATTCATGCCTGGTCCTCCTAACAGAAACAAGAAAAAATAATCTAAGCATAAAGGATTAATCACCATGAGCAAAACAGTAATCGAATTACAGAATATAAAACGAAACTTCCGTGTGGGAGATGAAACGGTACATGCACTCAGGGGAGTATCATTCAGCATAAACGAGGGCGAGTTTGTCACTATCATGGGAACATCAGGCTCGGGTAAATCCACTTTGCTGAACACACTGGGCTGCCTAGACACACCTACAAGCGGCGAATATCTTCTGGACGGAGTATCGGTAAGAACAATGAGCAAACCTCAAAGAGCTGTACTGAGAAACAGAAAAATAGGTTTCGTATTCCAGAACTACAATCTTCTGCCTAAAACCACTGCCGTAGAGAATGTTGAATTGCCGTTAATGTATAACCCGTCCGTATCCGCTGCAGAAAGACGCAGAAGAGCTATAGAGGCACTGATGGCTGTTGGACTGGGCGACAGGCTGGAACACAAGTCGAACCAGATGTCCGGAGGACAGATGCAGCGTGTGGCTATAGCCAGAGCACTGGTAAACAACCCAGCCGTAATCCTGGCAGACGAAGCTACAGGTAACCTTGACACACGCACATCGTTTGAGATACTGGTACTTTTCCAGAAACTGCATGCCGAAGGCAGAACTATCATATTCGTAACCCACAATCCGGAACTGGCAATGTACAGTAGTCGCAACATTCGCCTACGTGACGGACATGTGATAGAAGATACCGTAAACAACAATATCCTCTCGGCAGCCGAAGCTCTTGCAGCTCTACCAAAGAACGATGAGGACTGATGCTGAACAATAAAACATTTTTACAATGAACGGAACAAATCTTTTTAAAATAGCTATAAGAGCACTGTCCAATAACAAGCTGAGGGCATTCCTTACGATGCTTGGTATCATAATAGGTGTGGCATCGGTGATAGCCATGCTGGCTATAGGACAGGGTTCGAAAAAAAGCATTCAGAAACAAATCTCGGAGATGGGGTCCAACATGATTATGATTCATCCGGGAGGTGAAATGCGAGGAGGAGTAAGACAAGACCCATCGTCTATGCAGACTCTGAAACTTGAAAACTACGAGACTCTGAGAGATGAATGTGTGTATCTTTCGGATATCAGTCCAAACGTATCTGCAAGCGGACAACTTATATCCGGAGCCAACAACTACCCGTCGTCTGTGAGCGGTGTTAGCATAGGATACCTCAATATCAGACAGCTGAAAATAGAACAGGGCGAGATGTTTACAGAAGAAGATATCCGTACCGCAGCAAAAGTCTGTGTTATCGGAACTACAATTGTTGATAACCTCTTTCCAGACGGTGCTGACCCGATAGGTAAAGTAATCCGATGCAATCAGGTTCCACTCAGGGTTATAGGTGTGCTTGAATCGAAAGGCTACAACTCAATGGGTATGGACCAGGACGATGTAGTACTGGCACCCTACTCCACTGTAATGAAACGCCTGCTGGCACAAACATATCTTAGTGGAGTATTTGCATCTGCACTCACTGAGGATATGACAGAAGAAGCCGTCGACGAAATTACAAATATACTGCGCCGCGAACATAAACTTAAAGAAACCGATGACGACGATTTCACTATAAGAACCCAGCAGGAACTTAGTTCAATGCTTAATACTACTACAGACCTGATGACGACACTCCTTGCCTGCATAGCGGGAATATCGCTTGTAGTAGGTGGAATAGGTATTATGAACATCATGTACGTATCAGTGACAGAACGTACCAGAGAAATCGGTCTGCGAATGTCTGTTGGAGCAAGGGGAATAGACATCTTGTCACAGTTCCTTATAGAATCCGTACTGATAAGTATAACCGGAGGACTGATTGGTGTGATACTTGGATGCGGCGCTTCATATATAATCAAGACCGTTGCCCACTGGCCTGTTTTCGTTCAGCCATGGAGTGTTCTCCTTTCATTTGCTGTATGTACATTTACAGGAGTGTTCTTCGGATGGTATCCTGCTAAAAAAGCAGCCTGTCTTGACCCTATAGAAGCGTTGAGATACGAATAAACGGATACAATTTCATTCTATAAATCAGGAACAACTTTGTTCTTCATAACTTTGGTTTCCTTTTCAGCAGTGCTGACAGTGCCTCCCTGTGAGGTACTGTGGCGCTGCTTTGAAATTATCAAAATACAAAGATGAAAACACACTTCAATCAGCAATAGGCTTCTAAGTTTGCAATACTTATAACATTCCATTATATTTGTAAGTACACAATAAATCATCAAACCTATGAATCATACAAACCGTAACAACAGATTGCTGGAAATATCCATACACGTATTCTGCTGGATATTGTTTTTCGGTTTTCCGATAATAATGACACAAAGCGATAACGGAAGCATAAACTGGAAAGCTTTTATGAGGTTTATCATAGTACCGGCATCACTTTTTACCATATTCTATGTAAACTATTTTCTATTAATTCCGAAATTGCTTTTCAATGAACATAAGAAAAAATTTCTGGCAGTAAATGCTGTTCTGACCATACTTATGTCGCTTGCCATCAGATGGTGGAACGATATACATGTTCCGGCTCCACCTCCTGACATGTTCAGACACACTCCTCCTTCACAGATAGTATTTATGATAAGGGACATAGCAAGCATGATTTTCTCTGCAGGACTAAGTGTGGCCATCAGGCTGAGCATAAGATGGAACGAAACCGAACTGGCAAGGCGCGAGGCAGTGAAAAGCATGACAGAAGCTGAACTTAAAAACCTGAGGAACCAACTCAACCCTCACTTTCTGCTGAACACTCTGAACAATATTTACGCTTTGGTGGCAATAGATACCGACAAGGCGCAACAAGCCATACAGGAACTCAGCAAACTACTGAGATATGTACTGTATGACAATCAGTCGATGTACGTCCCGCTGAAAAAAGAAACTGACTTTATAAGGAACTATATAGAACTGATGAAAATACGGGTATCGGAAGATGTAAACATAGAAACCAACTTTCGTATAAAAGACAACAGCCAGACTCCTGTTGCTCCATTAATATTCATTTCCCTGATAGAAAATGCATTCAAACATGGAATTTCACCTACAGGAGAAAGCTTTATAAAGATAACTATAGAAGAAAACGAAGAAAACGTTATATGCACTATACAGAACAGTAACCACCCTAAGTCGACAGCCGACAAAAGCGGTTCAGGAATAGGTCTGGAACAAGTCAGCAAAAGACTAGAACTGCTGTATCCCGACCGTCACGAATGGAAATGCTGGCTTAGCGACAACGACAGTGTTTACAATTCATGCATAAAACTGAAAGTATAATCAAACATATCACACTATATAACTATGACTATTAAATGCGCGATAATAGACGATGAGCCACTGGCTTTAGGTTTGATAGCCAGCTACGTAAAGAAAACGCCGTCGCTTGAACTATGCGGAACATATTCAAGCGCAGTACAGGCCATGAACGAATTGCCAGGCAATCCTGTTGACCTTTTGTTTCTTGACATACAAATGCCGGATCTGAACGGACTGGAGTTCTCTAAAATGGTTCCCGAAAGAACAAGGATAGTGTTCACAACAGCTTTCGAACAGTATGCCATCGACGGATACAGAGCAAATGCGCTCGACTATCTGCTTAAACCTATAAGCTATGCCGATTTCAGCGAGGCAGTGGGTAAAGCTATGGAATGGTTTAATTTGAAACTAAAAGCTGAATGCGAGAAAGCAAGTTTTCAACCGGAAAATCATGAATATATTTACGTGAAAAGTGATTATAAGTTAATACAAATAGAATTGGATAAAATATTGTATATAGAAGGACTAAAAGATTATGTTAAGATATATACAGAATATAATCCTCGTCCCATATTGTCACTTATAAGCATGAAAGCATTGGAAGAAAGACTTCCTGTAGAACGTTTTTTGCGTGTTCACCGTTCGTTTATAGTACAAAAGTCAAAAATAAAAATAATAGACAAAGGACGAATTGTTTTCGGTAAAGAATACATTCCAATATCAGAAACTTACAAAACAATGCTGCAGGATTATGTTAATAAACATATTATATAATAAATAAGTTTCATTTTCAACTTTTTTATTTATTTGCCTGGGAAAA
>CALUPA010000088.1 GCA_944322395.1 uncultured Phocaeicola sp.
CAAGAAACATCGAGTTGAAAATTCCTTTCGTGACTGCCGCTATGGATACAGTTACAGAATCTCAGATGGCTATTGCAATTGCCAGAGAAGGAGGTATCGGTGTAATCCACAAAAATATGTCTATAGCTGAACAGGCTCGTCAGGTAGCAACAGTGAAACGTGCCGAAAATGGTATGATTTCAAATCCTGTTACTATCAATAGAGATGCCAAAGTGAAGGACGCATTGAATATCATGGCTGAATATAAGATTGGCGGTATTCCTGTAGTGGATAATGAAAACTTCCTTGTTGGTATTGTAACTAACCGTGACCTTCGTTTCGAGAAGGATATGGACAAGCAGATACAGGAGGTAATGACTTCTGAAAATATAATTACTACTAAGCAGTCAACAGATATGGAAACTGCAGCTCAAATTCTGCAGGAAAATAAGATTGAAAAGCTTCCTGTAGTTGACGAGAATGGTAAACTGATTGGTCTTATCACATATAAGGACATTACGAAGGCTAAAGATAAACCAATGGCTTGTAAAGATGCACAGGGACGCTTGCGTGTGGCGGCAGGAGTTGGTGTTACAGCGGATACTTTGGAACGTATGGAAGCTTTGGTTAATGCTGGAGCTGATGCAATAGTTATTGATACAGCACATGGTCATTCAAAATATGTAATCGAAAAACTTAAAGAGGCAAAGAAACGTTTCCCTAATGTGGATATCGTTGTAGGTAATGTTGCTACAGGTGCAGCTGCAAAAGCATTGGTTGAAGCTGGTGCTGACGCTGTGAAGGTAGGTATCGGTCCTGGTTCTATCTGTACCACTCGTGTTGTTGCAGGTGTAGGTGTTCCTCAGCTTTCTGCTGTATATGATGTTGCTAAGGCTTTGGAAGGTACAGGTGTTCCTTTGATTGCTGACGGTGGATTGCGTTACTCTGGTGACGTGGTTAAAGCATTGGCTGCAGGTGGATACAGTGTAATGATTGGCTCTCTTGTGGCAGGTACTGAAGAAGCTCCAGGTGATACTATTATTTTCAACGGACGTAAATTCAAGTCGTATCGTGGTATGGGTTCTTTGGAAGCTATGGAAAATGGTTCTAAGGACCGTTATTTCCAAAGTTCTACTACAGATGTCAAGAAATTGGTTCCGGAAGGTATTGCAGCACGTGTTCCTTACAAAGGCACATTGTATGAAGTAATCTATCAGTTGACAGGTGGATTGCGTGCCGGCATGGGATATTGTGGTGCCCATAATATAATGGAACTTCATAACGCTAAATTTACTCGTATTACTAATGCTGGCGTTTTGGAAAGCCATCCACATGATGTAGCTATTACAAGCGAGGCTCCTAACTATAGCCGTCCTCAATAATATAAAATAAGATATTTGTGTTGGCATGGATCGTATATAATGCGCTTACGCTTATGTATGATTCATGCCTTTTTATTTATGTATGACAAGATTTGTTTTTATTGCTTTTATTCTTGTTCTTTTTACCGAGTGTTTGTATCCTAATGATAATTCTGGTTCTGCTACCGATAGAATTATTATGAAGATTGACGGAGAATCTGTTAGCTTTTCTGAGTTCGAGGCTTTATACTCTGATATTAGAAAAAATAGCGATTGTTCTATGGAAGAATATTTTCATTATTTCCTGAGGTATAAGTTGAAAACTTTCGATGCGGAAAAGAGAGGGCTTGATAAGAGTTCCGAATATATAAATGAACGTGAAAGACTTAGGAAATGTTTGGATGCTAAAAGTGTAATTTCAGGGGGTAAAATACGCGTTTTGACGTATAAGGTCGGACAGAATGAAGAACTTTCATATGGTTTCAAAATAATGAGGGATGTTTACAATAAATTAGTTTCAGGGACTAATTGGGATGATGTTTGTAGCTGTATCAAAGATTCAAGATTTTCCTGCAGGATGGAGCATGATATTAATGCTCTGTTGGCTGAAGAATACATGGAACTTGATAAAATTGATGGAACTGGCTTTTCAGAACCATTTGTTTCGCCTGTAGGAGTTCATATTATATTGAAGTCGGATAAAGAAAACCGTTCTGCAGAGTTATCTGAACGTATTGATGAAGCTCTACTGGTTTCGCTTTGGGAAGAATATCATTCGGAATATTTAAATAATTGTTCTGAAGATGATTTACAGGATTTCTTTAAAGCAAACAGAAAAAAATATTTATGGGAACTACCTCATTACAAAGGTGGGGTTATTCACTGTAAAAGCAAGAAGGCAGCAAAAAAAATCAAGAAGAAACTTAAGAAACTTCCTTTTAACTGCTGGAATGAAAAATTATGCGAGTTGAAGGAAAAAGATTTAATATATGATGCTTTGGTTGAAACAGGACTTTTTCAGATAGGTGAGAACGTATATGTAGATAAGCTTGTCTTTAAATGTGGTGACTATGAGCCAAAGGAAAATTATCCATATACTTTTGTTATAGGCAAATGCCTTGATTATATGCCTGATTCTTATATTGATGTTTATGATGTACTGATTCAGGACTATATTCAGAAGAGTGAAGAACTGTATTTTGAAAATCTGGAACGTGAATTTAGGGTAGAAAAGTATATAGACGTTTTAAAAACAGTTAATTCTGGTGGAAGTAATTGATTTATACAGTATCTTCGTTCACTAATTTATAGAAAGATGTGTAATAGACGTTTATTAAGTCTGATTCCGGGTATAGTGTTGTCATTTTACAGCTGTACCGAAGCTATAGACCACAAAGGGAGAACACCCCTGGTGCAGATAGACAATGATTTCCTTTATAAGGAGGATGTCGTGTCTGTAATTCCTCCCGGTGTCTCAGAGAAAGATAGTACGGAAATGGCTGAAAAATATATTAGGGGTTGGATTGATGATATGCTCCTTTATAAAAAAGCTGAGGGAAATATTCCTGACAATGATAAGATAGACGAACTGGTAAAAGCATATAGGAAAACTTTGATTACTCATTCTTATATTGAACAGATAGTGGGGCAGGAGGTAGAAGGAAATATCTCTGATACAGAAATAGGAAAGTATTATGAGGACAACAAGGACATATTTCTTGCTACCGAACCGTATGTGAAAGGACTTTATATAAAGGTTCCTAATACAGCTTCCGGAATATCACAAGTTAGGCATTGGTATAAGGATTCCTCTGAAGGAGCAATTGACAGATTGGAGAAATATGGTCTTAGAAATGCAGTAGATTATGAGTATTTCTATGATAGATGGAGGCCGTTGAACGAAATCTTGCTAAGGATGCCTGTCAATGAAACCGATAGGGGTAGATTTAAAAAAGAGAGAAATATTGAAGTTAGTGATTCTGCCTTTCATTATTTCCTTCATGTTGATGAGTATCTTGGAGAAGGAGAAATATTACCGTTGGAATACGCGGAAAAGGAAATTAGGGAAATATTAATGAATACAAAGAGGATTGAGTTTATATCAAGAATGAAGGAAGACTTGTATAACGAAGCCTCTGATAATAATGATATTAAATATTTTAATGGCTCAAATGAATAAATTAAGTGTCAAAAAAGTAAGTTTATTCCTGCTTTTGATGATTGTGGGATTAACAGTTAAAGCCCAGGACAATGTTATTGACGAAGTCGTTTGGGTAGTTGGTGACGAAGCTATTCTTAAATCAGACGTTGAAAATGAACGGCTGAATGCACAATACGAGGGAAGACGTTTCGATGGTGACCCTTATTGTGTTATTCCTGAAGAATTGGCTGTTCAGAAGTTATTCTTGCATCAGGCAGAGATTGATAGTGTTGAGGTTTCAGAACAGGAAGTGCTTCAGAAAGTGGAACAACAGACTGCTTGGCTTATTGAGCAAATCGGTTCTAAAGAAAAGATGGAGGAGTATTATAATAAGACCTCTACACAGATACGCGAGATGCTTAGAGAAAATATCCGAAACGGGCTTATCGTGCAGCAAATGCAGCGTGAACTGGTGGGCGATATAAAACTTACACCAGCAGAAGTGAGAAATTATTTTAAAAATCTGCCTGCTGACAGTATACCTAGTATACCTACACAGGTGGAGGTACAAATCATTATACGTGAGCCTAAGATTAAGGAAGAAGAAATAGAACGCGTAAAGAAAAAACTGCGTGATTTTACAGAACAAATCTATAAAGGCGAATCTTCATTCTCTGTTTTGGCAATGTATTATTCCGAGGACCCGGGATCAGCACGTCGTGGCGGTGAATACGGATTTACAGGTAGGGGTGAATTGACTCCTGAATTTGCAAATGTGATATTCAATATGACCGATCCGAAAAAGATCTCAAAAGTATTTGAAACTGAATATGGTTATCACATTGCACAGTTGATAGAGAAACGAGGTGACCGTGTGAGCTACCGTCATATATTGATGAAACCGAAAGTGGATGAGGCCGAAATAGAAGAGGCATTGAATAAGCTTGACACTTTGGCTAATGATATCAGAAAAGGAAAGGTGACATTTGATGAAGCTGCTACATGGGTGTCACAGGATAAAGATACAAAAAACAATCATGGGCTATTGGCCAATCCTCAGACTGGAACTTCACGATTTGAAATGCAGCACTTGGCAGGACTTGTTTCGCAGGAAGTGGCAAAAGTTGTAGAAGGAATGCAGATTGGAGAAATCTCAAAACCTTTCACTATGATAAATTCAAAAGGTAAAGAGGTTTGTGCAATAGTGAAGCTGAAAAACAGAATCGATGCTCACAAAGCTACAATAACCGAAGACTACCAAAGGCTGAAAAGTATGGTTACTGCCAAACGTAGTGAAGAGATACTTCAGAAATGGATTGTAGAGAAGCAGAAGAATACATATGTCCGTATCAATCCAAGTTGGAGAAAATGTGACTTTAAATATCCGGGATGGATTAAGAATTGATAAATTTACATTATTGCCTTAAAGACAGAATGTTTGATATAAAGAAGAAAATAATGTCATTTGGCGGGCAGAGGGTGCTTATGTTATGCGTCCTCTGCCTGTTGGGCTTTTGCCTGGCTGTTGCCAATATGCAGAATGGCAGGACACAGACACAGCCAAAACAAAAAAGCAAGGTATATTTGTTGCGTGCCGATAAACTAAGAAAGGATGCAGCTCATCCTGATGCACAGGTCGTTGTGGGGAATGTGGTTTTCCGTCACGACAGTGTCTATATGTATTGCGACAGTGCGTATTATTACGACAAGATAAACTCTTTCGAAGCTTTCAGTAACGTAAAGATAGAACAGGGAGATACCTTGTTCCTTTATGGTGACAAGTTGTATTACGACGGGTTTACGCAGATTGCACAGATGAGGATGAATGTAAGGATGGAAAACAGAACTACCACTTTGCTTACTGATAGTCTGAATTATGACAGAATATTCAATCTGGGCTATTTCTTTGACGGAGGTACAATGATGGACGACCAGAATGTACTTACTTCGGAGTGGGGTGAGTATAGTCCAGCCACAAAATTGTCTGTTTTCTACTACAATGTGAAACTTGAAAACCCACAGTTTACAATGTTGTCCGACACACTTAAGTACAGCACACTAACAAAGGTTGCAAACATTGTAGGACCTTCTGATATCTATAGTGATAATAATTATATTTATTCAGAATCAGGATATTATGATACTCAGACAGGTAAGGCGGATTTGTACCAACGTTCTGTGTTGACAAGCGACAGTAAAAAACTTACGGGCGACTCTTTGTTCTATGACAGAAATACTGGTATAGGTGAAGCTTTTTCAAACATAGTCATGACTGATACTGTCAACAAGAATATGATGTTGGGAGATTATGGCTATTATAACGAAAAGCTGAAGAATGCTTTTGTTACAAAGAATGCAGTTGCAATAGATTATTCACAGGGTGACAGCCTTTTCCTCCATGCTGATACTCTAAGCATGAATACATTCCATCTTGACACAGATTCGATGTACAGGGAGGTGAGAGCCTATCATAAGGTAAGGTTCTACAGAACTGATGTTCAGGGAGTGGCAGATTCACTGGTGTTCTCTTCTAAAGATTCATGTCTGATTATGTATAAGGATCCTGTTCTTTGGAATGAAAACCAGCAATTATTGGGAGAACAGATTAATATTTACATGAATGACAGTACCATAGACTGGGCGCATATTATCAATCAGGCTCTTTCCGTAGAGCAGATTCCGGTAGATACAACATTATTCAATCAGATTTCCGGAAAAGAAATAAAGGCTTATTTTGAAGACGGACTTATGGAAAAAGTAGAGGTTATAGGTTCTGTAAGACTTGTGTATTACCCTATGGATTCCGACAGTCTGCTTATAGGTATGAATGTGTCCGAGACCAGCCAGCTTGATATCTATCTTGAAAATCAACAGTTGGAACGTATGGTGATGAGTCCTAAATCGAATGGAACACTATATCCTATGTCGCAGATACCTGTAGAAAAGAGTCATCTTGATAATTTTGTTTGGTTCGACTATATTCGTCCTCTAAATAAGAAGGATATATTTATATGGCGAGGCAAGAAAGTGGAAGATCAGTTGAAGAAAAACGTGCGCGGACCGATAGAATTGCCAAACCAGCATTTGTTTAACGATAAATAGATAATATTATGGGAATGTTTACAATGAGAAAACCTAGGCCGTATCACCATGAGTATATCTATGTGGACGAGCGTAAGGAAAAGTTGCAGAAGATAGAAGAAACTGCAAAACGTGAACTTGGCATGTTGCCGCCTAAGGAATTTTCGCCTGAAGATATCAGAGGAAAATTTGTTGAAGGTACCACATATTTGAAGCGTCGTAAAGAGAGTGGCAGAAAACCACTTAGTTATGCAACTTTATTTGTAGCAATTGTGTTATTGCTTTATATCTTGCATTACCTTGTAACAGGTAGCTTTACTTTTTGATTAAATAAAGAATATACATAATTTATGAGCGATATAATCCGTTTGTTGCCCGATTCCGTTGCCAATCAGATTGCTGCGGGTGAGGTTATACAGAGGCCTGCTTCGGTTATAAAAGAGTTGGTAGAGAATGCCATAGATGCGGGAGCGGGGCATATTGATGTGTCTGTGACTGATGCCGGAAAAACTAGCATCCAAGTTATAGACAATGGTAAAGGAATGTCGGAGACAGATGCACGTCTGGCTTTCGAACGTCATGCCACTTCAAAGATACGCGAAGCTTCGGATTTGTTCGCTCTACGGACTATGGGATTCCGTGGAGAGGCATTGGCGTCGATAGCTGCTGTGGCCGAAGTGGAGTTGCGAACGAGGCAGCATGGCGAAGAACTAGGTACGTCAATCTTAATTGCCGGCTCCAAAGTCGAGAAGCAGGAGCCGGTGGCATGTCCCGAAGGCAGTAACTTTATAGTGCGCAATTTGTTTTTCAATGTTCCTGCCCGAAGAAAATTCCTTAAGTCAAACCAGACTGAACTGAGTAATATAATCTCAGAGTTCGAAAGAATAGCTCTTGTGAATCCTGAGGTTTCGTTTACATTTCATCATAATGGAACAGAAATACTGAATCTCCCGGCTATACAGTTGAGACAGCGCATAATGGGAGTTTTCGGAAAGAAACTGAACCAGGACCTTCTGTCGTTGGATATAGACACCACGATGGTGAAAATACACGGGTTTATCGGTAAGCCTGAGACTGCCAGAAAGAAAGGTGCACGCCAGTTCTTTTTTGTAAACGGCAGATACATGCGTCATCCTTATTTCCATAAAGCTGTAGCCGATGCGTATGAACATCTCATACCTACAGGCGAGCAGGTTTCGTATTTTATATATTTCGAAGTTGACCCTGCAAACATCGATGTAAACATTCATCCTACAAAAACAGAAATAAAGTTTGAGAATGAGCAAGCCATTTGGCAGATTCTGTCGGCTGCTGTAAAAGAAACACTAGGTCGGTTCAATGCTGTTCCTTCAATAGATTTTGATACAGAAGGAATGCCAGATATCCCTGCTATAGATATGGCTGGTTCTTTTGGTGGAGGTGTACCTACCACATCGTACGATCCTTCGTATAATCCTTTCAATCAATCATCTTCTATTGTTCCTCCATCTTCATATTCGTCTGCCGGAAAGAAAAAGACTGAATGGGAACCATTCTATCAAGGTTTGGACAGACGTGAACAACAGTCGGATGAAACTATACCTGCTTTTACTGATGATATGGTTTTCGCAGGAAAGTATCATGAAACCGAAGAGCCTGCCGAACCTACCATATATGACGAACATTCTGATGCTGCCTTTACTGAAAAGGCTGCACAGCATTATCAGTATAAAGGAACGTATATCCTTACTTCTGTCAAATCCGGACTTATGATTATCGATCAGCATAGAGCTCATGTCAGAATACTCTATGACAAATATATGGAACAGATACAGAAACGTGTAGGCTTGTCGCAACGTATGCTGTTTCCGGATATGATTCATTTTTCACCGTCTGAAGTTCCGGTGCTGGAAGAGATTATGGACGACCTTTCCTCTTTGGGATTTGAACTAAGTCCTTTGGGAGGTGGCACATATGCCATCAATGGAGTTCCTGCCGATATTGAAGGGCTCAATCCGGAACAACTTATAACAAATATCGTCCATTCTGCAATTGAGAAAGGATGCAAGGTGAAGGAAGAAGTGCAGAGTATGATAGCACTTTCTATGGCACGCGCGTCTGCCATAGTAGCCGGTCAGGTCCTTTCCAACGAGGAGATGAATGCCTTGGTGGACGGGCTTTTCTCTGCTCCTGCGCCTAATTATACTCCGGATGGTAAGACGGTCCTTGCGCTTATGAATGACGATGATATAGAGAAACTTTTCCGTTGAAACGTTATAAATCTTGCTGCCTACAGTAGTGGGCAGAGCTGCTGATTATAGTCAGTAGCATTACCGACTATAGTGGGCATCATTGCCGACTATAGTCAGCAACCAAAAACGTCAAGGCGTTTCAATGTTTGTTTAATGCTTTTAAAATTTAAATATGAGATTTATTCTACTGTTTTTCATGTTGTTAGGCTTGTCAGCCAACGCTCAAAATATAAACTCTGTGTTTATTTCAATGCCTGATTCACTATCTCCATTGCTTACGAAAGTCAATCGCCAGGATTTTGCCGATTTTTTGTCATCGGGAATGAAGGCTGTAGTCAAGAACAGGTTTGGAGGAAAATCGGAAATGCTGAAACTTACAGATGATTATCTTATGCTTAAAACCACAGAGTCATCATCAGAGGAGATGAAACTGTTGCCTTTGAATGATTCTGTAAATGTGGTATGTGTGGTAAGGACATTCTGTGGACCTGCTGAAGACAGTCAGGTTTCGTTTTACTCAACTGAGTGGAAGGAACTGCCTTTAAGTGATTTTATATTGCTTCCTAAACATGAAGATTTCTATAAACAGTCGGCAGACAGCTTGAAAACAGTATCAAGAGATGATTTTACTAAGGAGATGTTTATAATGAAAGCCGAACTTTCCGACAAGGATAATAGTATCGTATTCAAATGCAATACACTTGAGGCTGTAGGAAAGGAAAATGCTGAACAGATGAAGCCGTATATGCTTGATTCATTGAAATATGAATGGAAAGACAGAATGTATGTAAAGGAATAGTAACATCTTTGATGCCGCAAAACATGTTACTAAACATATAAAGCTGATATTTACGTATATAGTGTATGAAAATACGTAAAAAATGTTTAATCCGGTTTGCCTCCCTCCGCAAAAAAACTTATCTTTACGATGTTTTTTTGAAAACCTTTTTAATTTTGAGTTGTTACGTATAAGGGATTATATGTAAAAAACGTGTTTTTTCTTATACGCAAAGATAAAAATATTAACGAATAAAATGCTTATTAAAATTCTTAGAACATTATCAGTCGCAGCTTTTGCTTTGGTGTCTGTCAATACTTCGGCACAGGATTTGCTAGCCAAGCAGGCACCTATAGACAGGAAGCTTAAGTCTGTAGACTCACTGGCTCTGGTACGTCAGATAGAAACGGAACAAGCCTTTTACCCGGCTTATTCACTGTATCCTGAATGGAGTAATGAAAGGGTTCATGCCTACGGAAAAAATGTGACTGTACCTGACACTTTCAGAATAGACCTTACCGGTTTCTGTATGCCTACTCCACATACCAAGATTACTTCAAAGTGTGGTCCTAGATGGAGACGTATGCACAACGGACTTGATATAAAGGTGTACATAGGCGATACTATACGTGCTGCATTCAGCGGTAGAGTGAGAATCGTGAGATACGAACGTTCCGGATATGGCAAGTATGTAGTAATTCGTCATGACAACGGATTGGAAACCATATACGGACACCTTTCAAAACAGCTGGTAAAGGAAGACCAGTTTGTAAAAGCTGGTGAGGTTATCGGTCTTGGTGGAAACACAGGACGTTCTACAGGTTCGCACCTGCATTTCGAAACAAGATTGCTCGGTCAGGTAATCAATCCTGAATTCCTTTTCGATTTCCCAAAACAGGATATTGTGGCCGACAGCTATCTGTTCATCAAGGGAGCCAATATGTATAATTATCAGCGTACACGCGCTTTGGCAGCACTCAAAAACGGTGACATGAAGAAGGTTACAGCTGCAGCAAATTCTATACGCTATCATAAAATAAAGAATGGTGATACTTTAGGCTCTATATCAAGAAAATATCACGTATCTATTGACAAGCTCTGTAGCTTGAACGGTATAAAACGTACTACTGTTCTCAGAATAGGACAAGTATTGCGTTGCTCATAATTCTGTATAATACTTTAATATAGAATCTTATTTGACGTTTATATGATTAAAAAAGGTGGATTGCAAAAGCATTTCCACCTTTTTTATTATGCGTTTATTTGAAAAATAAGTAACTTTGCCACATATTCGATTGGTTTATGAAAGATACTAAACAACAGTTTGAACACGTTATAGAAATATGTCGCAGCCTTTACGAAAAGAAATTGCATGATTATGGCGCAGCGTGGCGCATCATGCGTCCGTCGTCTGTAACAGACCAGATATTTATCAAGGCTAACCGCATACGCAGCATAGAAGTAAAGGGAGTAGCTCTTATCGACGAAGGAATCCGTTCGGAATTCATAGCAATAGTTAATTATGGTATTATAGGTCTTATACAGTTGGAGCTTGGCTTTGCCGAAACTAACGATATGAGCATAGAACGTGCACTTGAGATGTACGATAAATATGCCAAGAAGGCATTGGAACTCATGTTGGCAAAGAATCATGACTACGACGAAGCATGGCGAAGCATGCGTATATCATCATATACAGATCTCATTCTGATGAAGATATACAGAACCAAGCAGATAGAAGAACTTGGTGGTGAGACTTTGGTTTCCGAGGGTGTGGATGCCAATTATATGGATATGATTAACTATTCTGTATTCGGACTAATAAAACTTGAATTTGGAGAATAAGTATATACATAGGGCTGTTTATGCAGGTGTCAACATATGTCGTTTCCTGTTGGCTATAGTATTCCTGTTTTCGGGATTTGTCAAGGCTAACGACCCGATGGGTACTGTATACAAAGTGCAGGACTATTTTGAGGTGTGGGGACTAGCTGGTTGGAATTCCGGTTTCGTGCCATATCTTATAGCATGGATAATGGCCATTGTGGAATTTACTTTAGGTTCTTATATGCTTTTCGGAATCAGACGCAGGCTGGCATCAATATCTTGTCTGATTTTCATGGCAGTTATGACTCCGCTTACATTGTGGCTTGCCGTGGCCAATCCTATTTCTGACTGTGGGTGTTTTGGCGATGCTATTCATTTGTCAAACTGGGATACATTCTGGAAGAATATAGTTCTTCTTTTTGCATCTATTGTTGTGGTGCTGCGAAACAGGAGTATTTTCAAGCTTGTGACAGACAAAATGGACTGGCTTGTGGCTATGTATAGCACTGTGTTTATTTTTCTGTTCACATATTTCACGTTAAGCCATCTTCCTGTTTTCGATTTCCGTCCGTATCATATAGGCGCAGATATAAAAGCCGGTATGGAAATTCCTGATGGAGTAAAACTGCCTGTATATGAAACTATTTTTACATATCAGAAAGATGGTGTACAGAAAGAGTTTACTATAGATAATTTCCCTACTGATTCTACCTGGAAGTTTGTGGAATCAAAAACAGTATTGAAGGAGGAGGGATATGAACCGCCAATCAAGGATTTTGTGGTGGTTTCTAACGATGACGGTTTTGATATAACAGAAGAAATTCTGAACAGCGATTATGCTTTTCTACTTGTTTCGCCATGGCTGGAAAATGCCGATGACAGTTCTATGGACTTGATAAACGAGGTATATGATTATTCGCTTGATTATGGATATAAGTTCTATTGTGTTACAGCATCTTCGGACGAGGCTATTTCAAGATGGCAGGATTATACTGGAGCCGAATATCCGTTTGCCACTATGGACGAGATAACTTTAAAGACTATTATACGCTCCAATCCGGGCTTGATATTACTTAAAGAAGGAGTAGTAATAAGGAAATGGAGCAACTTCTCTTTCCCGGATGAATATCAACTGACTGGACCTTTGGATGAGTTACCAATTGGCAGACTTGATGAAAATACATTTTGGGTTAAAGTGACAGAAATGTTGATTTGGTTCTTCGGACCATTGATTTTGTTTATCATAATAGATTTGCTTTGGTTGAGTGTGCGGCGAAAAAAGAAATTCGTACCGTCGTCAGCACAAGATAAAAGTGACAAAAAGAATTGATTATTACCTTTTATATTTAACAAATTAATTATTTCAAACAAGATGAGAAAAAACATTGTAGCAGGTAACTGGAAAATGAACAAGAACCTGCAAGAAGGTATTGCTTTGGCAA
>CALUPA010000089.1 GCA_944322395.1 uncultured Phocaeicola sp.
TAATAATTTTACTTAAAATTGCTGTAATGTTGGCATTTAATGTGTGGATTGGATATTTATTGTGTTCCATATAATTCATGTATCTTGTTTATGATATTATTTTTATAAATAAATATACTGCATTAAAGCAAGTTTGCCAACATTTAATGCTGTTTTTAATTATTTTAATATGTAAAATTGGGAATATATAACATTTTTCAGTAATTTTATTGTCTATAAGAGGGCCTTTTAATCAAAGAGAATATGGATTTCTATGATGAAATCCGATACAGAACAGGAGTTTAGAAAATCCTTTCCTTTTAGGGAATTTGGAATAAGTAGAAAAGATTTTACCCGTTACTTCTTAATTGATTTTAAATAAGAGGTTCTAGGTGTTCTTATAAAGTACCTATCATTTTAAATTATTCAGAATATGTATGATGTTTTTATATCTTATGCTAGCGAAGATAAAACAGCGATAGCAGAACCTTTGGCCAATGAACTTAATAAATGTGGCTATAAAGTTTGGTTTGACGAATTTGCCATATCGGTGGGCGATGGATTAAGACGCAGTATTGATAGAGGTATGAGCAACTCAAGATATGGAATTGTAATCCTTTCAAAAAACTTTTTCTGTAAAGGATGGACTAATTATGAATTGGATGGCTTAGTAGAAATGAACATCGAATCTCCAGGTATATTATTGCCTATTTGGTTCAATGTTTCTAAAAAAGAGGTTGCTGAATATAGTAGATCATTGTCAAATATAATGGCTATCAATGCTTCTGTTTTATCAATTGAGAATATTGTTCAGAAATTAAATGAAAAACTTGGAGAATATTATTATAGAGTAAATGATGATGAAAGTTTAGTACGTTCAGATAAAAAAATAAATATCATACCATCAGACAGAGAAGCTGGATCTCAAGTTATCATGAGCATAAACACTGATCAGTTAATTGATAAGGAAAAATGTATTTGCACCAATGAGGCTTTTATTTATCCGTATGGGGATATGAACAAATATCGTTTTAATTATTGGCAGTTTCGTAAAGGAGAACTGAATGTTATAACACATATGGCATATGATTGTAATACAGGCAAATTAATAAGTACAGATAATATTATCGAAATAAATGATGGTAAACGTCTTGTCTCTGTAGTCCATTTCAATAGGATTTCAGATGGCCCTATAAAAGTGGTTTGCAAGATTTCAACTACAAATTTGCATTCAGGTCTGTTTTTGGAAGGGTTTAGCGATATGGGGTTCAACCATGGAGGGCATTTGGAGTATTTTTCATATCATTTTATTATGCCTGATAATAAAGAGTTCGACCGTATTAAGGTATTTGCAGAGAATGATGAATGTAAATTAATAAGGGTGGCTGGTAAAATAGAGGCTGAATATGTAATGAGAAATGTTCAACCAGGGACACAAACCAATTTTCGTTTTATTAATGAATTGATTAATAAATGAACTGGTTTTGTCCTCATATCGTACTATAAGATAGTAGCTTATCTCTAATTGTATTAACTAATTATTGCAATTGATATGGATAAAAAAGAAATAAAAGAATACAACGACTCCATAAGAAAAATGTTGGAACATGAAGACATGATAAGGAGTCAAAGGACAAATTGGTTTCTGGTAATTCAAGGATTACTGATTAATGCGATTTTAATTGTTCTGGAGGTTGAAGATGTCAAGTTTCGGGCAATAGCTGTATCTTTATTGTTGATTATCGGAACATTGGTTTCACTTTCTTTTCTCTATGCCGCATATTTAAGCTCCAAAGCTTCTAGCGAAGGAAAAAAGATTTGGATATATATCTTGAATAAGAATGGGGGGAATATTGATGATTTCCCCCCTATATGTTTATTGACAAGGTATAAATTTCAAAATGGCAAATATATTAAGGATCCGAAAGATAAATTGCTCCCGTGCTTCTTTCTATCCTTCTTTTTTGCTATTTTAGAAGGTGTGTTATTTTTGGGTACACTATATTTGATTATAGCAGAGGAATTGCCACATATCAATTTTTAATTCTGGGTTTAACTGACATACATCAAGTGCAAAAAATAGCTCTGACATGGGTACAATTCGTTCAGACTTGCATCTATGTCAGAGCTATTTTGCATTTGAGGGATTTATTCGGAACGGTTTTTTCTGATTTCCGAAGTCCCGAAATTGGACTCTTTTTATAGTTGTGCAATGGTGAACAGTTGTAGCCATAAGTTTATAAAAATAATTTTCTATAAAAATATTTTTTAATTAAATAGATTGCGTATCTTTGCAAATACATCTGATTAATAAGTTTATAAAGCGGAAATACTATGTGTATATCAAACAAGATTGGTCCACCGGTTGAAGGTGATGATTTCTTCGGAAGAGAAAAGGAAATTCAAAAAGCAAACAAACTACTCGATAGTAGCCATTCTTTGCTGTTGTCCGCACCCCGACGCATTGGCAAGTCTTCATTGGCAAAACGTCTGATAGAAGAGAAAAAGAATCAGGGATGGAAATGTGTTTATATCGACTTGGAAGAAACAACTACAGAAGATGGTTTTCTTAACCTTGTTATTGAAGCCTTCTGCAAAAATGGTATTTGGAAACAGGTCGCTGAAGGAATGTCCAAAGGATTGGCTTCTGTACTGGAAAGCATCGAGAAGATTTCTCTCGGCCCAGTTCAATTTAATTTTGCAAAGAAAGAAGACCAGGAAGATTTGTATAAGAACCTGAAGGAGTTGATCAGACACGATGAAGACACATTTATTGTCGTTGATGAATTGACCCTTTTCCTGACAATTCTGAGCAAGGGTGAGGACGGAGTTGAAAAAGTGGCCTTTATCCTCAACTGGCTAAGAAGCCTGCGACAGGTCAGCAAGACTAAAGTCCGTTGGCTGTTCTGTGGTTCTGTAGGTCTGAGGAATTTCACTTCTGCTATGAATTTGGGCTATACCGTCAATGACCTGACGGAATTCAGCCTTGACGAGCTGAGCCGTGGCGAGGCTACTGGACTGCTTCTCGAACTTTGTAAGTCTGAAAATATTGAAATGAGCAATGAGCTTGTTGAGTACACGCTGAACAAGTTGTATTGGAACATCCCTTATTTTATCCAGATTATCTTCTCCAATTTGGCTGAAGACTATGCAGACAAGATAACTCGGGAAGATATAGACACCGCCTACCGTAAGTTATGTTCAGAGAATTATCTGAGTACCTGGTCAGAGAGACTGGTCGAATATGGTGAATACGAGCTTCCTGCCCGGCAGATTCTGAAATTGCTTGCTACCCGGCCGGAGGGTATAGAACGGGAAAGTATGCTCAACAATTTGATGACCGGTCAGGATACTTCAAAGATTGAGGCTGTTGATTATACTTTAAGCAAGGTTCTTGCCATGTTGGAGAATGACGGATACATTATGAAGAAAGACGCTCTGCGTATGTTCCGCTCACCGCTGTTGAGAGATTATTGGTTTGAAAGGTTTGTCCAGTGATTAAAATGATGAATACAAGTGCCAGCATATTGCATCAGCCTCCTTTATCCCATAGCCAAGGGATAAAGGAAGATGCTGTTGTCATAAACAATGATATTTTTACGTCCATCTTCAGCTATTTGTTAAAGGAGGACAGGGATAAGATCGCACAGCCCAATTTAATTATTGGTGAAGATGGGAGTGGAAAGACCTCATTGCTCAAAAGAATGTATTTCAGCATAGAGAATAGTGGCAAACAGCTTAAACCGGTATTTATTGAGGGAAAAGAACTTTTTTCGACCGATGATATATGGAAGTTTTGTCCATTGCAGGATGATTCCTGCAGGACTGTTCTGTTGATTGACAATATCCAGTACTATTTCGAGAGGACTGATAATACTGAGCAGTACAATTTGAGGGGAAAGCTCAATAAAGCCGGTGCACCCATTCTGATAGCGACATCCGACAAGGTGTTGCCGGCATTCACCGATTATGAGTCTGCTTTCTTCGAAGGATTGAAGATTTCTTATATACGGCCGCTTGCCGTTACTGATTACAGTATGTTCGTAGGGAACGAGACGGATATGGCACGTTTGGAAAATTTGATGTCTTACCTGCCTAAGACACCCCGTTCTGTGCAGATAGCCGCAAAGATTATTGAAGATTCTGTAAGTCCGGAAACAGATATCATGCTTCTCATAGATTATTTTTCTTTCTATTATCAGGCAAAGTATGAGGGCTATGTAGTGCAGATTCAAAGGATTTTGTCGGCTATAGCAAGGGCTGAAGATGGAGTCAGTCTGCAGGAGATACGTCAAATGACAGGTCAAGACAACGGGAAAATATCCCCATATCTCAAACTGATGGCTGACCGTAAGATTATAGATAAGACATCCAAAACCCAGCGGGGAGGTATATATACCATTGCAGACCCGCTGTTTAGATTATGGCTGCAAACTAATGTATAAATTCGTTTTTCATTAATATTGTAATAAAGGCTGGTCTAGGTTGATTCCTAAGCCAGCCTCTTTTAGATTTTTTCAATAATTTCCACCTTACTTATTTTTCTTCATAATATGCGGGAAAAATAGAAGTCAATTGCAGATAACTATTTTCAATTCTATTTTTGCAGTAAATATTTATCCCGTCAAAAAAATCCACATAGGAACTCCAGTTTGATTTTGTCAGGTGTAAATTATTATTGCTATTTGGAACAAAATCTGCATCTAATATCAATTCACCACTCCATTCATTGTAAATTCGGAATCGAATTGTATCAGTTCTTATATTTACTAATTCTATCCAACAACCACCATCATGACCACCTTTCCAAATAGCCGTACAAGGAATGTTTTCAGGTCTGTCATTGTGATTGCTATTTTGATAAAATAGATAAATAATAGATAGAATCATACCTATGATAATTATTACTCCTATCATTTTTAATAATTTAATTTTCATCTTTAGTCTTTATTTTTGCATCTTTTTCGTCTCCCTTACCAATAAACAGAGTTTGGCTTTTTGCTTTATATTGCACACGAGCATTCCCTTCTTCTTGATACTCATCAACAATATTGATTGGGCTATTAATGATTATATTGGGCTTATCTACACTTTTATCTTGCGTAATAACATCTTCAGCAAAAGTAGCACAATTATTACTTAATATAGAATATTTCTTTCTATTTGGATTGCTATTTTCAGATAGTTTGTTTTTAGCATATTCGTTCATTTCGTTGAATTTGTCACTTATAATATAAGCCCCTTCAATATCACCACCATGACCCGATTTATCTGAGAGTTGTTTCATTACCTTCTGCAGACTTTCTTGAGTAGGCTTTCCATTTTTATCTATAACGACATTTGAAATAGCAACGGTCCTTACAATTCCCTTATTCTCTGGATCATACCTCCCATATTCATAATATTTAGTAAATCCAGTTTTATTATCGATTAACAAAACACCCGCGTGTCCGGTAAAAGGAATACCATTTGCTCTATAATTAGGGAAAGTAATGTAAATAGCATCATAGCCATCAGGATCTATAAACATTACAGGATTATTATAAACATAACAATAGCTCGTAATGTTTGCATACTTTTCCTGCATTGGATCAGTTGACAACCACAAACTCAGTTTCGGATCATAGTACCTTGCACCATAATAATACAGTCCAGTCTCTTCGTCGAATTCCTTTGCGTTGAAGAGGTAAGGCGTATTCCAGATGTTGTTCCGCTCTTCAATGAACACTTCACCGAACGGTACGTACTCTATGTGCTGTACCACCTCTCCATTCAGGTTGGTGATGTAACTGCTGCTACCCAGATGGTCGGAATGGTAGTAGAATTGCAGGTTCTCGTAGGCATCGCCTTCTTGGAAGTTGTCCTCCAGTGCCTTTGCCATGGCACGTGTCTGGGCTGCTTCCATTGAGCCGTCGTTACAGCAGAATCCCTCGCCGTTTACATAGTCGTTGTTGTCCGTTCCGTTGTATGGCACCTCAAAGGTAGCGTAATTTTCTTTAATTACCTCCTGTTGTGCCGAATATTTTCCGGCATAGTCCACAGATATGGCATCTGCCTCGCTTCCTGCATATTGTATGCGTCTCGGGTCCGAGCCATAGGATGCGAAGTCACCAATCTTGGATACAATGCGCTGGCTGCCTATATAGATGTGCTTGGTGTAGCGTCCGCCTTGGTTTGCCACGAGATAAGGGCTCACGTAGAGTGAGAACTTGGCCGTGTTGGTGCGTCCGCCGGCAAACTCTGAGTTTACATATACTTGCTCGCTCTCGCCGCTGGTCTTCACTGTGCGCTCGCCGTCTGCGTCATACCAGTAGTTGGTCACGAATCCGTCGTCGTCAGAGGCTAGCAGACGGTTCTCCTCGTCCCATTTCAGCTTGCGCTCATGGGCTTTCTCGTCTGTTGTTCCATCTTTCTTCGTGCGTCCCGTGTTGACGTAAACGAGGTTTCCGTTCGCGTCATACTCGTAGGTATGGCTGTTGCGTGTCTTCTGGTTCTCGTCCGGAGTGGCTTCCGTGCGATAGTTCACGTCACTGACGTTGTCAAGCTGGAATTTCTTTCCATCTTCCTGTCCGTAGGTGTACGTCAGTTCATAGCCCACGTTCAATGTGCCGTCAAACTGCAGGTTGCCCTGTGTCAGGTGCTGGCTCTTCGAGGTGATGCGGTGCATGTTGTCGTAGCCCATTGCCAGTGTGTAGCTTGCCGCCTTGCTGTCTGCACCCGTGTAGGTTCCGGTTGCGCCTGTCAGACGATAGAGTGCGTCGTAGGTGTAGCTGTGGCTCATATGTCCGCCGGCCTTGCCGCTCTGTGGCAGGGCTGCTCCGTTTGCCACGCTCACCACGTTGCTTACTGCGTCATACGTGTAGGTATTATCCATGATGGTATTTCCTCCGGCATTCACTTTCAGGTTCTGCAGTCTGCGACGCTGTGGGTCGTAGGTGTAGAATGTCTCCGCTCCGTTGCAGTACTTCATATACGTGCGCTGGCCGAATTTGTCATATCCTATGCGGTTCACATAGTCATATCCGTACGACTTGTATCCGTGTACGTTCGTAAGTTGTCCGCCCAGGTCATACGTATAGGTCACTTTCTCTTCGTCCGGGTAGATCATCTCCAGCAGTCGGTTGTGACTGTCGTAGGTCCACTGGGTCACGTAGGTGGCAATGGCCTGGTTAGGCACGATCATCGTGCGTCGGGTCTTGGTCACCTCGCCCATCTTGCCGTAGAAGTATTCTATGGCGCCTGTTCCGTCCTCGCGCAGCATCAGTCGTCCTATGCGGTTCTGTGAGGCATTACGTCCACCGTAGTAGTATTTCACGTTGTTCTCTGGATGGTCGGGATAGTTGATGCCTGTCAGTCGGTTGTAGTCATAGTCATAGGTAATTGATTTTCCTTCGCCTGCGAGGTTGGCTGTCTGCTTGCTTGTCACGTTGCCCAGTGCATCGTAGGTGAACGTGGTCTTTCCGCTGGCCGGATGGTTCACCTCCGTGCGGCGGTCGCCCATGTCATACGTCGAGGTCGTCATGTTGCCGTCAGCGTCTGTTACACGTACAAGTCGCTGGATGCCGTCGTATTCGAATGTAGTGGCGATGGCTCCGTCTGGACCGCTTTCCTGTATGCTCTTCAGCGTCTTTCCGCTGCCGCTCGTATGGGTTGTCTGCACATTGCCCAGTGCGTCTTTTACGCTTGTTACCAGTGCATGACTGCTTCTTTCCAGACTGTATGCGGTCTCAGTCTCTGCATTGTCAGGCAGAGTTACCTTGATGGCACGGTCAAGCACGTCATAAGCTGTGATAGTCGGATTCACGTTGTCAAAGGCCTTGTTGAAGGCAGCTTTGTTTCCCAGTGGCTCCGTAGTCGGATAGTAGGTCTTCGCTACGCGTCCGAATGCGTCATACACGTTCCGGCCGCTTACTATCATCACGTTCTCGGCGCTTGATGCGCTGCCGTTCGCCACGTCGGTCACTGTGCCGTCCTTCTTGACCTGTACCGGACGCCCGAATCCGTCAACGAATGTCACTGTTTCTATGTCGTCTTCCGGATGCTGTATGTCATAGTGCTTCGTCACAGCGTATGCCGGGGCAGTGATGCCATTTTCATTGAAGGTGGCTTTGGGCTGGTATTCAAATGCGATGATATAAGGTACGCCTGTGGCCAGTTCGTTCGGTCCGCGCACGCCGGTAATACGGCCCAGATTATCTATGTCGGTTTCGTAATAGAAATTGTTCAGGTCGCGGCGTTCCAGGGCGATACCGTAGCGGTAGTCGAAGTTGCCCGCTTCACTTCTGTAGCCGAACGCATCCTCTACGCGTTCCACGTACATGTTCATTTCCGGCTCATAGCGGTACTTGTACCACATGCGCTGTCCTTCGGCGTTCTCTGGCAGTGTCTTCTGCGTTATGTTTCCGTATGCGTCATATTTGTAGTCGGTCACAGCTGTTCCGTTACCCAGCTGCTGCGTTATCTGCGTCAGGTGGTTCGGATAGTTCGTGTTATAGGTGGCCGATACGTTGTGATATACTGTTCCGTCACCGCCGGTTACGGTCACGTTCACGGGCAGGCCGAGGATGTTCTTGGTACTGTTGGAGGTGTACTGGATGGCAGTCTGGTAGTCGAAGCTGCCGTTTCCGTCCTCACCGAGTGTGCCTTTGTCACTGTACTTGTACGATTTCAGCTCGCCGTGATGGCCGGTCAGGTAGTATTCGTTCCATGCTTCCGAAGTGATCATGCCGTCAGCTGTACCTTCATACTGCAGGTTGGCCGTGTAGCGCAGCGGTACGAACGCCGATGCACGGTCGCTGCACAGGTTGCTCTGTGCCGTAAAGGTGTAGTCGTCACCGTTGGCTGTCAGGTAGTAGCCGTCATATTCGTTCTTGGTTTCGGTGTACTTGTTGCCTGCTGCATCCTGTACGGAAGTATTGGTCAGGTTGCCCTGTACATAATAGTTGGCCACGTCGTATTCTTCCACGGCCTGACGGTACAGAGCATTGCCCTGTTCCGTGTCGAGGTTCTTGGTTATTACCTCACCGAATCCGAGGAACTCACGTTCATGGCGGTCATGCCGACCGTTGCGGTATTCGAATGCGGTGGTCATTGCCGGTCCGTCGTCACGGATACCGTCATCCACTGTCAGTTCCGACATTACCCATTTACCACCAGGCAGTCCGTAGGTCGGGTCTGTATGCTCATAGTCGAGGGTAAAGGTTCCTCCCAGCGAGTTCACTACCGATTTCAGCATGTTCGTACGTCCTATGGCCGAACGGGTAACCTTCAGTTCGCTTTCCTTGTCAGATTCCACGATGTCGAGATATCCGTCGCCGTCCACATCTTGCAGCGTGTAGTTCACACGGCTGATGCTGTTGCTCAGTGACACATTCGGATTGACAGAAAATTTGATAGGTATGATTTTCGGGGTGACATTTACTGTAAAGGCCACATTGCCTGATTCGGAAGTTGATGCGGACTTGTTCAGGGCTGTTGCGCCTTCCCATGAAATCGCTTCTGTAAATCCGTTTCCTATGTTGAAGGCTACCATGATGCCTTCTCCTGATACCCATACCTTGTCTGGCAGACCGTCAGAGTTTACGTCCATCAGATTATACTGCTCACCATTCTGTGTAGTGACCATATTATATCCTCCGGCAAAACTTGTAGAACCGCTTTCCAGATTTTGGAATTTATTCTTAAATGGATTTTCACCGCCAGCTCCGCTTGCTCCTACATTGATAGAAGTTGCTTCACCTCCTTGGATACGGTCAATGCCCCAGTCAATAGGTTCAGAGAACGCATATCCGTAGTTCAGACGTACTTTTTTATCCGATTGAATTTTATCTGGCAAACCGTCACCGTTTACATCAACAAAGCTTTCTGTGCTATGATCTTCATTATGCGGAATACCAAGAGAGACGTTGACACTTGCTTTTGAATCGGCACTTGATTTCTGGGCTTCTGAAGCACGTTTCCATCCGGCTATGTGTCCAACCGTCATGCTGGCAGATATGACAGGATTGCTTCCAGCTCCCCAGGTGGTTGCCTCGTTGGTACTGCTTATTGTTCCGATACCGGAATATCGCTCCCCACTTATGCCACCTAAAGTATTGGTATATTGAATTGTACCGTTGGCTATTATATCAGGATAACCGTCTCCGTTCATATCTATCATCGTTGAGCGTGTGGTACTTCCACCTGATGCTTCGCTTCTGGTGATTCCTACAAGCCCAACTTGTGTGACTGTACTTGTGCTGATTACTTCCTGGGTTATGGCCGCTGCTCCGGTACCTTGCAGACAATCTCCGGTAAGTGCAGCCACATCTCCTAACTCGTCAAACGGATTGGTCAACACTACGTTTTGCTCAGTCAGGCGGGCTGTCCCCATTTCTGAAGCTGTCAGGTAAATCTCCGGTCTTTGTCCGCTCCAGCGGTCAAGTGTATTGAGATCAGTGCCTACAGGAGTGAAAGCCCATGTCAATGGATCTATTTGGGCGTTTTCATCTTCAGGCAGATTGAGCAAAGACTCATTGATGGGGTTTGCATATCTTCCTTCAGCTGTATTATATGTGAATCCTCCCCATCCGCGATATAGCGGTCCGAATCCGGTAGGATTTTCTGATGTATATAAATTGACAGCAATTATTTTCGGAGCTACTAACGACAGAGTGTCTTCAGGGTTGTCTATTGAAACAGATGCCTGCAATAGCTTGTTTGACAATTGAGTGTCATTAGAAAAGATTTCAAACCATACAGTATCACCTTCAATCTCACTGCGATTAATAATAATGGAGTCTGCTACAGATTCTTGTGTGTTAATCTGAATAGAGCGTTTCCCCAATAGTTTGTTTACGGTCTTAACAGTCAAGGTGACATTTCCGTCATAAGAAACTAATGGTTTGAAGGTCAAAATGGGCTTGATGGACAACAATGAATCTTCCTCTGCAAATGCGTAAGGTTCGGCAGTGAATACGTGATTGGTATATAGCTTCATATCAGCACTGGTATTCCATTGCTGTTCATTGTTGTCTGAATCTTTATAGATAACTATCGGTTGCCATTTGATATCTTCCCATCTGACATTGGATGATGATGAAATCTCAAAGCGGAAATTGGTGAACAAGTCCGGATTCTGGATTTGGAACTTCAGACTGTCATTAAATTCTTCGTTCCAGGCAAATGTTCGTGTGAATACTTCTTTTTCCTGATAGTTAGGGTTGGTATTTCCTTCTCCATCTGCTTTATTGTTCGAGCCAAAAGCCTTTATCACTACATCATCAGAAGTAACAGGTTTCACAAATTTTCCGGAAACGGATACAATGTTATTTCCTTCATCAATCATAGCAGATGAAGATGCATAATAAACCGCTCCTTCATCTGGTTTGTATATGTTGGACGTATATCCGTCAGGAGTTGTATGACCTACACCTGTATATGTTATAACTGGTGACCAATTGACTTTGTCAAATGAGCCGTTGCTCATTTCATTTGTACCAGACTGTACACGGAAATAGATTCTATCGTTTTTCTGAACGGTGAGATTATTTATATTTGCAGGATATGCAGTAGCATCCCCTTTGGATATTGTTTTGTTCCAACGTTCCGTTCCACCTGTCTGTATGGCCACTCTTACTCCGTCAGCTTGTTCATACTCGTTGGCATCATAGTCTCCTGATGGAAGAATCAGATTTACTGTTCCGGTAATATTGACAATACCATTATACGGTGCACGCCATACACGTACCATATCAACCATGGGGGAGGTTCGGATAAGCTCTGCTTGTTCCTCTGGATCAACGGCACCGATTGTTTTATCGATGTTATTTGGGTCATATATGATAGGACTTGGAGTATCTGCACTGCTAAGAGTGAATGTTGGGACAGCGTTTCCGTTATTGTCAAACTCCAAATGATTGAAATATACTTTCCCGTTTGACACAAGGTCTATCAGCCCATCCCCGTTAATATCAGAGAAGTATTCTTTGGTCTTGGTATTGGTTCTTGACTTGTCTGAACCGGCAGTTCCAACGATGCCACCCCAACCGATTTTTACATCTCCGCCTCCTGAGTAAGAATTACTGCTGCTGGTCGAGAAGCTTGAAATACCTATGACTCGAATCGCTGCTCCGTATTCTACCGAATTGTTATTTGAAGATTTTAATTGGGGGCGATAATAGACTGATCCACCTTGACGGAATACTTTGTCTGGTAAACCGTCACCATTGAGATCTACAAATGTGGAAAGTCCTTTTGTTTGATCATTGCTGTAGTTGAATGAACCGCCGGCTGTAGAACTTGTAGAAGGACTTTGGTCATCTGGTCCGACACCGACATAAAACGAGCCTCCAATAGAAGAACTGGTTGTTCCGCCCAATGCTGTTGGACGGTCACTGAATGTACCGAAAGCTTGTAATGGATTGATAAATCCGGCATCCAGCCCATCGTCATGGAGATTCCATGTCTCGCTGCTGCTTTGGAATGGTAC
>CALUPA010000090.1 GCA_944322395.1 uncultured Phocaeicola sp.
TCATTGCGATTACAGTACCATCAACAACCTCACGGTCATTTACTTTGTTAAGAGTACTGTCGTAAGCCTTTTCAAGATCTTCTTTGCTTACATTTGTAAGTGTGTCACCACTTTCATAAGCTTCCCAGTTGAAATCTTCAATAGGGGCAATGTTCTTTAAGTTTTCCATTAAAATAAAAAATTGTTTTTAAATAATTAATTGTGTTAGACTTTATGTTGTTTTATCTAAATCGGGCGCAAAGATATTAACTTCTGTCCATATTTGCAACTTTTTATCCGCTTTTATACTGAAAAATAGAAGATTATATAAATAAACAGGAGGCATGAGTTGTTTTGCCTCCTGTAATATTCTATTATTAAGCCTTAGTCTTCGAGTGAATAATCTATAGTTGTCACTACTCTTACCTTTTTTATATAAGGTGTATTGGCATCACGATCTGTAATACTGAATTGCCCCTGGTTTGCTCGTCTTATTTTGCCTAGTTTGCTGTCAGAATCCTCAGCGAATTTTTCGGCTGCCTGTCGTGCATTTTTTGTAGCTTCTTCAATCATTTGTGGTTTGATTTTGTTCAGACCAGTATATTCATATTGTACGTTATACCTGTAATCGCCGGAAGTAATCGCTACACCTTGTTTGAGAAGCTCCCCTTGGCTGCTGATTAGTTTTCTTATCAGATCTACTTTATCGGATGTAACGGTGATAATTGATGTTACGTTATATCTGTATGTACTTTCCTGGTTACTGTAACGTTCTGCCTTCATGTCTATTATCTCAGGCGCATTGATACTGATTTCTTTTTCTTCTATACCTTTACTTCTGAGAAACTGCGTTATTGTCTTATTGGACTTATTTATCTGGTCGTAAAGTCCTCCCAAGTCGTTACCTAGACTTTTGTAGACTAGAGGCCAGGTCACTTTATCAGCTGGAACTTCCATTTCTGCAAGTCCTTTAACATTTACACTTCTGTCCTTGTCGGCAAAACTACTCATTCCTTTTTCAATGAAAACTCCCAGTAGAAGCAATCCTATTGCTATGGCTACTGCTTCAAATCTTAAATTCTTCATGACATTGTAGGTTTATTGTTTATTATGAAAATCTTTAAGTCCCCATATAGGTTCTTTCAAGAATACTCCTGTTTTCAAACTGAGTGAATTTGCTGTTTCTTTTATTTCTTCCTGAAAATACCATGCAACTGATCCTGCAAATGAAATTTTAAGCATAGTGTCGTATTTCATGATGTTTCGTCTGAAAAAATCAGCAAAACACTCATGCAGGAAAACTTTCACGTCCGTGTCTTTTCTTACTTTGTATATGTAAGGTGTGATTGATGCAAGAAAGCGGTTGGCCTGTGGCTCTCTGTATACCTTATTTAATATATCTCCAATAGTAAGAGCATATTCATTCAATAAACCAGTTTTGAGGTATTCAGGCAGTTGGCCTTTTAAACAATCTGATATAAATCTTTTTCCTAAATAAGCTCCGCTGCCTTCATCTCCTAAGATATAACCTAGTGGAGATACGTTGCAGGTTATTTTTTCTCCGTCATACATACATGAATTTGAGCCTGTACCTAGAATACATGCTATACCAGGTGTTTTTCCACATAGTGCTCTTGCTGCTCCCATAAGGTCTGTTTCTGCCTGAATAATAGCATTTGGGAAAGTCTTTTCCAATATACTCTTAATTTTTAGGACTGGTTGTGGCAGACATCCGGCTCCGTAAAAATGCACTTCCGAGATGTTGCATATACATATTTTTTCTCTTTCCATTTGGGGTAATAGAGAATATTTTATGATGTTACAAATATAGTCTTCAGTCTGATGGAAAGGGTTGATTCCTTCTGTTCTGATTATCTTTTCGATGTCTTTCGAAATTACCATCCAGTCTGTTTTTGTTGCTCCGCTGTCTGCTATTAGTATCATGTCTTTTTTCTATCAGTTATACGCAAATTTAATCCATTATTGTTTCATTACCAAACTATAACCTTTTTTTATTCAATAAATATACATTTAAATGAATAAAAGAATGTATTTTTGCATTGTCTTAACATAAATCGTAATACGAGAATAATAGACTTACTAATACTAATACTTATATCAATGATTAAAAAAATCAAGATTTACATTTTTTTGTTTATTTGTTGTTCTTTGTTCATGATGTCATGTACATCGAATGATGATTTATTGCAGAATAATAGTGGTTCCCTTGTTTTACAATGCGATAAGTCTCTTTCGTGGCTCGGTAGTCGCACTGTTATTAATGATAATGGAACTGGTAGTTTTTCTGATGGTGATTGTATAGAATTATTGGTAGCCTCGGATGGTAAATTTCAATTCTTAGAGCCCCAATATGCATCAGGTAAGTGGACTCCGTCCTTAAAGAACGGTGATTATTCTTCCAAGAAATTAAGACTTTCTGCTCTTTTCCCGATATTGCCATCTAAAGGTAAAACAGAGAGAACTATTGTATTGCCTGTTGACCAAACCACTCAGGAAAATCAAGCAGGTGCTGATATTCTTTTTGCTGATGCAGAGGCGAGATTTTCAGATTCATCTGTATTGTTGCAGTTTGGACATGCCATGCATAGAATATGTATAAATCTTAAAGGTTCAGTTCCGGAAAATTTGCGAATGGAAATAAATAGTGTAACCCATGGAAGTATTTCTTTAGAAACAGGGGATGTTTTGTTGTCAGATAATGCAAGTCGTACATGGATTAAGCCGTTTAAAAAAGACCAACAAACTTATACAGTTATAATTTTACCACAGGATGCTACTCCTTATCATAGTGGCGAAGGACTAATAAAGCTGACTATAGGTGATAAGGTTGTTTCTTATTCTCTTGATGAAAGTATCAGTTCATTTGAACGGGGAAAGCAGACTACGATTAATTTGGATTTAAAGTCTTCGGAAACAGGTGATGTGGACATGGAATTCTGTAATCAGATTCGATGGGTTTATGGTGTTAATGCACCTGATTTCCCGGGCAAGGAAAATCTCATTACTTATAATGTAGGACGATACGATGTTGAAGAGGGTATATGGTTGCGCTATGCTTATGAAAATATGTATCCGCCAATGCCGATAGAGGCTCAGTATCTCACATGGAAGGAAGGCTGTGGATGGTACGACTGTAATAAAAGTTTTGAATATGTAGGTGACAGGAATATGTGTTGGGCCGCAGCCGCTTCAAATCTGATACACTGGTGGTTGGAACACAACAGGAAATATATTGAGGCTTATGATATGGAATACGGTCAGGAATATGATTATATGGAACGTCCTGAAAAATACACTAAGATGACAAAAGAAAATCAGCATCATAGTGATGTGTTCAATTTTTTTAAATCTTCTTTCCGCGATAAAGGAAGTTGGGATACAGGTGGAGTTAACTGGTTTATTAACGGAGACCGTAAAAACCTAAGTCCTGAGATTTTAAATTTCAATGGCTTTTTCAGTAAAGTTTTCACAAAGGATGATAAAGTGGCAGTGGAGATAAAGAATATGTCAAAGGAGAACTTCAATAAATCAATGAAGGATGCTTTTAAGAATAATAAAGCTATTGGATTCAGTTCTTATAATTTTGCCGGAAAAAATACAGGAGTGCATGCTTTGACGATTTGGGGAGCAGAGTTTGATGCCGATGGGAATGTGGAATATGTTTATTTTTGTGATAATAATTCCAGTGATATTGAACCAAACCATGCATCATTGTTACGGTATAAGGTAGTGTATGTTGAGTCTACTATTCCGGAGATTAAAGGACTTATGGCTAATTTGCGGGCACTTGATTATAATGATGGTACAGTTCCCACATTGTTGCATCCTTTTTCTTCACTTACTTTAGTTGATTTGCGTCAGGATATATGGCAACAGGCTTTTCCGGGATTAAAATAATATATTTATAAATAATAATACGTAGTTATATGAAAAATAATATTTTATTTGCATTAATAATGGCATTCGTATTTGCATCATGTAAAAAAGATTCTATTGATAATGAGAATACAATAAATATAGTGGCAAGCATTACATCGCAATCCCGTACACCGCAGTTAGGGAATGACGGAAGCGGTAGTTTTGAAAAAGGAGATATAATGTCTCTTTTTGTGAAAGAGGATGATTCAAACATTATTCCGCTTTGTTATGAGTATGGATCTGAAACTGTTACTTGGGGAGATTTGGAACTTGTTGAGGCAGTTTCGCAGGTGGATATTGCTGCTTGTTATCCACAGCAGGAGAACTTAAAAAATGCAACTTTCGAGTTTAATATTCTAACTGCATCATATAAAGACCTTTTGCTTGCACCGGCAAAACGAGTAACGGTAGGTACCTCAGAACCTGTTATGCTTGTCTTCGATCATGCCATGCATAGATTCGATATATCGTTTACTCCGGGTGACGGATATACTAAGGAAAGCATAGAATCATTATCTGTTACACTTAGAGCGAAGACAACATGTGTGGTGGATGGTATGAAAGGTGTCATAAAGGAGATTAAGAATGATGAGGGTGAATTTAAAGCGACAGGTGCTTCTGTATCGTTCTATCTTGTACCGCAAACAATTTCAGGAATTACTTTAAACATAAGTGTTGATGGCGAGAATAAGCAGATTACATTGGAGGAACTTTTAAATCAGTTGGGGAATCCTCAGGATGAATTAATAAGTGGGAAAAGAATATCACTGGATTTGAAAATAAACCGTAGCGGTATAACTGTAGAAGGTGGCTCTATTGGTGGATGGGAAAACCAGGCGACTGTAGATGGAGAAGTTGAAATAGGATAAGTTTCGAATAATCCTGATTAAACATAAAGGACTCTATTCTTACACGGAATAGAGTCCTTTATGTTTAATCAGTTTCAAATCCTTCAGGAAGGGTAGGAAGGTAAATTTCATCAGTAAGTTTTATCCATTTTCTACGGAGCTCATTCCAGTGATAGAAAGGAAAACAGTCTGTTTCGATACCAGTCAGACGCACCTCGCGTTCGTTAAGCAAGGGTTTTACCAGAATGTCTTTATTACCCTTCTTACGAAAGAAGATAAGTTGCAGATTCCCGCACATCGGAATCATGCGGTATGTCTGATAATATTGAGGAATAGAATCCCAATCGGCTGTAGAATGGTTGAAGTCATCTATGTTCATCAGAGCTACTAATGGTGCGAGGTTCGTGTCATGACCGAAACGAAGTGTTGCACATGGCTTTTTCGATATAAGTGCAGTGTCTGCTGTCTCTACGATGTTTCTCAGCAGGTTACGTGCCAGATTAGGCATCTTTCCACCGCTTAAGGGCGATGGCCCCTGCTCGTAGTACCATTCGAAATTGTTGAGTTGCCACAAGTCGAAAAGTTCTTTTTCGTTGAAAAGGAATGAAAGGTCAGGCATGTTGTCCGAACTTTGGCTTATGCCATGATATTCGAAAAGGTCGCATTCCAGTTTTCCATAGTTCTTGACTTTTGAAATATATTCCGGTTTAAACAAGACTTTCATTATACGTTCAGGATGGACGAAACGTTTTTCTGCTTCATCGAATACCGAGTCAGCATTATGCTGACAGCTGTCTGAATATATCGGATTCTTATACTTTATGAAGTATGTATCATGCTGGCTCGCATCCGTAGTAATATTAAGCTTCGGATTAAGAGCTTTAAGTTCTATACATGCAGAAGCCATTGAAAGGAATGCACGTGTTTTGTATGTGGCGCGGGCGTCAATATGAGCCCCATCAGCAAATATTTCAGGATAATTTTCAAACATTCGTCTTGCCAATTCCTGATGTTGACGGACGCCTTTCGGAGTAAGTTCTCCGTAACGGTTTTCTGCTATTTTTGCTAGTTGTCTCAGAATTCTCAGTGTTTTTTTACCTTTATCTGTTAGCCCGTTGTTTTTATCTGCTTCTTCCATTACTGTCAGAGCAGGTTCGTATTTGTCTTTTCCTGTCAGATAGCGTGAGCCGTGTCTGGCATACGTGCTGATGTAGCATGGTACATATCCTTCCGGTGCTGGTGTAAGTGGAGTAGAAGGTACCTCATAAGCCATATACTTGCCCGTAGCAAGTTTTGGATTTTCCCTGATCTCATGTTCTGCACGTGTCTGTGCATCTATATTCTGCATTCCTATAGCTACAATGCAGATGCAAAACAAACTTTTTACTTTATTCATATAAATGTCAATCTAATTACAGTACAAAATTAGTATATACATATGTGTTGGTATATGCTGTCGGCTATATGATATAATCTGACAAGTGAAATGTAACAAGTATGTAATATTTCTGTAATAGTATCGGGAAGTTCTGTAAAAACGAAAGAGACCCGCACTTTTGCAGTACAGGTCTCTTTACACAATAAATTATACAAGATTAATATCCGAAAATGTCCTTCTGTGACAGTTTTGTTATCTTACCGTATTTTTCCAAAGACTTCATGTCAAGGTCTTTCTCGTTACCAAGAACGCAGTATGTATATTTACGGTTTTTCACCCATTTCTGCTGGAAGTCTTTCACATCTTTCAGTGTCATAGTCTGTGCTTTCTGAAACAAATCTTTTCTCGGATCTTCGCTTATGCCTTTGTCCTGAAGGTCAAGATACTCCCACAAAACATCCATACCTGTTATTCTTTCTGTGCGTAAACGGCTTATAGTTCCTTCCTGGGCCAGCTTGAATGCCTTCTCAGATTCAGGCATATTATTGATTATCTCATCGAATGCCTTCATCGCGTCTATCATCTTGTCATTCTGAGTAGCTATGAATGAACGGAAGAGATAAGGATATTCCTTATAAGAAGGCGATGTTATGAATGCATATGATGAATAGGCGAGACTTCTTGCTTCACGCATTTCCTGGAATACTATTGAGTTCATGCCACCACTGAAATATTCGTTATACATGCTCAAAGTAGGCTGAAGTGTAGCGTCATACAGTTTCTCGAAATTAGATATACCTGTAAAATATAACTGTTTTGCATCATATTCAGCAAAATAGACCTTATTTTCGTTTGTTGGCTGATATTTATAGTCGTACGCAGGTGCAGGTACATCAACAAGCTGTTCCGGAACATTGTGATACTGGTTTATAATAGAAGTAACCTCTTCCTGAGTGGCAGGACCATAATACATTATACGGTGCTTGTAGCTGTTGAACTTATGTATGCAGTCAACTAATTTTTGTGGGTCCATCTCTGTCAGTTCTTTCTCAGAAAGAATATTCTTCGATGGAGAATTTTCTCCATACATTGCATAATTAAGCAATTGTGAGAAGTTTGATGACTGGTTAAGTTTTGCATCAGCACGTTTCTTTAAGATGTCTGCAGCATAATTCTTGTATGCATTTACATCTACTTGAGCATCCGCAAGGATTTCTTCAAAGAGTTGCATAGCCTTAGGCATATTCTCCTGAAGTCCTGACAGCATAACATATGTGCGTTTCATTCCCGGATGTACGCTGAACGAGCATGCCAGGCGATAGAATTCCTTATTGATTTCAGCAAGTGATTTCTTTGATGTTCCCAAATATTCCAAATATGAGAATGCTGTGCTCAGAGCCTTGTCGTTCTGGCTGCCCATATCGAACACATATGTCATTTGGAACAGGTCGTTCATGTCATTTTTCTTGTAAAGCACTTCGATATCTGATTTTGCAGTGAATTTCTGCATGTCTTTTTCGAAGTCAAGGAATACAGGTTCGATAGGAGTAACCTTGCTTGCCTGGATTTCTTTCAGGAATGAACTTACACTGTCGCGGTTCATCACGATAGGAGTGATAGACGGTTTGTCCATCTTCTTTTCGTTAGGGTCTTTGCCCATGCGTTTGTAGACTAAAGCATAGTTGTCAGCAAAGTATTTGTTTGCGAAGTCTACAATCTGCTGTTTGTTTACCTTGCTCATCTTGTCGATGAAGTTTACTACATCGCTCCACTGGTCGCCGTCGATGAAAGCCGAAACAAACATGTCGGCTCTGCTTTCGTTGCTTTCAAGCTGTTTCATGTAGTAAAGCTTGTAGTTGTTTATTGTAGCCTGGAGCAGTTCTTCGTCAAACTCACCTTTACGTAGTTTTTCAATTTCTGCCAGCATAAGGTCCTTGACTTCGTCAAGAGTCTGTCCTTGTTTTGGCTGACCGCTAATCATATAAGTATAGTAATCAGACAATCCCAGAGAACCTGCAAAACATCCCAAGACTTTCTGTTGCTGGTTAAGGTTTACGTCAAGCAAACCGGCCTTACCGTTATACAGAATAGAACTGATAAGTGCTGAGATTATATCGTCCTCTACTGTAGTCGGCATTCTCCAGGCCAATGCTACACTTTCTGCATCAAGTCCCATAACTTCCTTCACCACAGGCTCCTTTATAGGCGATTCCTTAGGCTGAGGGCGTTCAGGCAAATTTGGATTAGGTTTCATCTCACCGAAATACTTGTTGATTATTTCGATAGTCTCATCAGGATTCATATCTCCTGACATGCAGATGGCCATATTGTTAGGCACATACCATGTCTTGAAATAATTCTTGATGTTTGTGATAGAAGGATTCTTCAGGTGTTCCTGCGAGCCGAGTACAGTCTGAGTTCCGTACGGATAATCAGGATAAAGAGCGCTCAGTAATGTTTCGTAAACCTTTCTGAAATCCTTTGTAAGCGACATGTTCTTTTCTTCGTAAACAGTTTCCAGCTCAGTGTGGAATCCTCTGATTGTGGCATTCTGGAATCTGTCTGCTTGAATCTTGGCCCAGTTGTCGATTTCGTTTGATGGTATATCTTCTACATAAACAGTCTGGTCGTAGCTTGTATAAGCATTTGTTCCATTAGCACCTATAGCTGCCATCAGCTTGTCGTATTCGTTAGGAATAGCAATTTTCGAAGCCTCGTATGACACACTGTCTATCAGGTGGTAAATAGCCTTTCTTTCAGTTTCGTCAGTAGTTTTTCTGTAAACTTCGAACAGACGTTCTATTTCGTCCAGCATAGGTTTTTCCTTGCTGAAGTCCGTAGTACCGAATTTTTCTGTACCCTTGAACATCAGGTGTTCGAAATAGTGTGCAAGACCAGTAGTCTCTGCAGGGTCGTTCTTTCCACCCACTCTTACGGCAATATAAGTCTGGATACGTGGAGTTTCCTTGTTTACTGTCAGGTAAACCTTCAGCCCGTTGTCAAGTGTGTAGATTCGTGTCTGCATCGGGTCGTTGGGTACAGTATCGTACTTAAACTTCGAACTGTTTCCGCATGCCGACATCAATGCGAGCAGCATAGCTGCTCCGATAAATTTCTTTGATTTGTTCATACTTCTGTTGTTTGTAATATATAATGCGAAGATACACAATGTTTTTCGAAAATATGTCATAGAACAGAATTTTTATCTTCGTGTATATATTTATTTACTTGTACAATGAAAAACGGCATAAAAAAAGTGTAAACTACAATAAAATGTAATTTACACTTATAATAAATCAGTTCATATTGTCTTTTTTATTAATGACATCCGCAGCATCCGCCACCACAGTCATCATCATGGTCGCCGCATCCGCCGCCACAACCGCTGCATCCGCCACCGCATCCGCTCATAGAGTTCACGATGTCCTGAACTTCCTTGTTTGTAGCTTCACGCATTTCAAGGATTGAACCTTCGAAAATCAGGTCTTTGCCTGCGTGAGGATGGTTAAGGTCGATAGTTACAGTGCTGTCAGTTATTTCGCCTACGTTGGCATAGAACTGGTTTCCTTCACCGTCGTTCAGCATGATTATGTTTCCTTCGAACACGTTGTCTTCGTCAAACTTACCGTCAGGACCACAGAACGCAGATTTAGGGAGAGTCTTGATTCCTTCAGGGTCTACTTCGCCGTATGCTTCTGCACAAGGGATAGTAAAGTTGAAGTTGTCTCCTTTTGCAAGTGCTGTTATTTCTTTTTCAAATCTCTCAAGTGTATATCCTATACCTGTGATGAACTGGAAAGGATGTTCTGCAGGAGCTTCTTCTATCAATTCTTTTTCGCCGTCTATCATAGCATAAAGTTTATATGCTACGGTGATGTACTTATTTTCCATAATCTAAAATGTATATTTTAAAATCCGAACGCAAAGGTAGTAAAAAGCTTTTAATTTTAGGCAGATATGTACTTTGGTTTTTAGGATATTGATATTTTTGTAAAAAAACTTATTTTCTGATGCAACATTTTCCGGAGTTGTTCCGTCTTTCACATAGAATGCGCATCAAAGATTATGTATAACACTTAAAAATGAGTCAGTCATGAAAAAATATTTCTTTATAGTTATGCTGCTTTCAGCCCAAATGTTATGTGCGGTAAATGTAAATTCTATTATCAACGAGTTTAAGGATGCTAAAAAGGCAGAATATGTAAGTGTACCGTGGATACTGATGAAAATGGGACACATGTTCATGGATAAAGATGACAAGAATGATATAGCCGGACGTATTAACAGTGTACGTGTGCTCGATCTGGAAGAATGTAGTGAACGGGTAAAAGCCAGATTTACAAAACGGATTGCCTCACTCAACGGGCACGGATATGAGACACTTGTAAGGGCTAAGGATCAGGATGGAAGTGTTCAGATACTTGTCAAAGAAAAGAAGGACATTATAAAAGAGCTTCTGATAGTGTGTGGAGGTAAGGATGATTGTGCCTTGATACAGCTTAAAGGTAACATCAGACAGGAAGATATTGACAAACTAATAGAGCAGGAAACAGAGAAACGTAATGGACGCAAATGAATTTAAGTCACTCTTCATTCCGTACCATGCAAAACTCTACAGAACGGCTTATTCCATACTCCGGAATGTACAGGATGCCGAAGATATAGTACAGGAGGCTTATCTGAAATTGTGGAACAAGCGGGAAGAGCTGGATGTGGCAGTATGCCGGGAAGCATATTGTGTTACTTTGGTGAAAAATCTGTGTATGGATTTTATAAGGAGTAATCATAGCACACTTGAAGATGTGATAGATGATGAACGGCTTTGTCTGCCGGCCGATGATGTAGGCGTAAGACTGGAGAAGAAAGAAGAGAACGGTAGACTGAGGAAGATGATAAGCGAACTGCCCGACGTTCAGAAAAAAGTCATGTGGCTTAGGGATGTGAACGAATGTTCTTTCGAGGAGATTGGCAAGGCTACCGGTTTAAACCAGGTAAACATACGTGCCACACTCTCCAAAGCCAGGAAGAGAATAAGAGAACAATTTATTAAATTTAAAGGATAAGATATGAACACAGATACAATCAGACATTTGCTTGAAAAGTTTTACAACGGTGAGACCGATGCAGATGAAGAGAAAATCTTGGAAAATTATTTCCTGAACGATGATGTAGAAACAGAGTTCTCTACTGATAGGGAAGTGTTCCTTCATCTTTCAGCCGTGAAAAATGACAGTGATTTTACTGTACCGGAAGGTATGCAGAAACGTATTTCCGACAATATAGACATGTGGGAAAAACAAAGCAAGGCGAATAAACTGCGATATTATACCTTATATAAATATGTGTCGGGAATAGCCGCTGCCGTAGTTATACTGATAGGTATAAATGTATTTATGTCAAAGAGTCAGGATGACGGTATGGTGATGAAAGATACGTTCGATAATCCTCAGGAAGCATATATGGCTACTGAGAATGCCTTGCAGCTTTTTGCTGAGGCTTTAAACAAAGGTAATGCCAAGATGGAGAAAGCAAAAAAAGTTACTGTTAGTGTAAAAGAAAAAATTGACGATATAACAAACATAAGAAAATGAAAACAAGATTATTTATTATAGTAAGTGTTATGCTGGCAGCATTGTCTGTTAATGCGCAAAACCGTTTTGAGAAAATAGCAGAAATGGAAGGAGTGACATCCGTGTACGTGTCTCCTAAAATGTTTGGTATGATGAATGCTTCGAATACCGGTGATATTAATATAGAAAAAGTGGCAAAGAAACTTACAGGATTGCAAATCCTCTCGTCCGAGAACAGTGAGGCTTCAGCACTCTTGCGCAAGGAAACAGCATTTATAAATTCCACTAATGGGTATGAGGAGTTGCTACGCATAAAAGATGAAGGAGAACGGGTCTTTATCTATATGAAAGAAAAGAATGATATAAATGAGTATGTTCTTTTGGTCGATGAAAGCAAGGAATTTACAGTGATAATTCTTGAAGGAAAACTCACTATGGATGAAATTCATGGTCTGGTAAATCAGTAGTTCGTAGAACATGTAGTGTACTAAATAAGTTGACACAAATTATTTAGTAACATGCGTGAATATAAAAAGTATTCAAAAGAAGAAT